>JACOSX010000157.1 GCA_016178625.1 Ignavibacteria bacterium
GACTCTACCTCTTGGACAACTTCTATCTTCAATTCCTTTGTAAATCGCCGTCGACCCATAACCACGATTCTCCTTTCCGCCCAACTTAACCATTCTTACCGTCCGGCGCAAAGGGGTCAGTTCAACAGAGAATGTATCTCTGTTTAGACTTACTGGGCTTAGTGAACCACAGATTGAAAGATGCAAGGTACTATTGGCTTTTCCTGAACGGCATCAAAAAATGTCTCTGGATCCAGATCCCAAGACACGTATCCCCTCAAATTTTTGGATTGAAGTATATCCAGTCTTGGATCTTTGCGAGAATGAATTAAGTAAGCTATACGATCAGTATGGTAGATGGGGTATCCTAGATAAGCTAGTCACCAAGTACCGGGCGAAGAAAATCAAGAGCGTCATTCACTTTCGGCGGATCATGGAAGCTTATGATGTTGCTGATGATGCAACCAAAAAAACCGTTTTACAGAGATTGCGCGACTACGTACTCGATGAAGATCTTGAAACAAGACGTGCATTTGATGAGTTCGTTGTGGACAACAGAAGGGTGCAAGGGGCAGTTGCTGCATGTGAGGACTTCGTTAGCCAGATTAAGAGACTCAAGATTGACTATGCCTTGAATAGAAAGGAAGTTATCAAGGCATTAGAGCGGGTAATCGAGTTTGCAGAGAAATTGAGGAACAAGCTGGAGGGAACTGATCCTAACGCAGAAGAGGATGATGGCTGATGCTATTAGACTCTTGGGCCTCTTTTCTCGCAGTCAGAAAGCTGCGTGATTATAGGCCACAACCAGTGACATTTGCCTCGATTGATGAATGGCTCAAGCAATTCGACAAAGCAGACCGAAAACATCTTCGGTTGTTGCTTAAGCATGTTGTGTTTGTCAGCGAATCGGAGACGAGAAGGAGATTGGTCAATCAGAACAAGGTGCTCTTTGAACGACTTGCACGAGATGGGCTACAGCCCAAGAACATTGTGTATGTTCAGATTGATGAAGCAGGTAGCAGCAGTGCACTCATGCTCAACACACTTAAGGAAGCTGAACTTCTCGAACGACGCGGATGCAGATTCGCTGACTCCAAAGATATCTACGGTCTAAATGAGACTACAAATAAGCTGGGCGAAGGAGCTATTGTTTACGTCGATGACTTTGTCGGCACTGGGGATCAGTTTTGTAGAGCAAGAGATTTTGTGATACAACATATTGTTGGTACCTTTTCAGAATTCCTGATCGTTCCCTCAATTTGTGAAGAGGCAATTTATCAATTGGGTAAGCGGGGTGTAGAGTCGCTCTCTGAACACGTGCACGGAAAGGGTGAAAGGCCATTGCATCCGAACTGTACTCGTTTCCATGCCTCGATCAAAAGGAGATTGGTTGATCTTTGCCTAGCAATCAGTCCGAAATGGGGTCTCGGATATGAAGGAATTGCTTCAATGGTTGTACTTTACAGAAACGCGCCGAACGGAGTTCCGTTGCTGTTGCGAGGAAGCCTCGGTCAAGCGCCGTTCAAGGGGGTACTACCGAGAATTCAAGACTTCCTTCCACCAAACCCTAGGGCTGCCGAATAGAGTCCCTCTCTTTAATAAGCATACTGTGGCATGACCGTGGCTGTGTATGATTACTGCACCATCCTGAACCGCTTGTTCTGTGCTGTCATCTTCAGGGAATACCACGTCGCTGTTGAAACATCTCGGCGCGTCTCCGTGACGCATCAATCCAAGCAACGTGAACTTTGACCCTCCCAAACACAAAACCCCGCCTTGTGAGCAGGGTTTGTTGTTACTAGAAAATAGTTCCAATGTTAGACCTTGGAGACGTTCGTCGCCTGAAGTCCCTTGGGACCCGTTGTGACCTCGAACTGCACAGCATCACCCTCGTTCAGGCTCTTATACCCGTCGCCGACAATCTCCTTGAAGTGAACGAAAACATCTTCGCCTCCTGCGCGAGAAATGAATCCGAACCCTTTTGCTGCATTGAACCATTTGACTGTTCCTTTTTCCATGGAACACGTCCTTTCGTGTATTGTATCGACCCGGCTCAACCGCCGGGCAAGGTGTACGCCAACAAGTTTATCTGAATGATGGCGTTGCGACCTTGGAGGGATTCGTACGGTTCATCAGCAGGACTACACAAGCGGTGTACTGTTATTTGACCGTACAAGATACGCAAACGCCCGATCAATTACTAACTGTGTAGAATGTCTTAATTACATGAAGTCACCCTGAACAACTCGTGTCGCCACGTCCGAAGGACCCCTCCGGGGAAGTGACCCCTTCTGGGGGGGGGAATGAGGGGAAAATCCGGGGTCGATGATTTGATGAAACAAGGACACTACCTGCATCGGGATAGTGCTCATATCCCAACAAGATCGGCAGACAGGCAGAGCAATGACGCCTGTTCTTATGTATGCGAATCAGGGTCGATGCGGAGATCTTTTCCCCAGAGCAGTTTTGTCCGGAGAAGATCGTAGTATGTGCGCTTCTTCCGTTTCACCAACTTGATAACGTATGGAGCCTTTTGGATTGTGAACTCTGCCGGGGTTTCGTAGAAGCCCTCCACTTGCCCATCTGCAGTGATGTGAACACGCTTCGTCCCCGCGTGCGCTACAACCTTGATGGTGCTTGTGTCGGGAATAATGACCGGGCGGGCGGTTAGGGTGTGCGGAGAAATCGGATTGATTGTTATAACCTTGCTCTGAGGCGCGACCAGCGGTCCTCCGCTCGCGAGTGAATACGCCGTCGACCCGGTCGGCGTTGCGATGATGATCCCATCGGCGGCATACGTCACCAGATAATCGTTGTTGACGTATGTTTCAAGATCGATCACTCGCGGAGATTCTCCTCGATCCACCACAATTTCATTGAGGGCGTGATATACTTTGCCGTCACTCTTCGCAATGGCAGTTAACATCATTCGTTCGTCAATGGAGTAATCACCGCGGATGATTTGATCGAGGCACTCTTTCAATTCATCGATCGATACCTCTGCAAGAAATCCGAGTTTTCCGAGATTCACCCCAAGAATTGGTATCCCGTTCGTTCCCACCATTCGAGCCGCCGCCAGCGTCGTTCCATCACCACCGAGTGAGATCAGAAGATCGCACGCGCGTGGGAGGTCATCCACCCTCAGCAAAAGCGATTGATCGAGTTTCGGGGTGGCGTTCTGGTTGTTTAGCCAATTCCCCAATATATCGTGAATCACGAACGAATGATTTCTCTCCCGAAGATAAGAGAACAGCGTCGTGGTGACTTCCACGATCACCGGTTTATCGATATTTCCGAAGATGCCAAACTTCATGAGGCGTGAGTAGGTTCGATCGGCGGGGCACTCGAGGTCTGCGACGAAGATGATTTCTGAACTTTCGCTACCTCATCGACGTAGTTCAGCTTCAACTCTTTCAGAACACCCGAGAACATTCGCTCTTCGTCCTGTGTGAGGCTCCCCTTCATCTTCGCGTGAAGCATCTCAAGCATATCGATGGAGATTTGAGCCTGCTGGAGATCTTGATCTATGTTGTCCGAGATAGGACTCTTTAATTTGCCCATCTGCTGGAGCGCAGCCGTCTGAAACATCAAGATGAGCTGAGTAAGAAGGAGTTCGTTTTTTTCGATTGTTCCCATGGCATATGTATATTGTTAGAGATAGTAGGAAAATTGACACTGAAAATCAACCATGAACAGCAGCACAATCTCTTCAGCATTCAAGGTCTCTCGGCATGAGTCGAGTCCCACAGCTTTGCATACTTGCAAAAGACGTACGCTGCTGAGAGGAGTGAAAGAACCAACCCGTGCATGCCATCGAGAAAACCTAGCCGGATGAAATACATCTTGAAAAATAAATATGATGGACGGACAATGATGTCGTATATTGAGAATTTCTTTCCTCCGTGTCGCAGGTCTTCGGCAGCCAGCGTCGTGTATCGATTGAATTTCGCCAGATAGTGGAATAGATTGTCATCCGTGTAATGGAGCAAGTCGTTACGCAATCGACCGATGGTCCCTCGGATCTCCAATTTCTCGTGCACGCGGGATGTGTCGAACTTCGCACCATCCTTCCTGAATAGTCGGACAACGTATCCAGGATACCAACCGCAATGCTTGATCCACCTCCCGAGGAAATATGCTCGCCGGGCAACTTCGTAACCAGACGCCGATTCTGTTTGATGTTTCAGAATGTCCTGAATCTCAGCCGACAATTCGTTTGGGACTCGTTCATCTGCGTCGAGCCAGAAGATCCACTCATTCTTCGTTTTCTCTAAGGCAAAGTTTTTCGCAGCAGCGTACCCCATCCAGGGGGTTGTCAACACCTTCGGCGTGAACTTGCGGGCAAGGTCCACTGTTCGATCGCTACTCTGCGAGTCAACGACAACGATATCATCTACCCACGCAACGCTTTGTAAACATTCGACGATGTTTTGTTCTTCGTTGTGCGTGATGATGATGACGGAAAGATTTTGGCGCGTCTCGTTCACGATAATTTCGAGGAGGAATATCCTTCATACAAGCGTTGAGAAGCGAGCGCCAGCCCGACCGTGAACCAGAGGAGAACGGCGATTTCATGGTCACCAAAGTTCCACTCAAACAACCCACTCACCTGAAATCCGATGTACGCCGCAAAACATCCAAGCGCCGCACTGCCGTAGAGCCAGTGACCCGCCAACGATCGCGCCGCGGCAAACTCCAACTTGAAGATCGCAACAAAGACAGCCACAATTGCGACAAAGCCAATAATCCCCAACGTCACCAGAAGTTGCATGATATTATTATGGAGGTGTCCACCTTCCGCATCGTCTAGCGGGGTGATATAGGCGACATAGTACTGCCGCAAGTCTATGTCTCCCCACCCGGCAATCGGCCGATCAAGAAACATTCTCCAGCCGGTGGTGATCATATGGATGCGTGTAATGTTGGATGACATGGTCGGATCGAAAATACTCGCAGCTCTTGTCCGGAAATCTTGCGGTGCAACCAAAAGGAAAACTACAATAAGAATTAGCAGAGCGATGATTACTTTTTTATTTTTCATGATTCCAATCGTGAAAACTCCTGCGATAAACCCCAGCCACGCACTTCGAGTCTGCGTGAGCACAAGACCGATCAACAAGGGAATCATGCAGACCAGTGAATATATTTTCCATTTCCTTGGTGTCGAGGGATGAATCAGAAATGGAAGCAACAAGATCATCACGAACATCTTTATCCCCCCTTCCGTAAGAAAATATTGGAAGAGAGAAACGCGGACGAAGTGTCCGCCGACCGACGAGAGCGAAAATACTTCCACCAGTGAGAGAACTGAAGCAACCACTGCCAATGAGAGAAGGGAAATCCTGAATTTTTTCTCCGTATCAAGAGATGTCAACGTGAGGTAGACAAGTGACATCAAGAAGAATCGCTTGGTATTGTACCATGAGCTTGCCGGATCGACCGAGAAGATGTTCGCGATGAATTCGCCGATGAGATATAGAAGAAACAGAAAATCAAGCGGAGTTCGTAGAAATGCCTTCCCTTTTGAGCTGAGAACAAGATAGAGCCACAGGACAATCGCAGTTCCCATAGCTATGGAAGACAACGCGACGGAGAACGTCACCGCAACAATCGCGAGTAGCATTGCATAAAAGACGATGGGGCGAAGAAACGAGTGCAGCAGTGAGCTATCGGCGCGATCAGCCAGGGCGTCTACCATACTTACACGCGGAATTGCAGTTCATATAATTTTCGGTACAGTCCGTTGGGGTTCGCTATCAATTCTGCATGCTTTCCGACTTCAACAATGCGCCCCTGATCGAGCACGATGATGCGGTTGGCGTGTTGGACAGTCGAGAGGCGGTGTGCAATCACGATTGAAGTCCGTCCCGACATGAGATGGTCGATCGCTTCCTGCACGAGAATTTCCGATTCTGTGTCCAGTGCTGAGGTTGCCTCGTCGAGTATCAGGATCGGTGGGTTTTTCAGAATTGCACGCGCAAGGGAAAGACGTTGGCGTTCACCACCCGAAAGTTTGACTCCTCGCTCCCCCACCATGTTTTCGTATTGGAGTGGCATCGCCGTGATGAAGTCGTGAGCGTTTGCCGCTTTCGCTGCGGCAACCACCCGATCCATCGGGCAGTCATCCAACCCATACGCAATGTTGTTCCGCACTGTGTCATTAAAGAGGATCGTTTCTTGCGTAACAATGCTAATTTTTTTCCGAAGGGATTGAACGTCAATGTCTTTCAAGTTCATTCCATCGACACGAATGGATCCAGCGGTGGGGTCATAAAATCGCGGAATTAAATCGACGAGCGTTGTCTTCCCGCTCCCGCTGGGACCGACGATCGCCACTACTTCACCTTTACTGATTGTCAGCGTGATGCTTCGAAGGACGCCGTCTCCCCCCCCATTGTATGAAAAATCCACTCCATCGAAATCAATGGAAGACCTAAAATCGGGAAGCAGCTTAACATCCGGAGCGTTACGAATCGAGGGTTGGGTATCTAGAATTTCAAATATCCGTTTGCCCGCCGCGCTCGCTTCTTGGATCCTGTTGTTCACATTGGTAAGCTCCTTGACGGGTGGCATAACCTGAAAAATAATGAAGAGGAAGCTTAGAAATTCACTTGCATTCAGACTGTGTTCAATGAGGATTTGTTTTCCGCCATACCAAATAATAATCACACCAGCCGCTACGCTGAGGAGCTCGGTCATCGGCGAGGCAAGATCACGCATACGTGTTAACTTGATGAGAGAGGAGAAGTAGCGGTGAGTATGTCGCATAAATTTCTTATTCTCGAATTCTTCCATTCCAAATGCCTTGACAACTTTGACACCAGAGATTGTCTCTTGCACCACCGAAGTAATATCTGCCAAGCGTTCCTGAGTAATCCCCCGCTCTTTGTGTAAGCGAATTGCGATGAAACTGATGATCGACAACGCGAAGGGAAACACAAGAAGCGCAATGACTGTCAGCTTCCAGCTCAGCGTAAAAGCCAAGCCCAGGAAAACGAATATCAGCAGTGGCTCGCGAATAAGCGTGACGAAAAACGCGCTGACACCCCCATTAATGATCGTCACGTCACTCGTAATGCGGGATATTAACCTCCCGGTGCGTTCATTGGAAAAATACCCAAGGGGCAAATCATGGAGATGTCGATAGAGTGCGTTCCGCAAGTCTTTGATAACTCCTTCCTCAGCATAATTCATCAGAAACGATTGCATGTAGCCGAAGAAATTCTTCAAAAGAAATGCTGCGACGATAATGATGCAAATCTTGAGCAGCGCATCGATTTGTGATTGAGCAAAAACAAAATCGAAAAAAGCTTGCTTAATGCCAGCGAGCGATTCCGAAAATGGAATTTTAAA
>JACOSX010000029.1 GCA_016178625.1 Ignavibacteria bacterium
GGTTCTTGTTCCATTAACGACATGATAAGTCGCTTGGCTGGTTGACTCAGTGGGATGATGTAACTACCTGGAGGGAATTGTTTTGAGGTTGTCGTCTTCGAGAAATAGGTGCTCAATCCATCGACGGAGAATTCTCTTTGTGCCTGCGAAATTTCAACACCTTGTTTGCTGAGAAGGGAGATCATCTTCGCGGCGCGAGAGGGATCTTTTGCCGGGTTAACAATAAATGCCTTCACCGGGCCCGATATGCCTTCCGAAATTGCTTGCTTGAAGAATTGGTAGAAGTCGCGCAAGCGTTTCTCGCGGTTATCGGCGGTTGCCTTCAGTGTCGCAAGGGATGTCGCCGCATGATGCTCAAGTCGGTCCTTCAACGTTAGTATTGTTTCATCCGATCGTTTGACGCTGACCCCAACCTGACCTGCCTGCTCGTATGTCATCCCGATGGCACCGTTCAACGAGGGCCACGAATCGCCGTAGCCGGGATAGAAAAGGTCGAATGATTCGCCACTCCAATAACTCCACCCCTGCTTATCAAAAGCTGCCGCATTGGCTCGACCATAGATCTCGCCCCATTCAACTGTGTTCTTGGGAAAATTCTTGTTGATTGGTTTGAATGCCGGAAAGAAAAAATAGGAACTGTTGTAACCCATTTCATGGAAATCGACATGTACCTGGGGCTTCCATTCCTGATAGGCCATGATGCGAGCTTGACTTTCGCGCTGTGTGAGCCATGCCCAATCCCTGTTCAGGTCAAAGAAGTAATGATTTGTTCTTCCGGAGGGCCAGTCTTCGTTGTGCTCGACGGCATTCTTGTCATCGATCGGTTTGACACCGGAACGCGTTGTTTCATAATTCACATACCGTTCATGTCCATCAGGATTCAACAGTGGATCAATGACAACGACAAGATTTTTTAGGAGCGTCATCATCTCGGCATCGGTCCGCGAAGCTAACTGATACAAAACACTCAATGCTGCTTCTGGACTGGAGGCTTCATTGCCATGGACGCCGTATGAAAGCCACGCGATCGCAGGGGAAGATCCGATGATGCGTTCGGCCTCACCGTCTGATGTTGCCCGCGGGTCTGAGAGCTTGTGAATATTCGCCTTGATGTCGTCGAGATGATTCAGATTTTCAGGTGAACTAACGACGACCAGGTAGAGGGTTCTTCCTTCATATGTTTCTCCATAGGGGATTACACGGACCCGATCGCTTGCGGCATCTCGTATTGCGAGAATGTATCGCTCGATCCGTGCGTGTGAACTGAACCGATCGCCCAGCTCGTAGCCAAGTATTTGTTTTGGCGGCGGGATGGACGACGACGTCTGCTGGGCATGTGCAGTCAATAAAAGAACGAATAGGAGAGTAAATGGTTTCATGAAACTTCCTTCTGATGGCGGTTGTCGTGGTAAAATAATGTTCAATGCTGCAAGGAAATCTGACGAATATGGATCTCAGGCTATGATCATAATGCCGAAGCTTATCCCAGCTTATAGCCGATCTTTCTCAAGAACTCTTTTCGTGTCCGGATATCGCTTGCAGTCTCAATCCCTTTCGTCTTGATACCGTCGATGACGCCGAGGATTCCTCTCCCTTGGGTCGATTCGGCGATGATCACTTCAACGGGATTTGCCGTCGCGCAATAGATCGTACATACTTCCGGGACGTTTTTGATCGTGTTCAGTATGTTTATCGGAAATCCACTCTCCATGAAAATGATAAAGCAATGTCCGCAAGAAAGGCTCATCGCGTTCTTCGTTGCGATATCGATCAGCTTCTGGTCGTTGCCCACAAAGCGCACCAATGCTGGTCCCGACGATTCACTGAAGGCGAGACCAAATTTCATACTTGGATTGGTGGAAACTATAGCTTCATACATGTCTTCGATGGTCTTGATGAAGTGCGACTGACCCAGGATGAAGTTCATCTCAGCGGGTTTTTCGATTGTGACGGTCTTCAGCTCCATCGTGCGCTCCTTTCAAAAATCATATTCTACGTCTTTCACTTTGTATGATAAAACTTTTTTCAGATGCTTAACCTCCTGGCGAGAAGTTCGACGCGTCAGAACCATCGCATCGGGATGATCGACTTTCCCGCGGAGATTGTTCAGTGATTCCGAGGGATCATACATGATATCGCATCCTAGAATCCGAAACCAGCGAGCGAGTTTTCCTCTTAACAAAAATATAGAGTCAACAACGAACCTCATCGCTGAATCTCTATCCTGGAAAATCAAAGTACGAATATTTCCACTCTAAAATCAAGCATTCACCAACGCGCCAAAACGTCTACACATTCGTCACGGGCGGCAGGAAATGTCCTCTGAATTTCAGTGTTTTTGAGAAGATTTCTAAGATTTTGAACGATTGAAAATTCCCCTTGACCTAAGCATGGAAATTTAGTATCTTGCAATGCCAAATAACAGTACACCGTTTTTGTCCCCCAGGGATAATAACTTTCCTGAAAGGGGTGGCGTTGCCACGCTTTTACGTTGTAGCTGCAGATGTAATCCCCGTGTTTGGTTCAGCTTCCATTGACCGTTCCACGAGGTGCGTCATCGCAAGCATAAGCGTCACTGTTTGATGATCAAAACGGCGAGGGTAGAAAATCGTGCAGATGGTCACCACATCCACAGTGGAGTTGATGCGTAAAAAGCCAAAAAGATCTGGCCTAGCTGGAGAGAATGCTTCGGTATTATTCTTCAGCGGAGCGGAGCCTCGGGTACATTTTTATCAACTTTTTTTGAAAGGATACACTCCATGGAGCAGGGCACTGTGAAATGGTTCAACGGAGCCAAGGGTTACGGCTTCATTTCACGCCAGAACGGCGAAGATGTGTTCGTCCATTTCAAGGCAATTGTCGGCGATGGCTACAAGACCTTGAACGAGGGCGACAAAGTCCAGTTCGACGTTGAAAAAGGACCGAAGGGGTTGCAAGCAGCAAACGTGCAGAAGATTTAATTCTGCAACTCGACATATTGAACCCCAGCCGGTTCGTTACGCTGGCTGGGGTTTTTTTAATCATCTTCATTAACAGGAGAAGGGGCATATGACTCAAGGAACAGTGAAATTTTATAATCCGGTGAAGGGCTTTGGATTTATTACCACAGAGAAAGGGGAGGAGATCTTTTTCCATAAGAGCAATGTGAAGAACACTGGATTTCGAGACGTCTTGGTTCAAGGCGACAATGTACAGTTCGAAGAAAAAGTGGAACAGAAAGGTAAGCGCGCATACAACATTAGCCGCGTGTAAGCTTTCCTTATACTAAAGATACATCAAGCAGCCCCGTCAGTTGGCGGGGCTGCTGTGTTTTTCTGCGTGCCCCACTCATGGAAAAGGTAAATAACCGCATATGTAACCAAACGTGGGTGAATGAGATTTCCTGCATGTCATTGTTTTTGACATCGGAATCCTTCGTTTATCCGGAGAGCACTTTTTTGATGGTATTAAGTAAATCTGGACGCATAAAAGGTTTACCGATGAAATCATCAGCGCCGAATTCTTTGCATTCAACGGCGAGCTTGAGTTCTGAATATGCAGTCAGCATTATTACCTTAATGGAAGGTGCATTCTCCTTGATGAACATCAATACTCCAAAACCGGAAACATTTGGCATCACGATATCAAGTAAGACAAGATCGAAACTCTGATTCCGAACGAGCTCAATCGCCTCTTGTCCATCAGACGCAGTGATCACAACATATCCTTCTCTACCAAGCATATCGCTCAGAAGAATTCTGAAAGCCTCATCATCGTCGACAACAAGAATACGAGAATGCTCAGGACTCTTATTTTTGCTGATGGTATCATTCGTCGAAGCCTCCCTTGCCTGCGTTTCTTTTGTTGACGGTTCCATGGGCACATCAGAAGGAGAAAAACCCCCTCCTTGGTCCACAGGAGTTGTAAGATGATGAATCATAGCGACCAGTTCGTTCATCGGGCGACCCTTACTTAAAAAAGCGCTGTTCTTGAGCGAGCTCAATAGTCCAAACGTGTGCTCATCGCCGTAGGCAGAAACGAAGAGGTAAGGAATACTCTGAAATCTTGGAATTTCCCTTGCTACAGAACAAAATTTTATACCGTCCATTCCGTGCATATGCAAATCCGAGATAACGATATCGATCTTTTCTTTTCTAAGTTTCTCTATCCCTTCCTCACCGTTCTCAGCTAGAACTACGGTAAAGCCTTCATCGACGAGATAATCTTTGACAAGTAATCTGAATGATACCTCGTCGTCGACAATAAGAACATTCATCGTTTCACCATGTATTCAATATAGAAAGATCTCCTTCGTTGATCTTGTCAGAATGTACAAAGGAAAGCGTAAAATTACAATATATAGAAACTTGAATTGATAAATACTTTCAGGGGGAAATCATCTTGAACGGATTAAGAGAAAGGAGGGTGGGGTCAGATCACCAAACGAGGAGAGTTGCACAAGGTCATTCTTCAATAGCGAAGTTATGCTTCGAGAGAAGACTGTCAACAAAAGAGGATCGTGAAACGCGTCGGCTGTAGTGGAGTGCTTTCGAGTGAGAACTCAAATTTGTGTTGGCTGAGGATTTCCTGGATAAGGGTGAGCCCGATGCCCTGTCCGTTCTCCTTGGTGCTGAAGAACGGAGTAAAAAGATGCCGTCTGGTCTCTTCATTGATGCCGCAGCCGGTGTCCTCAATTGATACAAAATTCTTCCGATTTAACTTCCCAAGCCGTATTGTAATTGCCCCGTCAATATCGATCGCTTCCATAGCATTTTTGAAGACATTCAGGAAAACTTGTTCCATCTGTTGCTCGTCCATCTGGACGGGCTCCATCTCAGTCTGTACATCCCAGACCACCCGGATCATTCTGCGCGTCAACTCTGTGCTGAGCAGAGAGACCAAATTCTGCAGGAGTGTTCGTGCATCGGTAAATTGTCGCCGCGGCAGCGGCAACTTGACAATATCAGCAAAGCTCTTCATGAACGAATTCAAATGTTCAGTGCGTACAATCGCGACCGTGAGAGCAGTTTCAAAATCAACTCTGTCTTCCGTCCGTATTTGATCCTTGTAGTGTAAACAAGAGTGAAGGAGAGAATTTGCCGCCCCGAGAGAATTGTTCACTTCATGTGATAGCATGCGAATCAGTTTTTCATAAGCAGCCCGTTCGGTCTGGCGGAGCTCTTCCGTCAGTTCTTCGATTATATAGAATGTTCGCGGATGCCCTTGGTCTAGAAAGTGGGATTTGTAACACCTGAGCTTCCGGATGCCACGCAGAGGAATGATGATAGAATGTCCTATGGCGAGCTCATCCATCGTTTTGGTGAATGGAGGTGCCAGATCCCCTAATCTTTTTCCCTTTAACTCGTTAAGGGGATGCTGCAGGACCGACTCAGCGGCTGGGTTCGCAAACGATACTTTCTCATCGTAATCGAGCGTGACGATGGCAGAGGGTGAAACGCTGAGGATCTTTTCAAGAAAGTAATGTTGTTCCTGCATCCGAACACGTTCAGCTCGTAAATGATCGACCATCCGGTTGTAGATACCGATGAGCGTATCCATTTCCGGCTGTCCGAGTTCCCGGAGGCGCGTTGTGAAATCGCCATCTCTCATAAACTCGACACCCGAGGTGATCAGCTCTAGTGGTTGAAAGAGCCCCTGAAATATTTTGAGCGCCATGATAAATGAGAGGAGAAAGAACACTTCGACGGCAAGTAGCCAGATGCGGTGGTCCCACAGGAGATAGATAACAACCGCAGCGAATATAAGATGGATAAAAAGCAGGTAAGCGACAAACTTCCGGCGGAGACTCACGGTGAGATTCCGAACTTCTCCAGTCGGCGATATAATGCTGCACGACTCAAGCCCAACGCCTCGGCGACCTTGCTGATATTCCCGCCGAACTGCTGCATACACTGCGTGATCATGGCTCGTTCGATCTCCTCGAGCGTCATGCTTCCGGCAGTAGGAAGCGAATTCTTCACAAGGTCGTTGGAGTCCATCGTCAGTGGCATGCTGAAGTCGTCGATCTCAAGGATGTCCTTCGGTGTCATCAGCACAGCGCGTTCGATAGCTTGTTTGAGTTGACGGATATTGCCGTGCCAGGGAAGATGCTGCAGCCACTTCATGGCGCTCTCACTAATCGTGAAGTTGTTTCGTCGATAGATATTGGCGATGTTCAAAAGAAAGTGATTTGCGAGGGGTGGTATGTCGTCGCGACGCTCTCGGAGCGGCGGCACATGGAGGGCAATAAGGTTGAGCCGATAGAGCAGGTCCTCACGGAATTCCCCTGCCTCGATCATCTCTGGCAGGTTTGCGTTCGTAGCGGAGATGACTCGGACGTCAACGGTCCGAGTTTCGCTAGAGCCGAGAACTTCGTATGTGCGATCCTGCAGGACGCGCAGGAGCTTCACCTGACATGCCGCATCGAGATCACCGATCTCGTCGAGGAAGATAGTACCCCCGTGTGCTATTTCGAAGCGACCCTTACGATCCTGCCGCGCATCGGTAAAGGCGCCTTTGACGTGACCGAACATTTCACTCTCGAATAACGTTTGTGAAATTCCCCCCAAGTTCACTTTGACGAACGGTTTGTCCTTCCGGTAACTATTCTTATGGATTGCCTCCGCGATGAGTTCTTTCCCCGTGCCACTCTCGCCCGTTATGAGAACAGAAGCGTCGGTTGTGCTTACCCTGCTGATGGTTTGCAGGATGTTCAACAATTTCGGATTTCGACCAACGATGCTTTGGAAGTCGTACTGTTTATCCAGTTCTTCGCGAGATGGAGATGTCGGTCGTCCGTTCGTGGAGGCGGCAACGAGGCTGAGCGTCGTACGGATCGATTGGAGCAATTGTTCATTCGTCCATGGTTTCGTAATGAAATCGTGTGCACCGGCTTTGACGCCCTTCACTGCCAGGGAGATCGACCCCCACGCAGTCATCAGAATCACAGGAAGGTTGGGTTGCAGCGACTTGATCTGTTGAAGGAGTGAAAGACCCTCCTCACCCGTCGTTTGGCGGGAGAAGTTCATGTCCTGTAAGACAAGTTCAATAGAGTTGCTCTTTAGTTCGTCAAGTGCTTGAGCCGGCGATGTTGCGGTACGCGATTGGTACCCCGCCTGCTTCAGTAAGAGTGCAAGTGAGGTGATAATGGAAGCATCGTCATCAACGATGAGGATTGTGGTGCTCATAAGCTTATCCAAATTAGCTGATCCATGGATCAAATGCAATACTAACGATTCCTGACTGAAACCTTGTAGGCTATTATCGTGTCTAAGATAGCAAAAGAAAAATCAAGTCTAGATGAATACCTTGTTTCTTAACCCTGAAGAACAACGCTATCGTGCGCTCTGGCGAATACTCGTTCAGGCGTTGATCATGGTTGTTATTGTCGCACTGCCGGTCGTTGGTTTAACCGAAGCCGCGACGTGGCTCCTGAAGTCTGGATCGATCCAGTGCTCGCCGGAACTTTTCGACAAAATCATGGATGTTATCGTCGGTATCTTGATGACCCTCCTTGTCTTGTCGAGTCTTTTCGTCGCCGCACGATGGCTCGACCATCGGAAGTTTGTCGATTTTGGATTTCGCCTTAATGCATCATGGTGGAAACAATATTTTCTTGGCATTACGGTCGGATCATTGTTGATAGTGTTCATTTTCTTAATTGAAATCTTCGCCGGCTGGGTAGACATTACTGACTACTTTCATCGATCAGACGCCGCGCTGCCGTGGTGGTTCGCAAACTTGTATCCTGTCATCAAAGCCTCTTGCGTTGGCATTTATGAGGAAGCAATCAGCCGGGGGTATCATATCACGAACCTCAGAGAGGGATTGCTTGGCGTTCGGGGACTTGGTGAGAAGCCGACATGGGTTATGGCGATCTTTTTGTCTTCAGCTTTCTTTGGCATGCTTCACATTCAAAATCCAAACGCAAGTTTGATAAGCACCGTCAATCTGGTTATCAATGGTGCAATGTTCGCTGTCGCATATATGTTGACGCGCCAATTAGCGATGTCCATCGGGCTTCATATGGCATGGAATCTTTGTCAAGGCTGGGTGTTCGGATTTCCCGTCAGTGGCGACCCGGAAATTGCGACCATCGTTCACATACAACAGCGCGGACAGGATTGGATAACGGGCGGACCCTTTGGACCAGAGGGAGGCCTTTTGGGATTGGCGGCTTCGCTGATCGGGATTGGCATATTGATTCTGCTGCGCCCCATGCTGGATGGACAATCGAGTCGACCTCTGTCATTGCAATGAAATGCCGACCGCGTCATTCGTAATGTAGTGCTTCCGCCGGCTCGATGTCCATCGCGAGCCAGCTTGGAAAGAGGCTACACAGGTAGGTGAGGGCATACATGAGGATGAGCGAGATCGTCAGTGCGGCAATGTAAGTCCCGGGTTGAATAAACCCGATGAGATCAAGGAGCGGTACTTGCATCACCAGTATCGATCCGACGAGAACGCCGAGTGTGGTGATGACGAACTGTTCTCCAAGAATCTGACGATATACATGCTGTGCCGTGCCGCCCATGGCGCGGCGCAGACCGATTTCTTTCGTCCGCTGGGAAACGTTTTGCCAGAGAACGCCGATGAGTCCGAGCGCGACCATGATCAACAGAAAGCTTGCTATAAGTCCCCCGGCGATAAGAGGAGCAAGGCGAAGTTTGAAATCGGATTCCCGCTCGTGTTCGAGGCGTACCACGTCGAAGGTCCAGTTCTTTGCTACCGTCTCCATTGTTTTGACGAGCCGCTCCTGAAATGCAGCGGTGGTGCCGGGTTTCACTTTAATGAGGATGTCCCACAAATTGAGTTCGGTCGTGTCGTTGGACTTGATGCGCGAAATCATATAATTCACAGGTTGGGAGAACTCCCCCGATTTCCGGAAATCTTTAACGATTCCAACAACTCGGGGTTTGCCATGTTGGCTGGCAAATGGGATCTCTTTCCCGAGGGGGTCATCCGAACCGAAAAGGTCCTTTGCTAACCGTTCGTTGATGATGGCAGGTTCAGACTTCGCTGCATCGTCATCGGAGGAGAACCATCTTCCGGCAGTGAGTTCGATGGTAAGTACGTCTTTGAGCCCGTCAGTAGCATGGTTCATATGCGTTTCAACCGGTCTTCCATTGTAGTCGGCGCCGTAAATTCCATCGATGCGAGAATACGGTACCATCGAAATTCCACCGATGGATTCGATCTCCGGGAGACCGCGAAGAGCGAGCGTTAGTTGATTCATACCGTCCACTTTTTCTTTCATGTGTGTCTTCCATGGGAGACGCGTGTTTACACTGATGCTCCATACGCGGTCGATTGAAAACCCTAGGGGCTTCCGGTAATTGCTCACATAATACACCGTCGCCGTTATCACGGTGAAGAGCACGACAAACGAAAAGAAAATCTCAATCATGATGAGGCCATTGATACGTTTTCGATTCCAGACCATTTTAAGAAAATGTTTGATCATCGCATCACTCCTTTCAAAGCGTTGACAGGATGCATACGCGACATCTTCCATGCGGGGTAAACGCCTGAGAGGACTCCGAAAAACAGGATGCACGCGAACGCATAGAGAAAAATTCTGATGTTGAGGTGAAACTCCGCGTACTGAATTAAACCGCTGTTCGTCAATGTGTGGAGAACAACGGTTGATAGTGCGAATCCGATGATGCCTCCGATGAAGGCGAGAAGAATGTTTTCCACAAGAAACTGGCCGACAAGCGTATGAGCCGACGCACCGAACGACTTCCGCACTACGATCTCCGACGCGCGCTCGATGATACGGCTTATATTGATGTTCACAAGATTTATCGTAGGGAGAAGCATAAAGAGAAATGCTGCGCCGAACATTATCGCTAGGAACATCCCGGACCGGTTCTCCAATTTTGAACCGCTTCCGAGGATCTCGCTCGCTGCAGACTCGAAATACGATTCCGCCTTGGTTTCAAAGTGATTACATTCCGATGTCGGAAACTCGACCTTCGCAATCCGCGAGTTCAACTCTTGCTGAATAGCTGAGAAATCCGACCTCTCATACGCCAATATCAGTCCAACGAAACCAAACATGAGACTCTGTCGATACTCTGGGGCGCGGGAAGTGTTAATAGGAACCCAAATATCGGCGAAGGGGATTTGCCGATAGATGGGGATGTTCTTGACGACGCCAACGACTCGAAATCTTTGACGATCTACTTCGATAAATTTCCCTAGGGCGGATTCGTTTCCGAAGAACTTCTCTTTCGTTGCTTGATTAATAACAGCAACGAAATTCGCATTTTTTTCATCGTCGACCGAAAAGGGTCCACCTTCAAGGAAGGTGAAATCCAAAACTTTCCAGTATTCTCCGTCGGTGCGTTTCAGGTAGGACTTAATCTCATACCCATCCTTGTAGGAGGAAAAATTGAAACCATTTCGACATTAGGGAGCGTGCGGACATATTTGTCGAGAAATCCATACCCCGGATTTCCGTTATAGGCGGAGTTTTCTCCTCTCATGGACGCGCGGAAAATGCCGAGCGTGCGATCTTGCTTCGTCTCCGGCGGGACAGGAGCGAACACGTGATCCAGCGCCGCAGTCGCCACCATCAATACCACCAACGTAAAGCTAATGGCAAACAAACTGATAAATGTGAAGAACTTTCTCCTGAGCAGCACCTTGATAGCGATCTTGATGTAGTTCTTTAGCATAATGTTCCCTTCAATTTACTTGCCGACCATCGAACAGACGCAACGTCCGCTCGGTTTTTTCCGCCATCCGAGGGTCGTGGGTGACCATGACAATGGTTGACTTCTCTGTCTTACTCAGGTCGAGCAAAATGGACATAATATCTTCCCCCATTTGACTGTCCAGATTGCCGGTCGGTTCATCCGCAAGGATAATCCTTGGATTTCCGACAATCGCCCTTGCAATGGCTACGCGTTGCTGCTGCCCGCCCGAAAGCTGCGAAGGGAAATGATGGACTCGTGCGCTCAGCCCCACGCGCTCCAGCGCTCTCAGCGCAAGCTTGCGGCGTTCGGAGCCAGACATGCGTCGGTAGAGAAGCGGCACCTCGACGTTGTCCATAACGCTCAAGTCGTTGATAAGATGGAACGTCTGAAAGATGAACCCGAGTCGCTCGTTCCTGAGACGTGCAAGCTGCTTGTCGCCATACGAATCGACTGTCGTGCCATTAAGTGCGAGGTGTCCGTGGGTCGGCGCGTCGAGCAGTCCCATAATATTGAGCAGCGTGCTCTTCCCCGAGCCGGATGGACCCATGATGGAAATGAACTCCCCCTCGCGAATCTTGAGATTGATGGCTTGCAGTGCGACTGTTTCTATCTTGTCGGTCCGATATACCTTCTCGATGTTTTCCAGCGTGATCATGGTTTCTCCTAATTGTTTAATGAATCTTGATTTGCGAAAGGTGTTTGTATTCGTTCATGTTTGAAATGATGATCTCTTCTCCCTCGGAGAGTCCTTCTGCGATTTCGATCTCATCGAAGCTCATGACTCCGACCTTGACGGTCACTTGCTGTGCCGTATTCCCTCTGATGACGAAGACCTCTTGTTGTCCCTCGCCATTGACGAATTGCCCTTTTTTAACCTTCAGCGTGTTCTCATGTCGATTCGTGATCAGAAAAACATCTACGCGCAAACTGGGTCGCAGAAATTTGTTCGACGCATCGTCAAGGACTAGCGCAACCTTGGCAATACCGTTCTCAATTGTAGGGTAGACAGTCTCGATCTTGCCGGAGATGGTGAGGTCGTTCAATCGAATTTTTGCCGACATCCCGATGGAAAGACGAGAGGCATGAATATCTGAAACCGTTGCTTCCACTCGATAACTGCTCAGGTCGGCAACGCGGGCGATGATCTCGCCGCGGTGAATGCTCGCACCGATCTGATCTTTTACCCACGTGACGACGCCGTTCTGTTCGGCTTTACACGAGAGCAAGTCGAGTTGTCGCCGAAAGTCGTCTTTCTCTTGCAAGAGTGTACGGACTTCCGTCGTGATTCCTTCGAGCTGGTTCCCCAACGATTGCTTTGTCGTCTGGATGGACTGTTCTAATTCTTTTTTTTCAATGGACGCAATACGCTCCTCCAGTTTTGTTTGCTCCAACTGGTCTTTGGCAATCGCGCCAAGAGTGAACATCTTGTCGCCCTGCTCCGACTTTGAGTGGAGGTACTGAAGCCGGAGATCTTTGATGTCGAGTTGACCCCTGAGATCGTTCAACGTACGATTGATGTCAAGTTTCAATTGAATTTGACGGTTCGCTTTCAGAGATAGTTCCCTCTCTGTTCTCTCAAGAGCAAGAGTAAACTCACTGCGGTCGAGGTCGAGGAGTGGGTCTCCTTTCTTTACATACTCACCTGGTTTCTTCCGCATAGCGAGGAGTCGAGTCTCTCCGGGACTTGAAATCGCCTGCTCGAATTTTGGGACGACGCTGCCTGAGGCGGAGATTGTTCCTTCGATCGCGCCCCGCTGTACAAGTGCGGTTTGAATATCCTTGCGATCGATTGAAGGGCGAATCCATGCGGAAAGGAGAAAAAAGAGTGCAAGTATTCCCCCAAGAAGAAGGCTTACTTGCAGAAGTTTGTGTCTTCGCATTCGTTGGAGAACGTGTGTGTCAATTGGTCTGTCCATGGGAACTCCCACAAAATAAGTCAAACACCGTGCCAGCCGTTATCGTGTGGAAACGGAGGGGAATATCATTCGTTGGACCTGTGGATGTTCGTTAGCGGACAGGGAGTGTCCGGTTCAGAGCGGGATCGATGTCTACATTATTCTGGTGAGAGTATGCCTGCAACGCTTGAATGACTTGGTGCCAATCTCAAAGGCTCGATACTCATCTACTCTCTCACATCATCCCTACCGGGTCGACATCGATTGTTAACCTCACTGATTTGTTTTTTCCGAGAGCAGAGGCATGGTATCCATGGACAACCTCCTGAAGCACTTCGTGTATCCGATGTCCGCCAGGATCTGTTTCTTTTAAGCTCTTCACAACGATGTGCCATCGGAAGAGACCCTTTAATTTTGGGAGGGCAGCCGGGGCAGGTCCAAGTGTAAGGAAATGGTGATTGTAATTCTTGAGTTTGTCGGCAAAGATGGAGGCATGATTCATCACTTCTTCCTCGTGCTTCCCCTTGAACTCGATGAGGACGATTCGCGAAAATGGAGGATAGTGAAGCTCCTTGCGATATCCGAGCTCCTGAGCGTAAAAGGATTTGAAATCGTGTATGACGACGTGCTGAAGGCTGTAGTGGTTCGGCTGACATGTCTGTATGACAACTTCGCCTGCAAGGCTGCTGCGTCCTGCACGCCCTGCAACTTGCGTGAGCAAATGAAACGTCCGTTCTGCCGATCGGAAGTCTGGCAGTAACATCTGTGTGTCTGCTGAGATGACCCCCACTAATGTAACTCTTGAGAAATCCAAACCCTTTGCAACCATTTGTGTGCCGAGGAGAATGTCAACTTCGGCATCGGAGAACCTTCGAAGCATCCGGTCATGTGCGCCTCTGCTCGAGGTTGTATCAAGATCCATCCGCACCAGTGTTGCATTCGGAAAGAGATTCTGCAGATCTTTTTCCACCCGTTGCGTTCCGACCCCGCGATAGTTGATGTCTGGTGAGAGACACTGTGGGCATACCTCAGGCGGCTGCTTCACATTCCCACAATAGTGACAGCGTAGATGCTTCTTCGTGAGGTGATAGGTGAGTGAGATATTACACTGTTCACACACTTCAATAAAGCCGCACATCGGACACTCCACAAAGGGCGAGAAGCCGCGTCGATTCTGAAGCAAAATAATTCCTTCCTTCTTCCGCAAGCGGTCTGCGATTTTTTCTTTGAGGAAGTCAGAGATCGAGCCGAATTCAAACTTGCGCTTCTCAGCACGGGCTGCTGCAGGGTCTTTCGTAAACCGCTCTTTCCCTTCTGTGAGGAAGAGCTCCAGCTTTCTCTTCCGTTCATTGGTCATGTCGATGATCTCGATGTCAGGGAGCTGGGCGTTATCAACGCGCTCTGGAAGCTCGAGGAGTGAGTACTTCCCGCTTGTCGCGTTCGCATAGGATTCGATCGATGGAGTCGCGGAGCCGAGCACGACGACGGCATTTGTCAGCGATGCGCGCATGATGGCGACATCACGCGCGTGGTAGCGCGGGGTTTGATCGAATTGTTTGTACGATGACTCCTGCTCTTCATCAACGACGATGAGTCCAATCTGTTTCAACGGTGCGAATACCGCTGAACGTGGACCGATGACAACAGAACACCGACCCTCCCATGCCATCCGCCAGGCATCGTATCGCTCACCAAGCGACATGCGGCTGTGCATCACTGCAACCTTCTCGCCGAAGTGCAGCTTAAACCGTCGCACGATTTGCGGCGTGAGAGAGATTTCCGGAACGAGAACAATGGCTGTCTTACCTTGATCGAGCACGTGACGGATCGCTTCGATATACACCTGTGTCTTACCGCTTCCGGTCACACCATGAAGAAGGTAGGCTTGAAATTTTCCGCCCTCCACCACTTTGGTAATCTCGTCCAGCGCGTTCTGCTGATAAAGATTTAATATGATGTTCTGTGCTCCAAGCGATGATTCGTACAAATCGAACTCGCTGGTACGGATGACCTCACGCTTGCCGATCGTGATGAGATGCATTTGCGCAAGTGTCTTGGCAGTCGAGAGAGAAGCACCTGATTTCTTCAAAGCTTCTGTGAGAGGAATGAATGTCCTATCCCGGGTTACTGTAAGAAGTTCTCTCACCAACGCCCGCCGCCGTTCGTCTCGCTTTGTCGCAGGCTGACCGTCACTCAGCCATTGATCCCAACGCTCTCGCTCGTTGTCACTAATTTCGATCACCTTTTCAAATTTGGGCTTGAGTCTTGATTGAGAGAGTTCTTCCCTCATGGTCACTAATCCTATCTGCGAAAGCTCATTCAGTGTTGTATGGATGCTTTTGGTTTTGAGAATTTTCTGCAGTTGAGCAATAGTCATCGCGCCGTGCTGTCGGAGTTCTTTGAGGAGTGCAGCCTGCTTCGGTCCGGTCGCTCGCACACCGATGGTGATCTCGTGCTCGGTCGTGGTTGCCGAGACGATCCGTTTCGCGGGGCGCGCTGCGCCTTGCACAAGGACAGCTTTGAGCACTTCCCCCCACGGTGCGAAATAATATTCTGCCATCCACTGGGTGAGGTTCAAGAGATCCGCGGAGAGAACAGGCTCCGGGTCGAGGATATCGTGAATCGCTTTGATGTGGGGAATTGTTTTTCCCCGCTCTGCACATGTCTGTGAGGTGAGGGATGTTTCAACGATGAAGCCTATGACGGTGCGCTTGCCAAACGGCGCGACAACGCGCACCCCGCGCCGCGCCGCGTGATAAAGTTCATGTGGTACGCTGTACGTAAATATCCGGTTGACCGCCACGGGGATGGCAAGGTCAACATACAGTTCAGTCATACAAAGTGTTGAGAGAATTGCTATGAGTGATTGGCAAAATTTCGGAAAAAAAGGCAGGAGAAGCAAATCTAACCCGAAAACAAAAAAGGTCGGCGATGGGCCGACCTTCTTGAGTCTACTCGAAAACAGCGGTTACTTCATTAGAACAATCTTCCGTGTTGCCTGGTAGAGTTGTTTTCCCAACTGATCTGTCACACTCATCCTCACATAATAAATCCCGCTGGATGAACTAGCCGCATCCCATGTCTTTTCATAATACCCAGCTTCCTGGTTTTCTTCCGCCAATGTGATAACCTCCTGACCGAGAATGTCATACACGGCTACTGTAACGTGCCCAGATGCTGCAAGTTGATAGCTAACCGTCGTTTGGGGATTAAACGGATTAGGATAGTTCTGATCGAGCTGGAACGTTTGCGGCGTTCCTGTCATTGCTGATGCCTTCAAGTGTTCGTAGCGGCCGTGAGATACAAGAATAAAACTCCTGATCTTGTCAGCATCAAGAGGCGGAGCTTCGTACGAGAGCTCAATTGATTCACCCGGACGTAAGCTTGTAAAGTATCCGTCTGCGGACTTAAGCTTCGATACGACCTCGCCGTTATGGGTGTGCCTTGCCGTTATCAATCTAAGACTTCGCGACGTGTAGGCAGAAGGAATTCTGACAACGAGGTTCGCGTAGTCAAGGGCAACACGATTATCGAACTTCAGCACGGGCGTTTGATCTATCGTCTGCAAAGGAACATAGACAAGCGTGAGTCGCTCTCGGAACGTAAACGACGTGGAGCCGTCGAACCTCTCTCTGTCTGCAATCGCCCCAACTGACTGCGCCTTTGGTAGTCCGTAACCCTTGACGCCCCCTGTGACCCACCCGCCAAGCAGCATTCCACCTTCGGTATGTTCAGGAAGGCGTGCATACTCTTCGTAGACCGGTTGGAACGAGAGAGAAAGGCTCTGACCCGGAACGGCGCTAATCGTGGCACCGTCTATTTCGGAGAGGCGTTTTGCACTGGCATTCTCTTGAGAGAGATCCCCGGTGATCGTAAAGGGCATCGTGTATTGAATAATTTCACTCGTCGGGAGTACTGCAACGTCGCTCGTTTGGCTATGATCAACCGCAATCAACTCGATCTGGTCAAGCTGCGATAGCTCCTCCTCGAACTCCTTGATCTTGAGAATGTAATGCCCTTCTTCGATCTTTGGAGTAGCCATAAGTTTGTAGTAATCGGTGACGCTTTTATGTTCGTTCCCCCGATATTCGCTCTGTGGAAGAATATTGTTATCGGCAATAAACTCTTCGCCATTCCAACCGAAGACATACGGGCAGCCGCCGCCTTGGGACGATTGTGTAGTCCACGACCGAATTGACGACCACGCGCCGGTTCCGTTCAAGTTCGTTGCATTGACACGCCAATAGTACGTGGTTCCGTACGAGAGACCGGTCACCGGAGAAGAGGTAGCGGTGATATTGGAAATGTCTCGAATGATACCATTTGCAAAATTACTCCCCCCTTGTGTAGACACTTGCAGCCGATAGGTTGACGCACCAAACGTACAATTCCAGGAGAGCGTTGTAGACACACTGCTGCAACAATAGCCATCCGAGAAACCGTAGAGCGTGGTCTGCGGGGGGGGCTTGCGGTTGTCCAACAGACATTGTCGTGATTGAGTAGAGGGTATTTCCAGATATGACGTAACCTACACTTCGGCTGTTGTCCGTGGCGTTGTTCGTTATGAGAATGTTCGGTTTCTGGCCCGACTGATCTACAATGTATGGACTGCTCCAGCTACCGGCGGTGTAGGTGTACTGCGCACCGACCACGCCACTATTTGTCGTTGACCACGCTAGGGTTACGTCGTTTGCCTTTGTTGTATTGAAACGATAATCTGTCAATGAAGGAGCGGACACCGTTGTCCCTGAGCAGTTGGTGAAGGTCGTGGAGCCGACGATGTTGTTCCCTGCATCCACCCTGCAATACTTGATGTTGGTTTGTCCGCCGTTTGAGTACACCCATGCAATGCAGCTATTACCAGCGTTATCACGCACGAGCGTTGGGGATGCATTGGTTTCTGAAGTCGTGTTGAATACAGTTGCAATGCCAGTCCACGTTATGGAGGCAGGGATAGAGACAGAGCTAAGCTCGCCTTTCTGGTGTTTGATCCCACCAGCAGAGCCCGGTTCCTCCCAGACAACGTAGACGCGGTAGGGTCGTTGCGTTCCTCCTCCGCCTTGGACGTCAGCTGCTGCAACCGGATTCTTGGAGGACGAGGTTGTTGAGGGGATCTGACCGATAGACCATTGATATCCATTACTAAAGCTGTAGTTCAGTGATGTTGCGTCTCTCCACGTGACGAATATATAGGCAGGACTCGTGTTCGAAGCGGCAACAGGTGACGCAAGAGAATCCTTGGGTGCCGTGAAATGTGCTATCTCGCCCATCTGTAGGACAACACCAGAGGTTCCCTCACCCCACATGATCCGATGGATCCAACTCGAAGTTGGATTGTCACATTCGACTTTTTCCCATACGATACCCGTCCAGCCAGTGATGGGCTCAATGAAAACCGACGGGCTCCTGTAAATAGTATTCTGGTTTGTGATGCCATCGACTGGAACTTCGTTTGTCCAGTTTGCACCGTTATCGGTAGAGCAGGTAAACCACGGGGTGCCTGAACTCTCATACACCATCGATACCATGTTGGTGTTATCTTTAACGAGCTTGCGCTGGGCGCTGGAGGAAAGAGCTGTAGGAATAGCAGAGACGAGATGACCCTTGTACCGCGCCTTGATCGTATCGATCCCGGTATGGAAGATGATGGGTGTCTCTGCACTTGTCGGATATTGAAACTGTGCGGGATTGCTCGCCGTTGCAGTCCAGCCGATGAAGGCTCCGTTGTAGCCACCGATGGGTTGATTTTGCGGTGCGCGGACAGAGTAGTGAGTTTGATCCCATTGTGGTGGGTTACCTTCGTTCAAGAACACGCCGCCCGTTGTTTGGTTGTACGCGCCTGTTGGCGAGAAGGGAGTTGACACGTTGTATGTAAAGAACGAATCCGGCTGCGTGCCATTGGAGTGCAGATACCACGGATCACGGAACTGGATTGTTCCGCTATTCAATGTTGGTGCTTCAATCAGCTCATTGCGCATGGTTACAGGATTCAGGCCGGAGAAGTTTGCAACTTGTTCGCCAGGTTGAGGCGGCACTTGAAATGTATCTGAAAGTCTGAACTTCGAACTCACCGCGTTCCAATCGTGATGCTTGTAGATGGAATCGGAAACAAATCTCTCATTCAGTGTTCTCACCTGATGGTTCAACCCCCCAACGAGATTTCTGCAATCTCCGGAGGATACGGTATCAGCCCCATTGAGCAAAAATTTTCCACCGGCATTACTACCTTTCACCTTGTTTATGAACGTCACCGATGCCGCGCCTGACAACGATGCTGAGTATGAAAAATGAGGGGTATTCCCTGGCTGCGCTCCCCCAAGATTAGCCATGACGAGCGCGATTTTACTGTTTCCTGTCCACGGGACGGTCGCTGTTCCTTGGTCGTTCGAATTCAGGACAAATTCATTTGCGCTCGATGGTGCGGGGACACGCACACCTACCCCATACACTGCCCATATGATCGAAGAATAGAGCCCTCCGTCAAATGTCATGCTCAATGAGCCTCCGGTGGGTCCCACAAACTCGATAAAGCCTGCACCTCCAGTACCGTAGATGTACGTTCCGTTATCAGTGCCTGAGACCGGATAACAAGATGAATACACTTGACGAACGGTAGATGTCGGATAGAGACTCGCATACTTGAAGTGGTATGCGTCCGCCCGCGATCCGGTGAAGTATCGCCACAGGGCATAGTACTTGAACGCCGTATCAATCCGGCTTGCATATGAATTTTGGAGTACCAGATTCGTCGCATTCACGATACTCCCCGACCCCGTGCCGCTATACGTTGCCCATTGCTCCCAGGTACGGCGGACTATGACACTATCGTAGTATTCGTGTAAGAAGGTTGGCCATAAAGCCCCGCTGTACCAAAAGGCTCTTAAATAGATCGGATTTTGCGGTGAAGTCAGCGGATTGCTACTCTGTGAAAATATGTAGGGAAGATCATAGATATCTTGATATACCAGGTGTTCTGTATAGACGGCAGTGTTTTCTGCAAACCAGAGTTCATTATTGACCTGATTGAAATCAAAGGCCGTCAATCTATAACGGGCCTGACAGGCGTGGTTAAATTCATGCGCGACTACTGAGCGAAGTGTCGCAAATTTTGGGAACGGTTCTCGGATAGAATCGTTCGTGATCTCGATCCAGCTACTGTATCCACGTGGATAGGGAACAGGGTAGGAACTATCGGGAATGTTCCAGCCAGCGGCACGAAGCCCGCTCAAATTTTTAATGTAAATATCATATCGGTCATCTCCACCCGCGTTCCGATCAGGAGGCGGTAATGCCCAGCCATGACTCTCAAAGAACGACCAGCTGTATTCAGCGGCAGTTATCGCCGTGTCAGCCCAGGCTTTCGTCGTTGAGTCTGTCCCACTCAGTGTAAAGTGAAGTTTGAAGTGTGTCGTCGTTCGTATACTTTCCGGTCCTGATAAGGTGGGTCTTGGACTCTGAATGGTTCCGGCGTTTTGAATTGCCTGAGGCGTGGCACATGTATCCAAAATATCGGCCATCACGCAAGTCACACTTGAAAGCGTAATGAAGAAAAGCGCAAGCGCGGCTCGTGTGATGTTGATGTGTCGTTTGATGACTTGATCCATGGTTTGTACTCCTGCTGTTGGTTTAAGTTGGTTGATTAACTCGTTGAAAGATCATGTCTCAGTTCCTTCTCCCACGAAAGACAAGTCCTTTGCTGTGAATCGGGTCGAACAAGTACCCAACTGCGACGACAAAGTTATTTTGTTGATCGACAGATACCAATCTGCCGTATCCGCTTAATTCTTGAAAATGTTTGAAGGTCATTCCGTTAAAATGGGCAAGCATATAATATTCACCTACAATGACCAAATCATTCGAGGCTTTACCCCGTAACCTCCGCGGAAACCCCGACCACGTGGAAGGAAACGGAATCCGCTTGCCCTCTCCATGTGTTGTTATCAAGGAACTATACACGCCATACCAAGACAATGCGAAGAATTGTCGGTTATTTGGGAGCCATACACTTGTGAAAGCTCCGGAAAGTGTATCATCACGTTGCGTGAATGGGTTGTTTTCTTCCCATGCTTTCTCCCATTGTCCTCCGGCTTGTAGTCGCAAGAGCACGGTAGGTTTAAAATCTATCCATCCACATGCCCAAACGATACTTCCATCCGGACTTCCCCACACATCCAGTAAATCCACGTCTGTCCCGCTCTCCATCCGCCGCCACGTGCCTGAGGAATAGTGGGCGATAACGCCATTACGTCCGACTGCATACAAATTGTTTGATGATGTTCCCCAGAGTTTCTCTGCACCTGCATCTGGTGAAGGAAATGGCCCACTTCTCCAAAAGGTGGTGTTGGATACACCATCCCAGTGCCAAACAGTTCCGTCAGCAAGCCAAACATCTGTTGTGGAAAATGCAAAGATCCCCCTTGCACGAACCGTAGGAGAGCCTTGGCACCCGTCGCATTGTGGATACACTCTCTTCAATTTCCACGAACGTCCGTTCCACACCGCTATACTGTAAGGTTCGGTATCCCATCGACCCGTTGAATCCTTCAAGTACATCTCTCCCACCGCATAAGCAAGCGTGTCGTTAATAATTGCCACATCATTGAGCCTGCTCGAGTTACCATCTCCAAGTGTATCAATCTGCCATGTGAAGTTATGGCTGGTGGTATCCATCGTCCTCACCGTCACCGCATCGCTGGAATCAAAAGGCACTTGGGAGCTGCGGTATGCCTTGTAGGTGTAGGTCTGGTTGGGTGAGAGAGAATCGTCCACAACCAGCGTATCGGTACGATTTCCCAGTCGAGCACTCAAGACCCTCTGCCCATTCCGTTTGATAACAACCTCTGAGAGAGAATCCGGAATGAGGAGGTGAACCTTGAGAAACGCATCGGTCACGCCAGCATCCTCAACCGAGAGGAACACCGATTGGACGTAGGGTTGCGGCGGAGTTTCTTTGCAGGCAAAGCCACAAATGAGAAATCCAAAGCAAACAACGACGGTGAGAATTCGCATGTTGACAACTCAACTCGTTGAGAAGAGTAATTGTATCGTTGTGATAGTGTAGAAAGATTTTAATTTAGAATCAAGATATTTTTCGTGATCGGGTAAGATTTATTTTGTCAACTCCCACGTTTTACCCGTTTCCTCCCACGTGCCATTTATCTAAGTGATCGCAAAAATCAAATCATCGAACGAGGTGACAGACTTCCAGTTGCATGGAAGAAACTTCCGGTATGCCCGCGAGTGGATGGTACATCGCCACTCGTTGCAAAATGCAAGCAGCGGTTCCCCTCCCGATGAACTCAAGAAGAAAAACCGCTGCCTTCATGAAACCTCCCTAAGATGAAATGAGAGTTACTTCATCAGAACAATCTTCCGTGTTGCCTGGTAGAGTTGTTTGCCGGATGAATTTGTGACCATCATCCGCGCATAATAAATACTGCTCGGTGTGTTACCCGCATCCCATGTTGCCGTGTAACTGCCGGGTAATTTCTCCTCGTTCACTAATGTTGCCAGCTCACGTCCCAGAATATCATATACCTTTAGTGTCACCCATCCTACATCCGCGATCCGTAATCCAAATGTTGTCATCGGGTTAAAGGGGTTGGGGTAGTTCGGTTCTAAAGCAAACTTTAAGGGAACTGATGAGGAGAATGCAGAAGTTGTAAGAGTCATCGTCAATGGCTGATGTGCTATGATTGCTTGCCCCCTAGACCGGAGTACAATTTCTTTGCCGTCGATGTTCAATGTGAATGGTTGTTCTTGCCCGCCGTGGTGGGCTTGCTCGTGAATGTTCCATTTGATCGTCAATGGATAGCTGACTCCTTGCATGGTAATTGGAAATTCATCTGCACCGGAAGTATTGCCCATCGCCAACAATCGTTGAGAAGCAAATCGCACGTCGAACGCACCTTCGGGAGGTGATGGAGGAAGATCAAACCGTTCCGGTGCAATAATTCCATCACGTTCTTGTATATAATAGAGTGTTTGCGTGTGGTTCTCGGCATCTGTGAATGTCAATGCATTGAGCTGAGAAGACACTCCTCCTTTTTCGGGTGGTGCAATCGGTTCCGCGTTATTTTGGAAGGATGTTAACACGAGCTTCCCTGCTTGCGACGTTTTCACCCAGTATGCTTCACCCGGCTCTATTGTTGATGAGGCGACATAGCTTCCATTAAACCCGTAATAGCTCGATGTCACGATTCCTGTCGGTATGCTCTTCACCGCTGCAACATTGATCCTGCTTGTGATCGATCCGATGATGTTCCATCCCACTTGAACATCGACCGTGTCTCTCCGAATCGGTGAGCCGGTGAGTGTTATGGAGGTTGGTGATCCAAATTTCACCCAATAACCAACACCAGGGTCGAGAGTATCCTTAATTGTATATGCGCTGCCTTCGAACGCAAATGCATGGGACGTGGCTGAGGGATAGACAACAGCTGTCCTCCCATCTGCCACGCCGACTGGAAGAGAGACGAGGTTCCAATCACTAACAACCGAGGAGGAGACAGTGGCTGTGAGTGGAGGATCGCCGATGAAGAGGTCATCGATATACCATCCGTCTGCATTGTTCGTTCCATTCGTCGAGAGACGGAACCGTACGGCCACCGTATCTCCAGCGTAGGCTGAAAGAGTAAATGCGTCAGTGAACCAATCCCCCGGATCGGCGTGACTGTCCTGCCACTCAGGGTGCATCGTCATATTGTATACTTTTAGAACAGAAAATGTTTTGCGCCCATCCTTGCTGATTTCCACAAACCCAAAATCGGCGAAGGCAATGATCGCAATGTGGCTGAATTGAAGAATCGGATTTGTGCCAAGGACGACAGGAGGGGTCTGAAAATACGTTACAGAACCATCGGCATAGTTCCCTACCGGACTATCAGTAAAACTCTTCTCTCCGCTCGCTGCAATGCTCGATGTTGAATCCCACGTACCTGTGCGGTAAATAGTTTCTAACGATGATTCAAAGCCTTCATTGTAATTCACAAAGAGACCTCCATATCCTGTCAATGTCGGGGTGAAGGTGCTGTAGTGCGTTGGGGCTTCATTATCGCTGACTTGGATAGTATAAGAATGATATCCGACAACCGAATCGAGATAACTACGGTTCTGTCCTGTGTCAGCGGAAGTCTGAGAGATACTGTGAACGTACAACCCATCGCGATAGATCAAGACTTCTGCAAGATCGTTCAACGGAGTGTTATCGAGTTGACGGGAAGGATTGGTCCATGTGAGTAAAATTCCTCCGGTTGCGTCGACAACATTAAATGCCGCAGGCGGTTGAGGCTGAGCATGTCCGCCGGCGTACGCACCTGCACTGGTTGCACCGCTCGAATCAGAGGGAACGACAGCGCCCAGTGTATACGTGTAATATTGGTGTTGTGTCCGACCTCCATCAATATACGTCTGTACCCCTGAATCGACTTCGGCAATGAACGCTCCATCACGATAGATATGTATCTTGAAATTGGAAAGAGGGGCTCCCGAAACTAATGTTGAAGGATCGGTCCACGTTAGTGTTACACTTGTTGGAGTCTGATAATCGCTGTAGGCAGAGAATGGCGCGGGCAAGTTCGGCGCGTTATAATCGAGATCGACAATGTATAACCCACTGTCCTCATCGCCGATAATAATTTGTCCCGAAGGGAAAAACGGATATGCAGACCACGCGCCGTTATAGGAGGAAGGATCGCCGCTTGGGTACGTATCATAACCGCCAACCTCCACCGGATGCGTTGGGTCTGTGATGTCAACAACTCGCAATCCTGCCGTATAGTACGACATGACAGCGAGGTTCCCCTTGACGAACACGTTGTGCACAATGGCTGTAGGACTTCCCTGATATTCAGCAACTTTTGGAAACGAGGGGGCTGTCTGGAGATTCCAGATCTTGAGTGTTTTCGGTGTGGAATTGATTTCGTCAGTTGTAAGGAGATACTTCCCATCGGTTGTTGTCGCGCAGTTATGCGTACCAGCTCCAGTATAGGTGAATCGATAGAGGAATTGCGGATTGGTTTTCACGCGCACGTCGACAATATCGATGCCGCCATTGTTTATGGTCGCCGCGTAGATCGTGTCATTGCGAACGAAACAGTCATGGACGTACCGTTGCTCATATGCTGATTGGTACACTGGGTTTACAGGGTCAGCGAGACTGAAGATAACAATGCCGCCTGCCGACCACCCTGCACATCCGTTGAGATACATATAGCCGTCTCTGATGTGCAACGAATGCGACCGTGAGGTATTGTTCCCCGACTGGGAATAGGTGAAGTTCTTTACGAGATGCGCGGAATCGGGTAAGTAAGATAGATCAATGATTTGTGTTCCACCACCGCCCTCACTTACCACGTATGCATAGTGTGACCACACCTGGATCTCTCGCCAAATCGAACACACGCCCGGAATGAATGATCGCTCGATCGGCGATGCCGAGTTCGTAATCTCCACAATCGAAGTACCGCAGTAGCTGCCGAGGATTGCGTACTCGCGATGAGAGACGGTATCTGTCCATCCCCAGCATCCTGATACGTACGACCCACCACTCGGTGGAATATAATGTGCAAGGAACCGAACAGCCCCAATTGGTTGTGAAAATGCCCACGAGGCAACAACCAAGATGGAGAACGGGAGGAGGTAGAGATACCTACGATAGCGGTTCATGACGACTCAAAGAGTATTTGTGATGGAAATTGTTGTGGAAAAGAATGTAGCTATAAGTAATAATAACGAATTCGATGCTCATACTCAATAGAAATTTAGGTGGTGGCTCAGTTTCACAGGTGTCACAGCCTGTCCCGCTGAAAAGCGGGAGTCCACACCGTGACACAAGCACGGAATTCGGTCACGGAATAGTCAGTAACCGCTGTGATTTCTCAAAGTGAGCCAGCACCGAAATTTAGATCTGGTCATTGTTCGGTTTTCTTGATTATCTCAATTCCTTTTCGTATTCTTTTATTGCTCTTCGTTTCAAGGAAACAAGAGATGCAGCCAGGTCGACGAATAGGTGAAATCTTTTGCTTTATCATTACTCTTTTTGAGGGTTAGCTCATGGGGTTCTGGTTAATCAAGACTGAACCGAGCGTCTATTCATACGATTCACTGGAGCGGGAGGGTAATACCGTGTGGGACGGTGTTACAAATAACCTCGCGCTCATGCACCTCCGATCGATGAAGAAAGGGGACCTTGCCCTTGTGTATCACTCTGGAGAACAGAAAATGATTGTCGGTGTTGCAGAAATTCAACGTAATCCTTACCCAGATCCATTACACAACGATCCAAAGCTCATGGTCGTTACGCTGAAAGCAAAAGAACGGTTGACGAGGAGTATTCCGCTTTCGGAGATCAAGCAGAGAAAAGAGTTTGCACCGTTCGAGTTAGTCCGACTCCCCCGCTTGTCTGTCATGCCAGTGACGTCAAAACTGTGGAGCGCAATCATGGCGCTGGGACACCAACAGAAAGGAACATAGTATGAAGTTTATTTTTTACATGCTATTTCTTTTTGTCGCCGTTTCATCGGGGAATGGGGGGAAGAAAGTGACCGTCTCAACGGTTCACTACGCTAGCGGAAAGGATTCGGTGAGCAATTATCTTTGCGTTCCTGAGGGGAGAGGACCATTCGCAGCTATTATCATTATTCACGAGTGGTGGGGATTGAATGACTGGATCAAAGAGAATGCAAAAAATCTTGCTGCTCAAGGATATCTTACCCTTGCAGTCGATCTCTATCGAGGGAAATCGACAGAGTCCCCGGATGAAGCACACGAACTCATGCGCGGTCTACCGGAAGATCGCGCAGTGCGCGATCTTGTAGCGGCATCGGAGTTTCTCAAGGCGCGTTCCGATGTCAATAAAAAAATGATCGGCACTGTTGGATGGTGTATGGGGGGAGGATATGCTCTTGTGACAGCCTTGAACGTGCCGGACCTTGCTTCGTGCGTGATCTGCTATGGACGGTTGGTGACAGATTCTTCCTCGATTGCGAAGATACCGTGTCCTATGCTTGGGATCTTTGGGGAAGAGGACAGAGGAATTACGCCACAGAATGTTCATGAATTTGAAGCGGCGTGTAAGACTGTAGGAAAACGGATTGATGTCAAGATCTATCCGGGAGCGGGTCATGCGTTTATGAACCCACATAATACAAAAGGCTATCAAAAGAAGAATGCAGCAGATGCTTCGAAGTTAATAGAGAAGTTTTTCGATCAGACGCTAACGAAAGAATAATATAACGCCCCCGCCAATGAGGAACTATTTTTTCGGGAAGAATCGTCAATCAAAGACAAAGGACTCAAAACCGGGATACCGAGGTATCTTCAACTCTAAGAGGAGATTGATGTGAAAGAGAAGGTAAAAATCGTATGGGATAATATAAAGAAACTCGTCGATCGTTATCCGGTAGTCATCGCTGCAGTTGTCATCTATCTGTATTATCTCCTTACCTCAGTGAACTTTTTCAAGCACGAAAAGGAGGTGCGTTCATTCTTTGATTACATCATGCAATTCGATTCATTGTTCTTCCTCTGGATCGCAGCTGCCGCACTCCTGCAATTGCAGAGGGTACGCAAATCGCATCGAGAGGAGGAAGGCCGACGTCACCAAGTCGAACGCGTGCTCGATCGTCAGCAGATCTATAGCCAGTTGGTCAATGATATCACCATGCTGTTGCAGGATAGCGTCAATAATCCTCTTGCTGTCATATCGGTGACGACTCAGGAAATTCGGCGGCGATTTGAAAAAGATGTGGAAATCATGCGGTGGCTTGACCGTATCGACGGCGCTATGAAACGGATCCATAATACGATCCGCGATCTCCAGGCTTACGAAGCACAAAAACTCATCGAATCTTCCAACGAAGTGATGAGGCAAAAGGAAGGCGAAACGCGATGATGGTGTTATTCACCATGTTCCCCTAAAAACAAAAAATCCCTGAGCGGTTTGCCAGGGATTTTTTTCTGCACATCAGGTCTCGCGTTCTATTCCCACCAAGCGATGACCTTCGGTTGAGTACCGTTTGTAAAAATTGACGTGGCATTTTGAATGGCCTTCCTCGAGAAGCGAATGACAGCGCTGCCGTTTCCAAGCACATTGCCGGATGGGCTCGTTGACAAATCAACGATTGCCCCATAAACGGTTCCATGGACGTGGACGATGTCGTCCGCAACCACTACACCCATGAAGGTCTGCGTCGCGTTCTCTAAGATCGCGTTTTTAGCGCTGTTGTGCACGATGAGAATTCCGGTTCCGGTAATGGTCGCGGAGTTCCATGATGGAGAACCCACAGGCATCTCAACGTACGTGACACCACGCAGGGGATATTTGAGAAGTGCAGGATTTGTAACGTACTGGCTCCCTGCGATGCCGCTCTGTGCAACTGCTTTCAGTGTTCCCTCGGGATATCCATAACTCTCGCCACCGAACACGCTATCGGGTGTATTAGGAAAACCTGGTGGTGGAAAGACTTGTTTAATTTTGACAATGCTTGTGTCCACACTTCCGGATGGAGGTATGTCTACACCACCTGACGTGGTCCCCCCAACCTGGCCTGAGCCACCGATTGCAAACGTATCGCCGGTGGTCCAGATTCCGTAGATGCCGGTTCCGGGAATTACATTTCCCGATAGGTCATAATTTCTTCCATCGATGATAATACCTCCATTTATTTGATTGGTTGCGTGGAGAGTGAAGAGACCTTTCACTCCAATGGGAAGGAGACCTGGTGGAAAATAGCAAAACGCCGTCGACGTTGCTGAGGAATCTTGCACAGTACCGGTTGATCGAACACCTATTGCCGTTGATATCCCTGCGAAGGTTGTGTCGAAGAGTCTCACTGAAACAGTTCCACCTAACATCGTGAGTGAAGAGAAACCGGTTCTCCATGCGTGGTTATAACCAAGTTGGCGCAAGGAAAGATTGACACCGCTTTGGGCGATGTTTCGTGCCGATTGCATTTTGAAATACCCCGAGGCATTTGCCACGATTGAAGTGCTTGATGCTTCAATGCGGTAAAGAATCACGCCAGAGATAATAATAATCCCCGCAACGATCAGTATAATAGCTCTGCCAGTCATAACTTATTTGAGATTTTTCGGTCTTATGGTTCTTTCCCAGTAGACGCCCGGATTAAGCTTTAGATAAGGCATCGTTGTTTCTTTATAAGGTTCCGTGCTTTCCACATTAAGAGCAATCTTAAGAACCTTGATCTGTGACGGTTGAGGAATCGGATTTGCTGTGAGGATCGTGTCGAGCATTTTGTAATATGAGAGCCTAAACTGTGTGATCCCCAGATTGATCGATTGGGTTGTGGGCGTGGATCCTTTTGGAATATACGTACGATACAAAATGTGTGTGTTCAAATTTCGTTTCCCGGAAGGTTTGGTTATGTCAAAATAGTAAATGACTGTATCGATATTCTCTTGGTTTCTGAAGTCACCGATGAATCTGATCTTATTTGAATCGGCGTACATAATAGAACTATCAAAGCCTCCCAAAACCCGGTATCCCATTTTTCTGAACTCGTATTCAAGAATGCTTGTTACCTCCGTGAGATTCGACTGTGTCATCACTTTGACCGTCTGAGTGCCGGCTTTCTCAACGATCGTACTGTTGAAGCCGACGAGCATAAACAAGACTATGCCGCCTATGACCGCAGAACAAACGACATCAAACATTGAATTCATAGGGGTTTTCTAATAGGTAAATGCATACGATAGCTTTATCGTATCCGGCATGTACGGACTTATGACCTGCACAGTCATTTTCTTACAGAACGTCTTTACGGCGGAACTCACATCAGGGTTGGTTTCATTTGCATAGTTCACAGAAACCTTTACCCGATAACCCTCGGCACGCTGAGTGTTGACGAGGCGATTATAATTCCTATAGTCATCAATGTCGTTCAATGTATATGTTGACCGGTATCCGGGAGAGCTTGGCGTGTAAGGGGCGGTTGTTACGAGTGTGTCGGGATTTCCAATAACTTCACCTGCTTCTCGTCCAAGTAATCCGGGGGCAGTCAACGAATCAGGCACTAACACGGGCACATTGATCGTATTCTGATCGAACGACTTCGTTTTGGCTTCATCAATGATGGATTGTGCAAGGGAGATTGCAGAAATGTAATATTCGTTCTGCTCGGCAATTTGGGTGTTGCCTGTCATTAACCTGTTTGAGGAACTCAGGAATGTCCCGAAAATGAAAAGTGCGCCGATTGCCAAGATGATATTACTCATGCAATAACTCTCGAATTAATGTTGTTTCTCACTAAACTATCCCGACATTCTTCTAGTGAAAGGATCAGTTGTTTGGAACAAAATACCTTCCCTCCATATCTGTGACCATACAATTTACGATAAAAAATGTAACTGTCTGTAACCAAAATCACGAATAGCGGGCGTAATGTATTTGCAATACAATTTCAATCACCCGATGCCGTCAGATATATCATTGTCTGACAATAATTGATCAAAGATAGCCACATTTGGTTGCATCTCGCTACTTGCTGGTGTTTTTTATCACAGGGTTTGTTGCTCATCAATGGAGTCAAGTTATAATTAGTGTATCATACGTGCGAGGTGTCGTCTATACCGCACAATGGATAGTCTCATTCATATATCGAAAAGAGGGTAATATGTCTACAAATAATGGTAACAATAATGCTACGAAAAAGAATGTGTTTGTCGCATTTAGTAATCTCGTAGCGAGGAAACAAGCATTCTCATCCGATGAAGTTGATGATAATAAGAATCTGAGTGTAGTTCCCGGGAACGATGAGGGTGTTGGCGAATCTAAGAATGGCAATGGACAGCCACACGCTGAACGTCCGATGTCTTCAGCACTATCCTCAGGAGTAGTGTTTGAGGAAATCCCTTCACCGAACAGGGTAGTTCGTTCAGGAAAAGAGAATGCTGTTGTGGACGACACGTTCACCGTGGGAAAAAGAGCTCAAACTCCCCGTCTGAACCAAATCCTTGTTGAGAGCGGAGCTGTTGCAAAAGAGAAGATCGAGGAAGCTCTCGAGATGCAACGAAAGATGGCGGACAAGCGCCGTCTGATCGACATCTTGATAGATGATCTTGGTGCTGATCGCGAAGTCATTCTGAAAACAATTGCCCGCTATTATTCCTTTGAGTCTGTAGACCCTACACCGGTCTTCGGGAACAAAGAGAAATTGCAGTTCATCCGCCAGTTACTGGATATGTTGCCGCCGCTCTATTATGATATGGCAGTGCGGCATAAGGTTCTTCCGTTTGAGCTATATTCAAACGGCTATGATAAACTTATCGTGATTACTCCCGATCCCACGTATCCGGAAGTCCATCCGATTGCGCGTGCATTCAAATTCCCTAAATACGAAATCAAGTATGTTAACACCGACCATTGGACGGAACTCTGGCGTCAACTCGCCTTCGATCAAGGAGCAAAGCAGCTCGGGCTGGATGCGGAGGACGGATTTTCTCAGTACGATAAGGACGAGAGCGAAAAGGAACTCGAGAAATCATTAGAAGAAGAGATCGGTCGTGGTAAACTTAACGAGGTCATCGAGGCACTTCTTGTTGATGGGGTGAGAACCGGCGCAAGTGATATTCACGTCATCCCCAAAGGTACTCATCGGACGGAATTTCATTTCCGGATTGATGGTCGTCTCTCGCTGTGGAGTGCTATCGCCGATGTACGCGCTGAGGCAGTGCTCACGGTCATCAAAGATCGCGGGAAAAATCTCGATCGATTTGAAAAGTTTCTTTCTCAGGACGGCTTTGCCCAGCGAATGGTTGACAATAAAATGATACGGTTCCGTTTTTCAACTATGCCGATCTACAGCAGCGATCTTCGCAGCAAGCTTGAATCGATTGTTATCCGTATTCTTCGCGGGGCTGATGCGGCAAACGGCATTGATTCGCTCGGCATGCCCGATTCAACGAGGGAGAGCTTTGTCAAAGCTATCCGCAAGCCGCAGGGGATCGTGATCTTCACTGGACCAACGGGAAGTGGAAAGAGCACCTCGCAGCTCGCGGCAATCCAAACAATTATGGATCCGGGAATCAACATCATCACGATTGAAGATCCGGTTGAGTACTTGATCGAAGGATGTCGACAAGTGAAGCTTAATCATAAGCTTGATTTTGAAGGAGCGTTGCGTGGATTGTTGCGTCACGATCCCGATGTTGTGATGGTTGGTGAGATGAGAGATAAGACGACCGCGGAAATTGCCGTCAAGCTTGCGAACACAGGTCACCTCATTTTTTCAACGCTACACACTAATGACTCCGTTGGTGCAATCACCAGACTCTACAATATGGGGATCGAGCCATTTCTTCTCGCGTACACGATCAATATCGTCGTTGCTCAACGACTTATCCGAAAGCTGTGTGATCGATGCAAGATGCTCGATGAACACGTCGATATCGATTTGCTCATCGAAGCAGGGTTGACCATGGATGAAATACTCTCTTCGACGATCTACAAGCCAGTAGGTTGCGTGCACTGTATTCGGGGGTACCGAGGACGAATCGGTATCTTCGAGGCGCTCGCAATGACAAAAGAGATGCGGAAGATTATCTTGAAATCGAAGGACTTCATCGATGAAGACGCGCTGCGCACATTGGCATTGCAGAATGGGATGCAGACGCTACGTCAGTCTGCCATCAACCTCGTGAAAAGTGGAGTTACCGCAATCGAAAACGTTGAAGGTATGTTATGCGAAGAGTAACGTACAGCAGAAAAGGCAGACTGGACGCTCCGTAGACAAGCGACCCTCCCAGTTGCCGTGACGGAAGCCCGGGGTTTACGCCTCGGGCTTTTTATTTGGTGTCTTGCGTTTGCTCTTTATTCATTGAGCGATCAAAAGAGTTGAATTCTCCACAATGAAGGAGTCCAAGGGACATGAATTCGTCGGAGTCCCTCGCTTTGAAGAATCAATCACTTCACATTTTCTCGCTCTGCTTCCCGTTCTTTATCTAGGATTTTCGGTAGTACCTCAGTTTGAAGATTGTCGTGACGAATCCAAATTGAATGGACCTCACCTCTACGAGTCTACCGACTCGAAGAGTCGTAGACCGCAACCCTCTCCTATGAGGAGAGGGCGTTAGCACATCCTACCCGTAAGCATGCGGAGCAATTTCATCCTTTCCTCTTAGGAGAGGATTATAGGTGAGGTCTGGAGTGTAGTTCTGCCAATTCAAACTGATACACTAGCGGATTTTCACATCCGTTGATTCGGAGAAAATTTTTAAGTATGTTATCTCGAACAGATTCGAGAATAAACTCCTTGCATGAAATTCCCACAACATTCCTAATCCCAGACGACTTACAGAAATGAGTATCGGAGGAAGACTATTGTCACCACGGCAGGGAAATCAGTTGCGTTTCCCGCCAGCATAGTCGCAGAAGTCTCGGAATGAAAAAATCGAATGAATAGCAAGCGCGCGCTTGAGTTGAAGGTAGAACTCTGGCTTCTCGTTGTGGTCGTCGTTTGGGCTGCAAATTATCCGGTAGCAAAGTATGGTCTCCAGGGCATGAATCCTTTTGTCTTCAACGCCCTACGCTATCTTGTTGCTGCACTGGTTTTGGCTGCCCCGTTGGTTAGGTGGTCACTCTGGCAGCCTATCGAACGAACAGATGTCCCACGAATCCTTCGTGCCGGGATGATCGCAAGTGTCATTTACCAGATCGCGTTTATTACTGGACTCAGCCTGACGACAGCGG
>JACOSX010000156.1 GCA_016178625.1 Ignavibacteria bacterium
GGACAGTTCATTGAAACAATCTACAACAAAAAACGTCTTCACTCATCGCTGGGCTACTGCTCACCGGTTGAGTTCGAAGATAAATTTCATTCACACAGAGCAGCCTAACTGCCTGTCCGGTTTAATGGGGTCACTCCAAAGGTTACCTTGATCGTTGATGTAAACATCGTTGATAGTACCTTGTCTGGTCGTGAATAAGTAATAGTTACTTGAAGTCAATCGACCGGTAGCGGGATTGAATGGAACGTGGACAGCGAGCGAAATGTGGTCTGAGCCGCCCGTATCGTTGTAACGGCGTAAGATGCGAGCATCTGCTTCAAAGGTGAAATCTCCGCTAATGGGGCCGGGGCTCACCCAGACTGCGAACTCGCTTTGAGTACTCACAAACGTAAAGTTGCTAATGTTGGGGGTAGGTAAGCATACCCAGCCGTTTGCATCTCCGTCATTGAAATTGTCGGAGACCTGAGCGCTCGTAGTGGCAAAGAACACGAGCATAGAGCAGAAGGTGAAAATGAAATAACGCATAGCGATTCTCCTTTCTGGAGATTGTTGATGAAACAGTTAATTGGGTTTGGGCATTACGGCTAACATCAAGTAATCACGGTAGAAAATTAGTTACTTATTCCTTAATATCCTTTCATTGAAAGGATTTGCAGAAAAAAAACAGAAAAGAATTTTGTGGCTGGTGTAGAGTCCAGTTTGCAACTGGACTTCTCGGTTCGTCCGATTGCAAATCGGACTCTACCCCTTAAAACATATCATTGAAAATCGGACTCTACGAGGGCTGTTTCAATTTGGCAAGTGCTTCAAGATACCGCTTGTTCAGAGAAAATTGGTTTTGCCATGTCTCACCATCCCAATACAGAAGCGTTTTCTTAAACTCATCGAAATAGGTCCGATTAGGCTTCTGTCTAATGCGATGCTCCTTCAACAATTGTTCGGCAAGAATATCGTAATCATCACCAGTACCGATATCCTCTACTGCGAGATCGGGCCCGAACCTGATAAACAGGGTTGCTGTGTGCTTTAATGACGGATTCGTTAGTTCCTCCACATTGACCTTAAATGATGGGTCGGAAGTGATGAGCTCAGGACCACCCGCTAGGTTATATTTCACCTCATCTTCAAACGCCGCCCCAACAATCGTCTTCGGTATACGGATGTACGCGCGTTCGCTCGCTGAATGCCAATCATCAATCGCATATTCGTCGTTTGTTGGTGAGCGTCCATCGATGAAACGCGAATCCAACACGACGACACACGCTGCTCGATATGCCTGATTGACTCCCGCCATGATAATCTCGCTTACGCCATCTTTATCAAGATCAAGGAAGAGCGGCTTGCCCAGGGTTCCAACATGGAGATATGTTCCAATTTCTTTTCCGCTCATGGCGTCTACTTTCATGAGTAGACATGGAAAGTATGGATGAATCAGGCGGATATATGCTTCCACTTTTCCATCATTATCGTAATCTCCGATGTCGATTGATTCTACAGCGAGCTCGTCTGAGGTGATTTCCGGTTTGTTTGGAAAACGTAAACGGGGAGTGAGATCAGAAGACCAAACCACCTCGTGATCTTTTGAAGACCAACAAACCAACTGAAGGTTCGTTCGGGTGACAGAAATAGATCTCTGCCCCCAAAAAGCTTCATTCACACCATCATGGTTAAGATCGAAGAATACGACTCGCGATACCTTAAGTTGACTGGCACTTTTCTCACCTAGGGAAAATTGGTCGATCTGCTCTCCTCGTGTATTGAGAAAAACCATCATATCTCCCCGAACCTCTGCTGATACGGAATTGGTGTCTCGGGTCTTGAGTGGTAGGACAAGAAACATCGCCACCATCAATGCCAGAACACCCACGAAACTACTTCCCGCTACGTAAGGATGCTTCATCACCCAGCGTGCTGCGCGGAATGGAACCGCCATTTCTACTTGTTGCACAGATGCACGATCGGGCAAGCGGCCACCAGGTTGTCGGACCGGAAGATCCCGACGAGAAATGGCAGGAAGGCGATTTTCTCCATCGAGATCATTTTGAACATCTCGATAAAATCCACTGATACTTTCATAGAGTTCTTTGCACTCGATGCAACTATCGAGATGTGCTGAGATCACCCCGCGTTTGTCGCCAACAGACGGGGAATTCAAGACGAATAATTCTATCTGCACTTCATCAATATGTTCAGTCATCGTTTCGTAACCTCTTCGGTGTTTTAAGAATTTCCAATTGTCGGATCGGTCTTCATATTATCTGTCCTTGCAGAGTATGTCATTGGCGGAATCATTGTGCTTGAAGTCGTACACGAGTCTCCTTCTTGGCGAGCTTCACAAGATACTCAAAGATTGTTCTATGGTGTGTGCGGTACTCGTCTTTACTGAGGCTTGGACGGATGTATCTCAAACACTCGAAGTATGAAGTCTCTCCATCCATTCCATCAATGAATTCATGGTGGAGGATTTTTTCAAGGGCATCCATATAGCTGGCGAACAATTCCTTTGATACTTTTCCACCATCAACGTATCCACTCTTCATGGTGGTTTCGACATAATGGCGAACCTCACGAATTGTGCTACGAACATCATCGAACAGCAGCGTGAGTCCATCATCTGTTTCATGTACTTCCATCCACCCGACAATCTCGTAGCAGATCTTAATTGCCTGGGCAAGCGACATCAATCGGACACGAGTGCGATAACGACGTTCGGATAAGAGTGCCTCTGCAAGTTGGTGAATGACGTATGATAGATCGGATGTCTTCGCCATGATTTGGCAGAGGAATCTCTCCAGTTCATCATCATCGATTGATGGAAGGTTAGTATGTGTCGGTGTGGATATGACTTCAGCATATTGTTCATCAAACCGATCCGCAATACTCCATGTTGGCGATTTACCGAGGGCGGCTTTGAGGTTGCGAAGGATCTTTGCCAGCGTTGGATCTGCTTCATGATAAAGGCGAAAGACGCCGTCCTTCACCATCGTGAAGGTGAGACGTCGGAACTGAATGAGCAACGCTTCATCCGGCATTTCTTCAATGAAGATTTGCTGGTCATGGAAGAATTTCTTGATTTCGACCAATACGCCATTCTCATCGCGCGTGAATAGCTCGGCGATGCAATCATGGGTAATATCACTCTCCGAGAGGCCGATGAGATTGAGTCGGAGTTTTCCGGACGCAATCTTTCGTCTGACGAGATGGCGAGCGAGAGAGTAAGCGAGCCGGTGCAGTTCACGAAGTTGCACCTCGGTGTACTCCCCTGTGGTCGCGCCTCTGAGAAGATCTCTTAGCGGAAATCGAAGTTGGAAGTTCATCCCAATCGTGAAAGTAGGAAAGCCTTGACAAAAATACTTACAAAAGGCGCAACATGCAAGGAGACAACAATTAACCGTCAGCTTCCTCATTCTATATGGCTTCTTTGACTTTTCCTCCACTATTTCCTATATTTTTCGTGTTGTGAGAGAATAACTTCATCATTTTCATTCATGAAGGCAGATCAAGCCTTTTTTATTTTGAATACGTATGCCAGATCGACAATTTGACGTAGCGGTGATCGGCGGTGGACCCGGGGGTTATGTTGCCGCAATTCGAGCTACACAGCTTGGCTTCAAGACAGCGGTGATCGAACGCGATAAACTTGGAGGTGTTTGCCTCAACTGGGGATGCATCCCTACCAAAGCGTTGCTCAAAAATGCTGAGCTCTACCACCATTTCAAACATGCTGATGAATGGGGCATCACCTATAAGGACCTTGCGTTTGATTTCTCGAAGATCATCAAGCGGAGTCGCGATGTCGCAATGAGAAATTCGAAAGGGATCGAATACCTCTTCAAGAAAAATAAAGTTGAACACATTCCAGGTTACGGAAAACTGATTAGCAAAGGAAAGATCGATGTGACTAAGGATGGGAAGCCATCTGAAACAGTTTCCGCAAAACATATCATCGTTGCCACCGGTGCTCGTCCCAGAACGATCCCTAACGTGAAGATCGACGGTAAGCAAGTCATCTCAAGCACTGAAGCGATGATCTTGCCCGAGTTTCCGAAATCGATGGTTGTCATCGGTGCAGGTGCTATCGGTGTTGAATTTGCGTACTTCTACAACGCCTTCGGCACGAAGGTCACCATCATTGAGATGATGCCTACTATTTTGCCGATCGAAGATAAGGAAATCTCGAAGCTGCTTGAGAGTAATTTTAAGAAGGAGGGGATCGAAATTTTCACTGAAGCCAAAGTTGAGAGTGTCTCGACGAGTAAAGAAGTGAAAATTGTCGTCGGGTCGAAAGATGGAAAGAAGGAAATGAAAGCTGAAGTTGCTTTGATGGCGATCGGTGTGCAGGGGAATGTGGAGAACATCGGCTTAGAAGCAGTTGGTGTCAAGGTTGAGAAAGGGTGGATCCAAGTGGATGATTATAGCCGGACCAACGTTGAAGGCGTTTATGCAATCGGTGATGTTGCAGGACCACCGTGGCTTGCTCATGTTGCGTCGCGGGAAGGTATTGTTTGTATTGATGCGATTGCCGGGAAGAACCCGCAGTCGATCGACTACGATAACATCCCGGGCTGTACGTACTGTCAGCCGCAGGTTGCAAGTTTAGGCATGACGGAAGAGCGCGCACTTGCCGAGGGTCATCAAATAAAGGTGGGTCGGTTCCCGTTCAGCGCAAGTGGTAAAGCCCGAGCGATCGGTGAGACCGAGGGGTTAGTGAAACTGATTTTCGACGCAAAGTACGGTGAGCTTCTCGGCGCACATATCCTTGGCTCAGAGGCGACTGAGATGATCGCAGAGCTTGGTGTTGCAAAGACACTCGAGACAACGGTATCCGGCATTGCCGGAACGATCCATGCTCATCCAAC
>JACOSX010000005.1 GCA_016178625.1 Ignavibacteria bacterium
CGACTACCACGTTCAGTGGCTGTAAACTTTGATGTAGAAGAAGTTCAGGAGCGCCGGATGAGGGAAAACCTCATGTCCGGTGCGACGAGGGTTTAATTGGAAACAGGGTCAACATCCCTGCGCCATTATTCTACTCTACAATCGGAGGTGCTGGAACGGGACTCCGGTTTTGGTTGTTCTCTTCATGTAAAGGAGGTAAACTTCCGGGGGCTTCGAAAACCTCAACCTCAGAATGTCTTGTGTGTGGGTCCGGCTCCCACGTCGACATCAAGTCGCCTCCCCTTGATTCGACTGCCGGGCCCACACTTTTTTTTCCTACAATTCCAAAGACACCTCCCTTAGGAGGATACCTGTCGTTCGTAATTTCCAGTCCTTCGAGAATGTCTTTCTGCGAGTATCAACAATCCTTTTTTCAAGGTTTTTCCCATAAGAATCTCATAAAACACCTTGACAGTTGAAGAATCTTTTCGTATTTTGGCTTTGTCAAATTGCCTCTCCTCAAGGGACATGCTTGAGCGCCCCTTGTATGAAGAATATTCATCTAGAGTCTTGAAATCCTCAGCGCGGTGATGTGCGATCTAATTTCTGATAATCGCATCTTCTCAATGCTCAAACAGAACAAATAACATTTTCGAGGAGCCTCCATGAAACGATTGCTCATGAGTGTATTGATCGTTGCATTCGTTGTGCCGCTACACGCCGGCGAAAAGAAAATGATTCCTAAGTTCAACACCCTTACCAAGACGTGGACATCTTATCAACTTGTCTCAATTCATGATATTCAATATGTTCCACCTGAGTCGCTCGCCGTTGCCGACAATATCGGAGATGTTCCCTCTCGCAGCAGTCTGCAATGGTCCAGTTACTATCACGATACCGTTGTTGTCCGGGGAATCATCGTTGTGGCTGGAGCTATGCAGCCTTCATTTAACGGACTGACGTTTACCGCGCATGGGTGGACATTCCTGCTGCACGAGTTGAGTTCCTCCAACGAGTGGGGTGGCGCGTTGGTTCGTGCCGATCCCGCCGATACTGCCGATTCAGAAATTGATAAGATGAGAAACTTTGAACGAGGAGATACTGTCGAGATCACAGCTCGGATCGAAGAGTTTCCGGATCCCGGCATGAACAGTACGACCCAAATACGCCCGATCAAGGGAATTCCCCTTGTATTGGTAGGTAGTGCGTCGTTTCCACCACAGATTCCTGCACCAACGCGTCTCAGTGTCTCAGATTTCTTTGAGGGTGCCTATCCGGGCGGCAAAGTGAAATACTCAACAGGCGAGAAGTATGAGGGAAGTCTTGTGGAATTGACAAACCTCACGGTCAATGATCTTATTAACACGACGAGAGGGACATGGCAGATGACCGATGCATCGGGGAATTTCATTTCCGATTACGATGCATCGCATTACTTCACTCTTGGGAACGAATCAAACCCAGTAATTGTCGGTGATACGTCGTTTCATGTTCCGGTCATCGGGCAGATCGTCGATACGATTAGAGGGACGATCCTCACCGTCTCGGGTGGTGAGAATCCTCGCGCCTATCGAATGTGCCCACTCTTTCCGGGAGACGCTGTCTTCGGCATCAGTCTGCCATTCGTGTCTTCTCATCGACGTTTTCCGGTGATCGTGACGTCAAACGACAGCGTGCGGGTTCAAGCGCGGGTAAGGAAAAACACCGGTGGGTATCCCATCCGGAAGGCAGTCTTGCTCAAGAGCATCGACAACGGACCGTGGGTCGCGGATACGATGACCATTATTACATCCGATTCGATTTACGAAGCGCTCATCCTCGATCCTGACGGCAATCCGTTGCCTGTCAATACTTCGGTGCGGTATTTTTTCAAGGGGCTTGACGATCATGGGAACCAGACGATCTACGCGAACAGCGGCACCGGCGCATCCGGTACGGACACGAGCAAAGGATTCTTTTTCTATACTGTTCTCGATCGTCCGCTCACAATCCACGATATTCAGTACACGCCGTATCCGAACGGTCGAACGCCGTATCTTGGCGGTGTAACAAGTGTTTCCGGCATCGTCACTGCCGATACATCCGATATCCTCATCACACCGCTCAACACGGGCGGCACAAGCTCGTGGTATATTCAGGATGGAACAGCACCGTGGAACGGTCTATGGGTCGTGAGCAAAGATTCATCGACACGAGCCGCACTCAGTGCACTGCGTCGCGGGGACAGCGTGACTGTTACTGGAACGATTCAGGAGAACTTCGATGTCACGCGTATCCTCGACTCTCTCGTCACTATTCATGCATCCGGTCGACCTGTTCCGGCGCCGGTGACGATTACCACGGGAACATTCGGTCTTCACGGCAATGGTGATCCGAACGCCGAACCATACGAGGGTATGCTCGTCAGGATGGTCAACGCACAGGTGAAAGACACAACCCAATGGACGTTCGCTGATCGGACGGAATATGTCATCGATGACGGCACCGGACCCGTGATCGTACGGCGCGATGGAGTTAATACCTATGGGAACAGGGAGGCCGATACTTCTCTCGCCAAAACACACATCATTCATCCATTCGATCCGGTCGACACACTTATTGGGATCGGATATTTCAGCTTCAGCCGGTACAAAATCGATCCACGAAGAGATGACGACTTCGTTGCCGGTGATCCGGATAAGTATGCACAGGGATGGAACATGGCGTCGATCGGCAGAACGCAAATGCCGGTGTCGGGCTATGCAGTGTCGAGCTATTTTCCGGGAGCGGTTTCATCGGCGTTCTACTTCGCTGCGAGCGCATATCATCCGACAACAACACTCGACAACAAGATAGGATACTGGGTCAAGTTCCCCAGCGCGAAAACTATCCACCATCTCGGTGCGAAACGCACACGCGATACCATCACTGTCGTGCAGGGCTGGAATCTCGTCGGTGCATTGGGCGATCCTGTCCTCACGAACACCGTCGCAGCATACCCGCCGGGGAATCATTTGTCCGCCTTCTTTGAATACAGCAACGGCTATTTTATCCAGGACTCTCTGATCCCCTCGAAGGGATACTGGGTCAAGTCGGATAGCAACGGGTCGATCGTTGAAGCATTGTCGAGCATGATGCCGAAGACATCGCGCTACGCGAACATCCACGAGTTCAATACCCTGGCAATCACTGACATGGATGGCAACAGCCAGACACTCTACTTCGGCGAAGATGCCGAAGGCACGCTACGACTGAGCGATTATGATATGCCACCGTTTTCACCCGCCACGGCGGGCGAGCCCGCGGAACGTATGCTGGATGTGCGCTACGCCTCCGGTCGCATCCTCGAATCGTATCCGAGCGTCGTTAAAGATGGCATGACGTTCACGATCAACGTTAGCGCGCAGAACTCGCCGCTGACGGTGCAATGGAACATCGTGAGTCAGGACGGCAAGTCCCCAGGGGGCAAGCGCTTCCGGTTGGGAAGCATGGAGAACGGTGTGGCGTTCAAGGAGCTGACAGGTTCGGGGAAGATGTTGGTGGTGAAATCGGGGTCGTTCACGATGAGCCTCACGGTTGAAGGTGGTGCAAATGTCCCGAAGGCGTTTGCCTTGAGCCAGAATTATCCGAATCCGTTCAACCCGACAACGACATTTGAAGTCGCGCTTCCTGTGACAACGCATCTCGATATTACGATCTACAATGTGCTTGGTCAGAAGGTCAATACGCTTGTTGATGGAATAATGGACGCGGGATATCACACGATCCAATGGAACGGCACGGCGCAGAATGGCAACGCCGCATCGACTGGCGTTTATTTTGTCCGGATGAATGCCCGCCAAGCTGATGGTGGACAAGCCCCCTCGGGGCAAGCCGGCGCGTTCACTGCAATCCGGAAGATGGTGCTGATGAAGTAACGAATCGAGTGAGTCTGTCCAAAAAGGACATCGTAGAGTCCATTTCGTAAATGGACTCTTTGGAAACAGAGCAGAACCGACAAAGGTTCTGTCCGATTGCGAATCGGACTCTACCCGATTGCGAATCGGTCTACGACTCTTCGAGTCGTTAGACTCGTAGAGACTCTACATTTTCCGACTTTCTGGACAGCTTCCTTGCAGGTGAGGTCAACGGAGTGGAATTCATGTCCATGTCATAGGCTGTTCGAACTAAGTCACTACTTCATAAGGCAAATTCTTGACACTTGAGAATACTTTTCTTATGTTAGGACGGGTGGACAACATCACCACTTCAACTCACTGCAGGCGACAATTCGGGGGGATCAGAGCAGTATCTACATTGCGCGGACATTCATCTTCAATTCACCATAACGCAATCATCACTCACCACGGGACAACGTGTGGTGGGTCAAACATTTTTGTCTGACATTAGCGACAGACAGGCAAACATTTTTTTTGGGAGGAAGTCACAGCATGGCAAAGGGCAAGACACCGCTACGTAACACTATACAACGAGAAATGGTTATCAAAGAACTTAGAGCATTTGAGAAACGGCTTGATGCACGGCTCAATCTCCAGACGGAGTCGCTCAAAAACTATATCGATAGTCGCATCTCACAAGTGAACGAACGTTTTGATCGGGTCGATGGTAGGATCGACAACCTTGACAAGAAAATTGATAATCTCGATAAGAAACTGGACGTGAGGGTGGATGGGCTCGTTGAGCTTATTGAGCAGAGAAGTGGAGAGATCGTCCAGATTGAGGAACATTTGAAGAACCATCGAGAACAGATAGGAAACCACGAAAAGCGCATCACCGCGCTCGAATCACCAACGTGAGTGTTGTTACATTATTTGGGAGGCAGATACACGATGACAAAGGGCAAGACTGGAATACGCAGGACACTACAACGAGAAATAATGATCAAAGAACTTGTAGCTCTTGAAAAACGATTCGATGCGAGGATGGATTTCCAGATGCAATCGTTTAAAGAATACGTCGACAGCCGCCTCGGACCGATCCAAAGCGAAATGAAGGGGATGCGTGGCGACATCACCCAGATGCAAGGCGAGATGAAGGGGATGCGTGGCGACATCACCCAGATGCAAGGCGAGATGAAGGGGATGCGTGGCGACATCACCCAGATGCAAGGGGAAATGAAAGGGATGCGGAGCGACATGAACCAGATGCAGGGCGAGATGAAGGTAATGCGTGGCGACATACAAGAGATGCGAGGTGACATGCAAGGGATACGAGGGGAGATCAAAGGATTGGGCGACAAGATGGATCGCTACTTCGGCGGTATGGTGAAAATGGTAGAGAACCTCACGGGGAAGGTCTCGGATCATGATGAACAACTCAAGGACTACGCGGGTTGTCTCAAGGTTCTCGAATCAAACGCGTAGTCGAACATAAAACACGCGCTGCCTGTGGCGGTGGCGATGTACAAATGGTTATACCGGTAGCTCGACCCCTACTGTCCCGCAAAAGAGCGGGGGACAACTTGCCCGAGGCAGTCGGGTCTCCCCCTTGGCAAGGGGGAGAAAAAAGAGGGGGTTGCCATAAAGCCACTACCTTTAGCGGTGGTTGTTTATGAGAGTTGAAAGAGCCATATCGCAAATTGAAAATCGTACATTGAACAGTCACTCATCGTGTCAGGAATCCCATCATGCGGAACTGGCACCATTATAACAATCAACATCATTACGGGGAGGAAAAAAATATGGTAAAGAGGAGGTCTCAGGTTTCTAAAACTATAAAACAAGGGATTGTGGCCAAAGAACTCTCAGCGTTTGAAGGACGACTTGAAGTAACGTTTGATGGCTTCGAGAAACGGCTCGAGGCGCGGCTCGATATCCAGACTGAGTCGCTGAAAGGGTATGTCGATAGCCGCATCTCACAAGTGAATGTGAAGATGGAGAGTATCCAACAGAATATTCTTCATCACGTCGATGCAAGAATTGATCGCCTTGATAAGAGAATTGATAACGTTGATAAGAAAATTGATAGCCTTGATAAGAAAATTGATAACCTTGATAAGAAACTGGACGTGAGGGTCGATGGGCTTGTTGATCTTATTGAACGAAGGGCTGGAGAAACAGTAAAAATTGAGAAACGTCTTGAGAACCACGAACGCCGCATCACCGCGCTCGAATCACCAACGTGAGTGTTGTGACATTATGTGGGAGGCAGATACAGAATGGACATGTCGTCGGATTGCTTCGTCCGCCGAAGGCAGACTCGCAATGACAGGGCACTCGGTCGCTCGCAATGACAAGATTGAAGATCGCAAATTGAAAATACCACATCGAACATTGAATATTCATTCATCCACTCGACGGGTCATACCATCCGTCATTTCACTAATCCCCTTAGGAGGAGTTATGAAACATGGTAATACTTTTTTGATGCGGCTCGGCCTTGCCGCATGTTTTCTTTTTGTGCTGATTGCCGCGACTTCTACTGGCTTCGCGCAGACCACGTACACATGGAACAATACGGGGACCGGAAACTGGGCGACTGCCGCAAACTGGACGCCGACCCGAACCACACCTGCGACGAACGACATCCTTGTGTTCGATGGCTCGACGACACCCTCAACGATTGATACCGGCGTGGTAACCCAGACAATCGGACAACTTATTGTAAAGAACAACGCGCGCGTCGTGTTGTTTATGGCAGGGTCTGCCAATACGAGAACTCTGACGATCGGTGGAGGGTCAGGGACTGATTTCCAGATCGATGCGGGTTCCACGCTCATTGATAGCGGTAATTCCGCCATAACCATAGCGATAGCAACGGGTGCAACAGGGGGTGTCTCTGGGACATTTACTGTGAAGTCAGCTACTCAACCCACAGGACATCGACTCACAGCGGCGGATGTCAGCTCCCTTACCTTCCAAAGTGGAAGTTTATGTCAAATTTCAGATAGCCTCACTGGCAACCTTTTTGGAAATACTGGAACTGCAAATACTGTGATTTTTAGCAGTGGTTCAATCTATGCTCAGAAAACAGGGAGTAACCCGTTCGCATTAGGACAACCGAGTTCGAAAGTAACATTTCAAGCAGGCAGTCTTTTCAGGCTGGAGGGATCGATCTCTCCTTCCTTCTCGGGTCGAACATACGCGAATTTCCAATGCAATACGAATGGCTCCCCATCGGCAAGCGGAGGGAATGCACTGAGCATTGACGATCTTACTGTATCACAGGGCACCCTAAATATTGGGATGACTGGTACATTCAATCTGAAGGGAAGTGTCTCCGTGGCTTCTGGTGCCACGCTGAACTTCAACGCAGCCTCGGCTGCAACAATCACATTAAACGGCACATCGGCTCAAACCGTTAGTGGAGCCGGTACTCTCACGATCGGTGCGAATGAGAGCTTCAATATGACCAATACTGCCGGAGTGAACTTTAATAGGTCTGTTACTATGAGCGGTGGTACAGTCACCGTCGCCTCCGGCGTCACCCTATCGGTAGCCTCAGGTACCACGTTTAGCACAGGCACGGGCACCGTTACAGTCAATGGTACGCTTGCCACTGCAGGTACGGTCACGAACGGCGGCACGGTTTCCGTCCCGGGCAGCGTCCTGCAGATCAACGAGGGGGGATCGTTCGGCACGACGGGTACATACACGTACGGATCAACCGCTCAGCTCATCTTCAATAATACCTCGGGTCCGATTGCTGTCGGCTCCACCTTTGCCGCGTGGCCCTCAAGCAGCGGACCACAGACAGTTAAAGTCAAGAACGGTGGCGGGATAACGTTAAACACGGCGCGCACAGTCGGCACGCTCTTCCAGATCGGGAACGGTACGCAAACGAGCGATGGGACGAATACCGGCGTTACAACCAATGGTAACCTCACCATCGACGGCACTGCCGAACTCACAAACGGCTCTTACTTCAACGATGGTCCAATCTACGGTTCGTCTTCAACTCTGAAATATAACTCCGGCGGCACCTATGGCCGTCTCATCGAGTGGAGTGCGACGTCGGGGGCGGGGTATCCGCATCATGTTCAGGTCTCCGGAAGCACCACGCTCGATGTTGGTAATGCCGATCCCGGCACGGCGAAGCAAATGGGCGGCGATCTGACGATTGATCTCGGCTCGACGTTTACGATGAACTATCAGAATCCACCGGGTGATCAGCGGATGACTGCCGCAGTTACAGTGCTTGGAAACGTCTCGAACTCCGGTACGCTAACGCTTTCGACAAAATCCGGTGGCGATCTCGTCGTCGGCGGTAATTGGACGAGAGCATCCACCTTCACACCGAACGGACGGCAAGTGGAGTTCAACGGAAGCAGCGATCAGACGATCACCGTCAGCGGCGGTGAGACGTTCGACGACCTGCGAGTCAACAAGTCAAGTGGCAAACTTATCTTCGCCAACGACGGCGCGGTCAACAACACATTGACGCTGACGCAAGGCAACGTCGACGTTGGCTCTAATACGCTGACGGTCGGATCGAGCGGTAGTGTCTCCCGCACGAGCGGTCATGTTATCGGCAATCTGAAGAAGACCGTCAGCGGCAACACGACATTTGAGGTTGGCACGGCAAACGGCTATTCGCCTGCCATCTTGAGCAACGTGTCGGGATCGGATCTCGTCACGACAAAAGCGACACAGGGCGCTCACTCACCTGCCTTCAGTGCCAATTCCCTACAACGGTATTGGACATTGACGAAGGGAGCTGGACTCACGCAGTCCGATCTCGAGTTTGATTACCTTGCCGGCGACGTTGTGGGGACGGAAACGAATTATGGCATTCGCAAGTACAGTGGTGGCTCGTGGTCTTCGCCAGGTGGAACGGTTGACGCCGTAAACCATAAGTTGACGATTGCAGGAGTCACGTCGTTCTCCGATTGGTCGGCAGGCGAATGCGCGACGATCACATTCGACCAATCGTCGCCGCTTCCGCAAGGAAATCAAGGTGCCCCGTACAGTCAAACATTAACCGTCACCGGTGGTTCGTCGCCGTATAGTTTTGCTGTTACAAGCGGCAGCTTGCCGACAGGATTGAGTTTGTCAAGCGGCGGCGCGATCACAGGAACACCGACAGGCTCCGGTACATCTAATTTTGATGTGACGGTCACCGACGCTTCGGGGTGTACAGCGGTGAAGAACTACGACCTTACCATTACCGGTTGTCCGGTTATCACGGTGTCACCCACATCTCTCCCGAACGGCGGAGGGATTGGTGCCGCATACGATCAAACATTCACGGCAAGCGGCGGAACAGGTCCATATACGTTTGCAGTTACTTCCGGTACACTGCCGGGAGGGTTAACGCTGGAGAGTGACGGTCACCTCCACGGCACATTCACGAATGCCGGTGTGTTCAACTTCACTGTTACCGCGACAGATGCCAACACGTGTACAGGCTCACGGGCATACACGCTCGTCGTCTGCGAGAGCATGACATTCTCCTCGCTCCCGAACGGGACGATAGGAGTTGCCTATAACCAGACAATCAGCATCACAAGCGGTGGGACAGCTCCCTATTCCTTCACCGTGACGGCTGGTGTTTTGCCGAACGGCCTCTCGATGGGATCAGATGGTCATATCACCGGCACGCCATCGGCTCTCGGTACGTTCGATTTTACGGTCACAGTCACCGATGCCAACGGTTGTTCCGATTTTCATGCCTACTCGGTGATGATCAGTTGTCCGACGATCACTGTTAACCCGGCATCGCTCCCTAACGGCAGGATCAACGTCGCGTACAGTCAGACGATAACGGCAAGCGGCGGAACGGGTCCTTACAGTTTCACAGTCACCAGCGGGTCACTACCCACAGGACTTTCGCTATCGTTAGGCGGCTCGCTCTCCGGCACACCGTCGGCGGGGGGTTCATACACATTTACCGTAACAGCGACGGATGCGAATAGCTGCACCGGTTCAAGGTCATACACGGTCATCATCGACGCTCCAGTGGTCTTTAAGATTGCTGCGGGTCCTGGAATTTCCCCTGAAGGGACCAATGGTGTGAACGCCGTTGACACATTGGATTGGAGGAATAAGGCAACGTGGGTGATCGAATCGGGCGTAGATGCCGATTCCATTCCGGACGATGATGATGTTGTCCTTGATAATTCGCACAGGTCAGGCAGCTATGTACTCCGCGTAGGGACGGTGGGTCCGGATTCATGCCGAACCATCACAGTTGGTTACGCTGGAAATCCTAATACAATAACACTGCTCATCCCCAAGACCAGTACAGTGACGAATGCGCTGAAGTTCGGCACAAATGGTCCTGGCAATTATGATATGGTCATCGATTCGGGCGGCATTGTTCAGAACTCTTCTGGCAAAACGAGCGGGACGGCTCTCAACATCCGTGGTTTCGCTGCTGCTGGAGATTCGGTTCTCATTAAGCCGGGAGGAAAGTACCTACATAACTCGAAATCCAGTGTTTCGGGCATCATCATTGGAATGTCCAAAGACCTCGATGCTCCTGGCGGAACGTTTGAAATGGATCTTCCCGGACCGTCGAGCAACACGCGATTCATAACGATGGCCGGTGGTGTGTTTCCGGATCTCATCCTCTCGGCACGTGATTCCGCTATCACATATTCGCCTTCGACGTCACAGGCAAGTGCCTTCGGTTCATGTTTCATCAAGGGCACGTTCACTGTCAATGCCGGCGCGACGTTTCTGGCTGGCACGTCAGGGGGCTACGAGGGTGATATCTTCTTCAAGGGGAATATCGTCAATAACAGCACGATTAACTTCAGCTCAAATATACAGAATGTGCTTGCGATGGTCGGTGCCAGCGCACAAACAATTTCTGGCAATGCTATTACTCTCGGGAAAGGAATGTTTGTCGGGAATAGTGCTGGGGTTTCCCTCTCGACAGATGTTACGGTCACAGGAGGCACGGTGCAGACGACAGGTATGATTACGTATAAACAGCCCGAACTCCCCGGCAATACTTTTAACATTAACGCCGCGGGGGTTCTCAATACCGGTTCTTCGACGGTGTTCATCAATCCGGGCGGTTCCATGAACGAGGGTGACAATCCAGTTGTGGGTAATGTTAGTGCAACCCGAACTGCAAGTCAAAGCGTCAACGAAACCTTTGGCAGTATTGGATACGAGATCAATGCCGCCGGAGGAGCTCCGGGTGCTACGACGATACTCAGAAAGACTGGCGTCGCTTCGACGGGCAATGGCCACCAATCTATCTTGAGGTATTTCGATGTCTCACCGGCAAACAACAGTGGGCTCAATGCAGCGATTTCATTCTTCTACGCTGTATCTGAGTTGAACGGTATCCCTGAGAATACATTGATCCTGCAAAAGTCAACCGATGGTGGAACAACATGGACGGGCAAGAGCGGATCGGTGAATACAGGATTGCACAAGATCGCTTCCACAGGTATCAATAGCTTCTCACGGTGGACTGCTGCCGGATCGGGTACGCCTCTCTTCGTCAGCCATACGATCACCCTCCGTAAGTTCGCAGATGCAGATGGCGATCCGAACACCACTATAGATCAGACGGCGAAGAAATGGAGAATGACGCTGTTCGTGGATTCCATTGCCGCGAATGATACGGTGGCATCTGCAAACTTGAACTCAGGCGTGCTCACAGTTCAAAACCTCGAGGCAGGAACCTATATTGCTGTAGAACAGGATAGCACCAGCTCTGGCTGGATACGGCTCGGACGCCGACATAACGGAACGCTCATTGTTGGCGATTCCCAATATGACACGCTCGTCGTCTCCGGCGGTGTTCCCGGAACGGTGGACTTCATCAACCAGAAGGTCAGTTCCATTATGGTCGAGAAGATTGTCGACCATGATGGTGATCCTAATACCACTGGCGATCAGGTTTCGGCAAACTGGCATCTTGAGCTGTATAAAGGTTCAGTGGCGCCGGGTAACCTCGTTACATCAGGTGATGGTCAAAGTATCTTCGCCTCTGGCTTGCAAGCCGGAATCTATATTGCATGTGAATCTGATAGCGGTGCGTCGTGGGTGCGGATCAATGGTAATCACACACGATATGATACTCTCATTGTAACTGCAGGTTCCAGTTTGACGGTTCAATTCATCAACTTCCGGCCAAACACCATTGTCGTCCGTAAGTTCCAGGACAATGACGGGCTCATGATCACAGAAGGGGATCGGGTTCCGAAGAGTTGGTACCTTGAGGTTCGAAACGATAATCCATCTGGTGCCATTGTGGCTTCAGGGAATACGACGGCGCTGACACTCAATAATGTTGGCGATGGAACGTACTATGCCTCTGAGGGGGATAGTGCCGACTGGATACATATAGTCTCGGTGGTGAACGGCAGCAATCATTTCCCGGCCGATCATTACCAATTTAGTGTAGCAAATGGTCAGTCAGTGACGATTGATTTCATCAACGCTCCACCGATCTACAGCCGGTCATTCCGAACCTTTGACCCGGATAGCATTGCATTCGATAAGGATAACAAAGGCAAGGTTGGTAAGTTTGTGAAGCGGAAGGATGATAAGGTCCAGGTGAAGCTGCGCATGCAAGCACCGAATGCGGCCACAGGCTTCACGGTGAAGTTTAGCATGACGTTCACCGGGAAGATCTATACTGATACGCTGAAGAGTGTCGTTCTCGATTCTATCGTGAATTCCAAAGAGAAAGCGGTAACGGTAGCGGTCGATAGCGGACATGTCTATCAGCTTGATGGCTGGGGATCGAAGGGCGTGCAGATCAAAGGTCAGGTCATTTGGTTAACCTCGCCAAAGCAGACGAAGGTCGATTACAAGGATCCTGCGTTGTTTGCTCTGAACCAGCGGCGCCTGCCGATGCCAAACCGGGTGAATGTGCTGTTTGAGACATTCGCACAAGGTGGATTCGCACCGAACGGTCTCCTTGTCGGTAAGGATCGGTCAGCCGATAGTGGAAAACAATATGGCTGGCTCCTGTCGAGCAAGTACAGGGAGGTATTGAGTACACTGTACGAGAAAGGCCAAATCCACAAAGGCAAAGCCCATGGGTTTGATCGCACTACCAAGGGCAAGGCGATCCTGAAGCGCCAGAAGACGATGAAGCCGAGCTTGTACGACAACGAGCTCACTGCCGAATTGGTTGCCTTGAAGGTGAACATTGCAGCCAGTGTCTTGGTGAAGACTCCGAATGGGTTTGGCGAGCTTCTCTATGACGACGGTACGAGCAATCCTCTGAATGGCAAGATGGTCAAAGACATCAGCACGATCGCCGACTCGATCATGATGGGATATTACCAGGGTGGTGTGCACACGTTCGCGGATTCAGTGACGTTTGCCAACCTTCTCGCAGCAGTTGAGAACATCAATAACTCCTTCGAAGGCGCGATGGATACGAACGGCTTTGCGGTGAAACTGGAAACGAAGGGCACGAAACAGTTGATCCAGGTGCCATACTTGCATTGGAACCCAAGCGCAATCCCGGCTCTCATCGCTGCCAACGGTCCGATCGTCGAAACACCGATGGCATACCAATTGTACCAGAACTACCCGAACCCCTTCAACCCGACAACAACGATCCAGTTCGATCTGCCCGACCAGGCGCTCGTCACTGTGAAGATCTATAACATTCTCGGTCAGGAAATCGCCACGCTGCTCGATCATCAATTGTTGGACGACGGGACGCAGGAAGTGGAGTTTAACGCACAACAACTCGCGTCGGGCGTCTACTTCTACCGGATTGTTGCTGAAGGAGTTCCTGACGACGATGGCGCAGTAAGCAACACCTTCCAAACAGTGAAGAAGATGATGCTCATTAAGTAAACTCTCTGGATCGTTTCTTGTAAAAAGGCATCCCAGTATGGGATGCCTTTTTGTTTTGCCGAAGCAATTGCCTTTCTTTAACTTTTTTGATACTTTAGGTCACCATGTATTCTTCAATTCATGACGTTCCCTTATTATGGTGATTCTCCTGTGAAGTATCAGACGGAATATCTTTGGTTCAATACCAAGAAGCCGCGTGATTACATTAATATCACTACAGACGTTGATGACATCCTAAAGAAAAGTGGCATCAAGGAGGGGATGGTGCTCGTGTCGGCAATGCACATCACGGCAGCTGTGTATATCAATGATGCCGAAGAGGGTCTTATTAAAGATATTGACGAATGGTTGGAGAAACTGGCGCCGTTTAATCGAAACTACCACCACCATCGTACTGGTGAGACGAATGGCGATGCACATTTGAAAAGCCTCTTAATTCATCATGAAGTGATCGTACCGGTTACGGATGGAAAACTTGACTTCGGTCCGTGGCAACAAATTTACTACGCTGAATTCGATGGTCAGCGACGTAAGCGTGTTGTTGTTAAAGTCATGGGAGATTAATCAATGAAGAGTGTTATTACCTTCTGGTGTACAATGACGATGTTCATTACAAGTTATACAGTTGAAGGACAAGAGATCGTGAACGGTAAAGGGCCGTTCCAACTTGAAGTAGATGTTGCCCGGTTCTATGGAGATTCGGCAATGAGTTATATCGAGATGTACTATGGCATCCGAGAAAACATGCTCTCGTATAAACACGATTCGAGCCGATACGTGGGTGCAGCCAACATGAAGTGGATCATCCGTAACGATAGCGCTGTGGTTGCACACAAAGAATGGACCGTTCCGCACATCGTGGATGATAGTCTACGGTTTGCAACGACACAAACGATGATGGGTCTTGAATCGGTCGGTTTACCAGTCGGCGAATATATGATGTCGATCGACGGATACGACCTTTATGATACCGCACGGAGAGATAGCTTTGTCCTTCCACTCCGAGTTGTCGCCTACCCATCAAACATGGAAGCGATGAGCGACATTGAATTCTGCATGTCGGTGCAGTCTTCGACGAATAAACAGTCGGTATTCTACAAAAACACGCTCGAGGTGATTCCCAATGCGGGTAAGCTGTATGGAGCAGGGCTGCCCATCATGTATTACTACGCGGAAGCGTACAATCTTGCCCAGAGTCGGTCGCGGGCGAACGTTACCGTTCGCACAACAGTCGTTGATGCCCTTGGGAAAGACGTCATCACGCGCGACAAATCGAAAGCTCGACTCCATAACTCAAGTGTGGAGATCGGTACGGTAAACCTCTCGAGTCTGAAGGGAGGGACATATCTGTTTAGAATCTCGTTGTTGGATTCTGGCAAAACAGCTCTCGCGTCCACGACAAAAAAATTCTTTGTCTACAAACCGGGGACAGTGGCAGACTCTGCAAGCGGGTTCGCAGAAGCCGATTTGGCGACAAGTGAATTTGCCATTATGTCGGAACAGGAAGTGGATCAGGCATTCGCTTACGCCAAGTATATTGCGACACAGGCTGAAGTCTCACAGTATGAGAAACTCACCGACGTTAAGGCGAAGCAGAAATTGTTGTTTGAATTCTGGCGGCGGCGCGACCCTGACCAATCTACTCCCGTCAACGAGGTCAAGGAAGAATATTATAAACGTGTGAGCTATGCGAATGATCATCTCTCCCTCGGTTTTCACGAAGGGTGGAAGACAGATCGCGGAAGGGTGCACATCGTATACGGTCCATACGACGAGATTGAGAGATTTCCGAGTTCCTCCGAAAGTAATCCGTATGAGATCTGGCACTACAACAATATCCAAGGCGGTGTCATCTTCGTGTTTGTGGATCGCAACGGACTCGGGGATTTTTTGCTTGTGCATTCAACACATCGCGATGAAATTCATGAAGATAATTGGTTCCAGCAGTACGCGCAGAAGATGCGGTAGGTCGCATTCGTGAAGCACAGAGTTGAATTCATTTTCTTTCAACTATTCAAATGGGCTGTGCTGGCCCTCCCCCTCAAGTCTGCACAGCGTCTGGGTTCGTTCATTGGTTGGCTTGCCTACATCCTTCTCTCCAGTCGCCGACATATAGCACTCGATAACCTTCAGCACGCTTTTCCCGAGAAATCAGAAGCAGAACGTCGAGCTATAGCCCTAGGGTCATTTCGAAATTATGGAATCACCTTGATGGAATTATTATGGTTACCAAACCTTGATGATACCCAACTTCGCAAACTCATCACACCAGCCAACCTTGAAGTCATTGAACAGGGATACTCGCGCGGGAAAGGAATGGTGATGCTCTCGGGTCACTTTGGCAACTGGGAGCTGATAGCGTTCGGCATGGCATATCTCAGCGGTCATCCATTCACGATCATTGTCCAGACGCAGAGTAACAGGCTCGTCGATGAAGTGATCAACCGCCACCGCTGTTTATTGGGAAACACGGTCATCCC
>JACOSX010000030.1 GCA_016178625.1 Ignavibacteria bacterium
AACGGTTGTGGATGCCATACAAGAGGCAAGCGCTCAGCAGGTGTCGTGGGACGCCCGAGCTGTTGCCAGCGGTCTGTACTTCTACCGCCTCGATGCAACAAGTCTCACCGACGCATCACACACATTCATGCAGGTGAGAAAGATGATGCTGGTGAAGTGATGCGCTTCGGGCTGCCCATCCTAAGTCCACCTTAAGCGGGGTGAAGAATCTCGGTATCAAAGAAAGGTCGGCCCATCGCCGACCTTTTTTGTTTTCTGACTCTGACCGATGGCTTAAGTTCTTACCCCAAATGCCTCGCTGGACTCAAGGGCTCAATGGAATCCAGCGAGGATGAGCGTGAGTGGGTTATAACATATAACATCTCACATAACCAATTTACGAGGTTCTGCCGAATCGTCGATCGAGTTCAGAAAGAGAAAGCTTGATGACCACAGGTCGTCCGTGCGGACAGCTATACGGGATCTCCGTTGCAAAGAGTTGATCGAGAAGAGATCGCATCTCGGCTTCCTTGAGTGGATCTCCCGCTTTGATCGCCGCCTTGCAGGAAAACGATTTGGCAAGCTTCTCTCGCGGCTCAAGCTTGAGATTGTGATCGTCTTCTTTGTAAAGGTCGAGTAGCTCCTGAAGAATTGTTCCTTCATTGCCGGGCCTGACGTCGATAGGAACACCATCAACGATGACGGTTGTCTTCCCAAACAATTTAAGACTGAAGCCTAAGCGTTCGAGAAAGTGAAGGAGCTGTTGAAGCAATGCTGCATCACCAGCCGTCAGCTGGATTGTATGAGGAAATAACAGTTGTTGCGATTTTGTGTTCGTCTCACTGAAGCGGGCAATCGCTCGCTCGAACAATACCCGCTCATGCGCCGCATGTTGATCGACAATCATCAGTCCATCCTGCGTCGGCACAATGATATACTTGCTGTGAACCTGCCAGAGAGAAGGCACCCAACCGGGCGTGGTCGGAGATTCGATCCGGGATGGTGACTTCGTGAGAGTATTACCCTCAGTAAACATTGAATCAACATGTTTGAGGGATAGTTCTGTTTCTGCAGTGCGTTTATCATCGGCTGGTTGCAATGCGTGGTCGGCTTTCTGCAGGAGTTCCTCCCACTTTCGTGCGCGGTCACCGGAAGCACTCGTTCTCATTGCAAATTGTACAGCGGTGACCTCCGAATTCGAGCTCGACTCTCTCATTCCAACCGCTGGAATGAGGTCATGCGCCGAAAGTGCTTTGCGAACAGATGCAAGAATGAAGCGATACATTGAACTCTCGTCTGCAAACTTCACTTCCATTTTGGAGGGGTGGACATTCACATCGACTCTATGAGGATCAATCGTAAGGAACACAACAAACATGGGAAAGCTTCCCTTTTCCAGAAGGTTCTCGTATGCCTGGAAGACCGCATGACTGATACTCCGGTTAAGAACATATCGATTATTAAGGAAGATGTACTGCTCTGTGCGACCCTTCCGAGCGAACTCCGGTTTTCCGAGATAGCCACTGATAACCGCGAGTTCTGTCTCTTCCCTAAAAGCGAAGAGGGACTGCTCAAGCTTTTCACCGAATAGTTCACGAAGCCGCTCTTGAGAAGTTGATGGATGTAGTTGAAGAATATCCTCGCCGTCGCTTACGAACCTCATGCTTAAGTTCGGATGTGAGATTGCCACTCGTTGAATGACGTCGTAGATGTGTTTGTATTCAGTATTATCGCCCTTGAGAAAATTGCGACGACCGGGTGTATTGAAAAATAGATTTCTAACGGTGATCGATGTCCCCGGATTCGTCGCGACCTCCGAAGTCTCAAGAACGGCTCCTCCTTCAACTCGCACTCTCGTACCGATTTCGTCGGAATGCTGTCGGGTACGCATCTCAACCAGTGAGACTGCCGCAATCGATGCAAGCGCTTCGCCGCGAAATCCCATCGTGCGAATATTTTCGAGATCTTCATACGTCGAGATCTTGCTTGTTGCATGTCGTGCGAACGCGAGACTGGCATCTTCCGGGCTCATTCCCGTACCGTCATCAACGACTTGGATAAAGGACTTCCCACCATCCTTGATGATCACGGTTATGGAATTCGCCTGCGCGTCAATCGAGTTTTCGATCAGCTCCTTCACGGCAGCTGCCGGGCGCTGAACAACTTCTCCCGCGGCAATCTTATCCGCAAGTGTGGGGGGTAATATTTTGATCGTTTGTGACACGAATCGAGTGATTAACACTCAGTGACCGTTGACCTTTTCGCTACTCCCAAACCTGGACGATCGTTCAGCATCAATTTCCCGTTGACAACATCAATACCTTCAAAGGGATCATCAGTAATGAGGATATTCCCATCAAGATCAGCATAATCAACGAGCGGCGAGAGGTGCGTGGCGGCGGAGATGGCAACAGAACTCTCAATCATACAGCCCAGCATAATCTTCATGTTCATTGATTGTGCCGTGTGAATCATTCTCATTGCTTCACGTAGACCGGTACATTTCATCAGTTTGATGTTGATGCCGTCGAACACCCCCGACAGTCTTGGAAGATCGAACAACTGCGTGACGTTTTCATCGGCGACGAGTGGAATGTGGACGTGTTCTCGAAGCCATGCCGTATCATCAAGGCAATCTGCCGACAACGGCTGTTCCACAAACTCAATTCCCTGTTCCTCCAACCACAAGATCGTATCGAGGGCTTGATCGCGGGACTTCCATCCCTCGTTTGCATCAACACGGATGGTTTTATCAGTTACTTGTCTAATCTTCCTGATAATCTCTCTGTCGTTCGGCACGCCAACCTTCACTTTGAGAATTGGATAAGGCGCCGCCTCTTTGACCTTTTGTTCAATCATCTCCAGAGAATCAATGCCGATCGTGAATGACGTAACGGGCGTCTTCTCTTTAGCAAGCCCCCAAAACTTCCATAGCGGTACGCCGAGTTTCTTCCCCACCCAATCGTGTAGAGCAATGTCAATGGCTGCCTTCGCAGAAGTGTTTCCCGGCGCAATGCAGTTGACATACAAAAGGATCTCCTCAAGTCGGAATGGATCGTTAAATCTTGCAAGATCAACCTTCTTGAGAAACTCCAACACCGTTTGAGCTGATTCACCATACCGCTCACTCGGTGCAGACTCACCATAGCCGATCACGCCGTCGTGCTCGAGCTCAACGATAATGCACGGCTCGATGTCCCGAGAACTTCGCGCAATCGTGAAGGTATGACGGAGATGGAGCTCAATGTACCGGTATGAGAGCCTCATGATTGCTTCTCGAACAGTGCTTCCACGAAAGCCGTCCGATCAAATGGCTGGAGGTCGTCGATCTTCTCTCCAACGCCAATGAACTTCACGGGAATATTGAGTTCATTGCTAATGCCGAGAACGACACCGCCTTTTGCCGTGCCATCCAGCTTTGTAAGCACGAGTCCTGTAACGCCGACTGCTGCTGTAAAGTGCTTCACCTGCTGGATAGCATTTTGTCCGGTAGACGCATCAAGCACTAAAAGAACCTCGTGCGGAGCGTCCGCGACGATTTTCTGAAGCACACGCTTGATTTTCTTGAGCTCTTCCATCAGGTTGACTTTCGTGTGCAACCGACCGGCAGTATCGATGATCATGAGATCGGCGTTTTGAGCCACCGCAGATTTCAGCGCATCAAATGCGACGGCGCCGGGGTCAGCACCATGAGCCTGTCGGATAATCTCGACACCTGCCCGACGCGCCCAAATCTCAAGCTGCTCGTTTGCCGCTGCACGGAATGTATCTGCTGCTGCAATGACAACCTTTTTTCCAGCAGTCTTGTAATTGTAGGCAAGCTTGCCAATTGTTGTCGTCTTCCCCACCCCGTTGACACCAACGATCATCACAACGTGGGGCTTGTTATTTGATGGAAGCGTAAATGGATCATTCAAGGAAGTCGACCCATTCACGAGGAGTTTCTGAATTTCGTCTCGCAGCAGGCCGTCAAGCTCCGCAGGATTTTCGTACCGGTCTTGCTTCACGCGTTTTCGGATATTTTCTATGATTGTTGCCGCTGTCGCAACTCCGACATCTCCCGCAATGAGAATTTCCTCAAGGTTCTCGATCAACTCATCATCAATCTTTGTCTTGCCAAAGAGAATCTTTTGGACTTTCCCGAAGAGGCTCTCATGCGTCTTGGCAAGTCCTTCTTTCAGTCTGCCAAGCTTAAATTTATCAAGAAAGCCCATGAGTGAATTTCGGATTTAGGATCTGAGATTTAGGATTATGAGCGTACGGCTTACTTTACAGCTGGTGCAGTTTGATTCATGACATCCATGAAGCGCTTGCAATACAGCGTGAATGATACAAGCAACATGATCATGCTCGCATAGAGTAACACCACTTTCAACGACGCGATCTCCGGGGCATTAATGATCGTCACAAGAATTAGTCCGGCGATGACGGTGACAGCCCACTTCCCAACCAAGTTCGATTGAAGGGTAATGCCCTTTGTGTTTTTGATGTACATGCCTCCGACAAAGATCGCCACATCCCGAGCGAGCACTATGATAAGAAACCAAGTTGGCAAGCTACCCTGCAGTGTCAAGATAACGCCAACGACGCCGACAGCGATTTTATCGGCAATCGGGTCAATGATCTTGCCGAATTCTGTTACTTGATTGAGTTTCCGAGCAATCAGCCCATCGAATAGATCAGTAAAGGCAGCGATAACGATCAATCCCACTGCATACCAACGCGCCACTACCCCGGCGTCGACGACTAACATGGCAATGGGGATGACAAGAAGGACGCGCGAGAAACTCAGAATGTTGGAAATAGTCCAGATGCGTCCACCCATAAACAATTACGTTTCGTGAGCATCTTTCGAGCTGCTGACATCAATCTTCGTTGGATACTGTCCGCTGAAACAGGCTGTACAGTACGATTCACAATGCTCGTGAGGGACCGACTCCAACAGTTTCTCCAGAGAAAGATATCCGAGACTATCAACACCCAACTCCTTCCGGATCTTTTCAACATTACCATCGCACCAGTTCGCAATCAACTCATTCGGATTTGGAAAATCCATCCCGTAATGACACGAGTACCTAATCATCGGCGACGTGACACGGAAGTGAATCTCTCTTGCACCTGCATCCCTGACCAACTTCACAAGCTGTTTCGATGTCGTCCCACGGACAATCGAATCATCCACGATAACCACTTTTTTTCCGCTGATCACGCCTCGCACGGTATTAAATTTTGTCCTGACCTTCATCTCACGCAGACCTTGCAATGGTTGGATGAACGTTCGACCGACATAATGACTACGGATCAGACCGATCTCATACTTGGTGTTGTTCCCGAACTTGATGCTCTCAGATACAAAACCCAATGTAGCAGTATTGCTCGAATCCGGGACGTTAATTACGACAACTGGATTGTCGCCGTTCGATTTGACAGGATGTTCATTCGCAAGAGATTTTCCTAATTTTCGCCGCACTCGATCGACACTTTCACCAAAGATGCGGCTATCCGGTCTCGAGAAATAGACATATTCAAAAATACAGTAGTGCGGCTTAGACGTTGTTTTCCTGAGTTGAAACGATTTCGCTTCACCAGTCTCTAACGATTCTTTGTCGAATACGAGAATTTCTCCCGGTTTCACATCGTCAATGTATTGCGCATCGATGATATCGAACGCGCACGTCTCCGACGCGACGACAAATGCTTTCTCAAGTTTTCCGATCGCAAGCGGCCGCCATCCATGTGGGTCACGAGCCGCGATCAGTGTATCGTCCGTTAGAATGGTAATAGAGAATGCACCTTGAATCTGGTTGAGGGCATCAACGATTTGTTTGACTTGATCGGTCTCTTTGCTTCGGGCAATGAGGTGGAGAATAATTTCCGTATCGGATGTTGTTTGAAAAATCGTGCCCTCGTCCTGAAGGCACTTTCGAATCTCTTTGAAGTTTGTAAGATTCCCATTATGAGAGATGGCGATGTTGCCGTTTCTGTAATTGACGATCAGCGGCTGGATATTCAATTTATTGTCTGCCGCTCCTGCAGTCGAGTACCGGTTGTGTCCGATGGCAGAGTTTCCAACAAGCTTTTCGGTGAGGATTGTGTCATTGCGGAAAACGTCATTCACTAACCCGAAGTCCTTATGGGCGCGAAACCGATATTTCCGAGACTGAGGATCATATTCCGAGGTTACAATACCTGAGCCTTCCTGCCCACGGTGTTGAAGAGCATGAAGTCCATAATAAGTAATCTGTGCCGCTTGCGGATGACCATAGATACCGAACACACCACAATGGTCGTGAGGTTTGTCGCTTAGGATTTGAGATTGAAAGGGGGATTTAAAGGTAATCATGATGAATAAAGTACGAAAAAATCAATAGGAACTCAAGTGTGCCATAATGAAGTCACATTATCTTTCAACCAGAGTCTGTCATCCCGCAGTGGATAATCGGTCGTGTAGTGCAGTCCGCGACTCTCTTTTCGCATGAACGCGCATCGTACAATGAGATCAGCGACGGTGGCAAGATTCCGCAGCTCAATCAGTCCTTCAACCACCTTCGTCTTCTTGTAAAAGTTTTCAATCTCTTCCCGAATCAATCGTAACCGACGCTGTGCACGTTCAAGGCGAGCGTCAGAGCGAACGATACCGACATAATCCCACATAACCTGCTGGATTTCCTTACGATCATGTTCAACAAGGACCCACTCTTCGGCATCGAATGTCCCACTCTCATCCCATGGTGGGATGATTGGGATCGGAGGCATCACCTTGTTTTTCGATGATTTCATATCCTCGAATGCGCGATGTGAGAAGACAATCGCCTCCAGAAGTGAATTACTTGCCAGACGGTTCGCACCATGGACTCCTGTCATGGCAACTTCTCCACATGCGTATAAATTGCTGATGGACGTTCGCCCGTGCAGATCCGTCACGACACCACCGCACGAATAATGAGCGGCAGGAACGACAGGAATCGGTTCTTTGGTGATATCAAGTTTGTATCGTGAGAGACACGTTTCATAAATATGCGGAAAGTGCTCTTTGATTTTTTCAGCTGAAAGGTGACGGAGGTCGAGGAGCACATGTTCGTCTCCACGTTTTTTTAGCTCAGAATCGATCGCTCGTGCAACAATATCGCGTGGCGCCAGCGATGCTCGATCGTCATAACGGTTCATAAATTCTTCGCCACTCTTGGTTTTCAATATCCCGCCGAACCCTCTCACGGCTTCTGAAATCAAAAATGCAGGTGACCCTGAATTGTACAACGTTGTTGGATGGAATTGGATAAATTCCATGTTGCAGATCGTCGCGCCGGCGCGGTACGCCATCGCGACACCATCTCCGGTCGCAATTGGGGGGTTCGTCGTATGCATATACACTTGTCCGACACCTCCCGAGCACAACACAGTCACAGAAGCGAGAAAGGTCTTCACGGAATTTTGTTTGACATCAAGAGCATACGCCCCCCAGCAGTGAATTGGAGACTCCTGTGCGACCGTGCGTCCGAGATGATGTTCGGTGATGAGATCAATCGCAAGGTGATCTTCATAGACTTTGATGTTAGGATGTGAGGCAATCGAATGGAGCAGTGCTCGCTCAATCTCCGATCCACTGCGATCATATGCGTGGACAATCCGGTTTCGCGAGTGCCCCCCCTCTCTGCCAAGGTCGAGTATACCCCTTTTGCGAGTAAATTCAACTCCGATTGCAATTAGTTCTTCGAGTCGTCTGGGACCTTCTTTGACGAGAACCTCGACCGCATCGCGGTGACACAATTCCACCCCGGCACTCAGAGTATCTTGCATATGGAGGTCGAATGAGTCTTCAGAGGATATTACTGCGGCAATCCCTCCCTGTGCGTAGTTTGTGTTAGATTCTGCTTTGTGTTTTTTTGTAATGATAGAAACTGTCCCGATCTCTGCGGCTTTAAGCGCGAGCGACAGACCGGCAATGCCACTCCCGATAATAAGAACGTCTGATCGAACTTCCATGCTTATACTCTCTTCGTCCTATCCAGAAGTAGCTATCCGTCGTAACAACTGGAACATGAACGTGCATTTCTCCTTCAGAGCGTTTCTATCACCGGAGTTTTGGAGAACAAAATCAGCCTTCAAAACTTTTTCCTTGACCAACATTTGTGAGTTAATTCGAGCCACGACATCTTCCCTACTGCATCCATCCCGCCTTATGACCCGTTCGATCCTCTTGCCTTCATCAGCATCGACAACAACGACATAATCGAACAGGTGATCCGCACCCGCTTCGAAGAGTAGCGCAGCTTCAACAATGAGTATCGGATTATGACCGGACTCCTTTTCAGTTGCGATTTCCTGCTCGATCATACGGAGGACGTGGGGATGGACGATAGCATTGAGTTTCTCGTGGAGGGCGCTATCGTGGAATGCCAGTTTTGCTATTTGCTTACGATCGAGCGTCCCGTTCGAGAGAAAGACATTCTCTCCGAACACCTTCCGGATTTTTTTCTGAATGTCAGAATGCGAGTTGATGAGATCTCGCGCAACCAGATCTGCATAAAGGACGCGCGCGCCGAGCAATTCAAAAATTTTGCACACGTCGGTCTTGCCGCTACCGATGCCGCCTGTAAGGCCAACGGTGATCGTTTGAAACCGTTCTTTCTTCACATCTTGCCTCGAATGGAAAAAGCCGGCTCTTCCCACCATGTGGGTGCCGGCTTACATCGTTTACCATGACAACCTACTTTGCGTACGCGACAGATCGAGTTTCTCTAATAACGACAACTTTGATTTGTCCCGGATATCCCATTTCCGCCTGAATTTTCTTTGCAATATCATGTGCAAGCTGGTCAGCCATGAGGTCATCAATCTTGTCATGCTCGACAATTACGCGAATCTCTCTCCCCGCCTGGATTGCATAGGTGTTTGCAACTCCGTCAAATGATTTCGCAAGCTCTTCCAAACGTTCCAATCGTTTTGCATATCCTTCAACCGACTCTCGCCGTGCACCCGGACGGGACCCACTGATGGCATCGGCTGCTTGAACCAACGCTGCTATCGGATGTTCCATTGGAATATCTTCGTGATGCGAACCAACCGCATTGACAACAATAGGATGCTCGCCATATTTCTTCGTGAGGTCATAGCCTATCAATGCATGGGGACCCTCGACGCTGCGGTCGACTGTCTTTCCGATATCGTGCAAAAGACCGGCGCGCTTTGCAAGATTGGCGTCTAGTCCGAACTCTGCCGCCATCAACCCTGTGAGATGTGCGACCTCAAGACTATGCGCCAGAAGGTTCTGCCCATAACTAGAACGATACTTCATGCGTCCAATATGCCTGAGAATTTCCTGGTGACCTCCATGCAATCCTCCGTCGAGCAACGCATTCTCTCCAGTATGAAGTAATTCCTCATCAAGTTCTTTACGTACCTTCTCAACGACCTCTTCGATGCGGGCGGGATGAATTCTACCGTCAGCCATCAGGCGTTCAAGAGAAAGGCGGGCGACCTCACGACGCAACGGATCAAATCCGGATAGAATGACCGCCTCGGGAGTATCGTCAACGATAACATCGACACCTGTTGCCGCTTCAAATGCGCGAATATTCCGCCCTTCTTTCCCGATAATCCTCCCTTTCATCTCATCGTTCTGAATGTGAAGCACGCTGACGGTAGTTTCGACACAGTGATCTGCGGCGGTGCGCTGAATTGCCTGTACGATTATTTTTTGTGCCTCCTTTTTAGCTTCGAGCTTCGCGGTGTCGCGGATGTCTTTTAAAACCTGAGCTGCCTCCGTTTTCGCTTCGTTCACCATATTCTCGATCAGGAGCTTCCGTGCTTCATCACGAGAGAGAGTCGAAACGCGTTCCAGCTTCTGATTCTCCTCATGAATCAACCGGTTCAGTTGAGCCAGCTTCTCGTCGATCTGTTTAGCGCGATCATCGAGTAATCGCTTACCATTGTTAACCTCTTTCTCTTTCTTGTTCATCAGCTCAACTTTTCGCTCGAGGTTATCTTCGCGACTGGCAAGCTGCTTTTCGAATGCCTGAAGCTTATTCCGTTTGGAGTTCGCCTCTTGCTCGAACTCTTGCTTCTTTTTGTACCATTCGTCTTTTACCTCAAGGAGCTTTTCCTTCTTGATATTGAGCGCATCCTTCTCTGCGTCAGCAACGATATTTCTTGCACGCTCTTCTGCACGCAAAACTTTATTCTGACCACTTCGCGTGTTGACATACCAGCCCAAAGCAAAGGAAACCCCAACGAGAAGAATAACAACAGGAATGAGAACATAGACTTCAAATACCATAAACCCTCCTTCTTGGTGAACCGCTCTTGCACAAGGTCTGGAGGAAGAAAAAATAAAAACCGCCCGCAGCCATAGAGCCTTGTGTATTGAAGAATCTCATTTCAAGACACGGTGGGTACTCCCCTGAACGTTTCTTACGTCCACTGTCCGCATCCCGTAGGGTTACCACGGTGTTGCAGATCCCGCCGAGGCGGGATGAGGCCTGTAATATGACGCCCATGAGTCGAGTTCCCTATTAAAGTTACTTGTCAGATTCTTTAATATGTTTGACTCAGGAGCAGAACGCTTCCGCGCTCATGCTCAGGCTGACGGAGCGGTTAATGCCACGATATTACATCGCCCGTCAATTATGTGAAAGAACAGAAAGAAATGTCTTACGCTTCAGAATTTAAGCATTGATCCAGATACTCGTTAATCTTGGTCACCTCAGTTTCAACAAGAGTCGTCAACGAGCGATTCTTTTCTCGCTCCTTGAATAGATCTTCCGTAATGTTTAACGCCGAGAGCACAGCAACAGTTAAAGGTGGCTGCTCAGGAATCTTTTCATGGATAGTGTTGATCATCTGGTCAACATAACTTGCGACTTTCTTGGTTAACTCTTCACTTTCACCACGAAGAGGATACTCTGAGCCAAATATTTTTACTTTGATACTTTTACCGTCTGCTGCCATAAGTTATTACCGATTACCTTCTGAAGCTGTCATAGTTTCTGCCCGATCAAGCATATTAAAGAATAATTACTACAATAACCACACTCGGTTACAGATGAGAATTAATTTTCGCAATCAAATCGCGTATCTTGCTTTTTAAATTTTCTCTCTCCTCGGATGAGAAGAACTCATGACCGTTTGAGCTTATTAACTGAGAATGCTCCGCTCGTAAGCGTTTCAACTCTTGATCACGACTCGCGAGTTCTGTTCGCAAGGATTGCATCTCTTTTTCCAACCCATCAAGCCGCTCCGCCCATAAACGCTTCTCTTCTCGAAGTTGTGTGATGAGGTTTGATGCTGCTCGCGCCCTATCCCAGAACCCCCTTAACGATTCTTCGATGAGCACCTCATCTTTATCTATTCCGTACTCAGTGTCAGTCTGGCGATGATTCAATTCTGTTTTCCCCTATTTCCTAATTTCAGCACCGAACGATCGCGATGTCTGGTCAATAATATTTTGGATGACATCATCAACTTCTTCTTGCGCCAATGTATGATCTTCTGACAAGAATTCTAAAGCAAATGCACAACTCTTTTTTCCACTTGGGATTTGATCACCTATATAAATATCAAACAATTCAAGATCCGTGAGCAATGGTTGGCCTGACTGCCAAATCTTTTCCTCCAAGCCCCCTACCGGAACCCTGGAGTCCAGCACAACTGCCAAGTCTCGTCTTACTGCGGGATACTTGGGCAGTGCTCTAAAATCTCTCCGAATTGTCTTCACGTGTTTCGAGAGAACATCTAACCTTAGTTCTGCTATGAACACATCCTGTTCGACCTCAAAACGATCGAGGATTTCACGTCTCACAGATCCAAGACTTCCCACATATTCTCCATTTATTTCAATGATTAGCCCGTTCTCAGTTAAAGCTTTGGTATTAGGATAAGGAATATATTTAATTTTGTCAAGGGAAATCTTATCGAATAGAGACTGAAGTTCACCCTTTACATCAAACACGTCAACAAACCTCGGTTTTTGATCCCATGCCAGAGGCTGCGCAACGCCAGTGAACGTCAACAGTAGGTGTTCATCCTCTGTGTAACCCTCCACCATTTTTGCATCCACAGACCCGGGAGCATGAAAATAAACTCGTCCGATCTCAAATAATCGGAGGTTTTTAGTACCGTGATAGATATTATGTCTAATAATGGATAACATTCCCGGAATGAGGCTCGTGCGAAGCGAGGACATGTCCTTACTAATGGGATTTGCAATCTCAACAATTTTGTCACTGGCAAGAGAAGCAACTGATTTTTGTTGCATCGAATTTGCCACAACCTCTCTCATGCCAAATCCAGTCAATTCTTTTCGTATGATGTCCGTGATATCTTCTTTCGGAACACCTTCGGAAAACTGGATTGTTGCGAAATTTTTCGTTTCGATGTTGTTGTATCCATGTAGGCGGGCTACCTCCTCGATCAGGTCAATCTCTCGCTCAATGTCCGGGCGAAATGTCGGGATCCGAAACGTGAGAGATTTGTTTGAGATACCTTTGGAATTCGACTTTAAAACTTCGATGTTTAACTTATTTAATAAAGAGGATATACGTTTGGCACTCAATCTGATTCCCAGCACTTCATTTGTTTTCCCAACGCGCAGGGTAATTTTCCTCGGTGAAATTTTCTTGGGGTAACTATCAATCTTGCCTCTGAGGATCTCACCCCCGCAGATATCTTGAATCAATCGAGCTGCACGGTCTACAGCCCAAGGTGTAATACTCGGATCTGCTCCTCGTTCGAACCGCTGTGACGCATCGGTACTTAGACCGAAGTATTTAGCAGACTTGCGAATGCTCTGGGGTCTAAAGTAAGCACTCTCAAGGAATACATTTACCGTTGATTCTGAGATTTCCGAGTTCTCGCCTCCCATGATGCCAGCAATAGCAACTGGATGAGCGGCATCGCAGACCATGAGAATGTCGTCTCTTAGTTCTCGATTCTTATGGTCAAGCGTGGTGAAGAACTCGTTTTTCCGGGCAAGCCTTACAACGATAGTATGTCCATCAAGTTTATCATAATCGAATGCATGAAGCGGATGTCCACATTCCATTAAAACGTAGTTAGTTATATCGACAACATTATTTATCGGTCGAATACCGATAGCGTTGAGACTCTCTTTTAGCCACTCCGGCGAAGAAGCGATCTTCACGCCGAGAATCACCCTCGCAGTGTAACGGGGACAGTTCTGCTTATCCTCAACTCGCACTGAAGCATATTTACCAATACCCTTTTTGCTTTCTTTGACTTTTGTTGAAGGAGTGTTCACTTTTTGTTCGAGCAATGCTCCGATTTCTCGAGCGATTCCAATATGGCTCATGGCATCCGGGCGATTAGGCGTGATACCAACCTCCAAGATAGTATCATTGATGCCAAGGTAATCCGCAAGCGGGAGGCCAGGCTTTGCATTCTTTGCGAGTTCTAAAATTCCATTCTTATCATCCCCGATTCCAAGTTCAAACGCTGAACAAATCATTCCATAAGAATCGACCCCTCGGATTTTGGCTTGCGAAAGAAAAAACGGTTTTGCATCAGGGTCATGCTGGTTGTGAGGGATCCGCGCACCTGTCAGACCAACTGCGACCTTTTGAAATGGTTTGACATTAGGAGCTCCACAAACAATTTGGAGAACCTCTGTTCCAATACCGACTTTGCAGACGGTCAGTTTGTCTGCATTAGGATGTTTCTGGACCTCGAATACCTCTCCGACAACGAATCGATCATATTTTGCACCGAGGTGCTCGATATTCTCAACTTCAAATCCAATCATAGTCAAGCGATCAGCCAGATCGTTTGGAGAGATTTGAATATCGATATATTTTCTTAGCCAATTAAGGGAAATGCGCATAGAGCTATTGCTTACGAGAATTGCCTTAAAAATCTCACATCGTTCTCGAACAATATCCTGATGTCATCGATGCCGTACCGCAACATCGTGATTCGTTCGATCCCCATGCCGAAAGCATATCCTGTATATTGTTCGGGATCGTATCCAACAAACTTGTAGACATTCGGGTCGACCATCCCACACCCAAGAATCTCTAACCAACCGGTCATCTTGCAGACGCGGCAACCTCGGCCTTTACAGAGAAAGCATGTAATATCCATCTCCGCGCTTGGTTCCGTAAACGGAAAGTAGCTTGGGCGGAAACGATATTTCAGATCGCTCCCATAGAATTGCCTTGCAAAGGTCACGAGCGTACCCTTCAATTCGCTAAAGCTCACTCCTTTATCCACGTAAAGCCCTTCGACTTGGTGAAAAAGGCAATAGCTCCGCGAGCTGATAGTTTCATTCCGGTATACCCGACCTGGAATGATCACTCGTACTGGAGGTTGTTGATTTTCCATGACACGGATCTGAACCGGGGAAGTGTGGGTTCGAAGTAATATCTTTTCGGAAATAAAAAAGGTGTCCTGCATGTCGCGTGCAGGGTGATCGGGAGGGAAATTCAACGCTTCGAAATTGTGATAGTCATCTTCTATCTCCGGTCCGGTTGCGATACTGAAACCCATCCGAAAGAAAATGCGTTTGATCTCATCAAGCGTTTGTGTGAGAGGATGTTGCGACCCTACCCACCGCGCTCTACCCGGAAGCGTGAGATCAAGCATTTCTTTTCGCTTTGTACTGCCAGACCCAAGTTGACGTTTCCGTTGATCGAACAGCGTCTGTACAAATAGCCTTAGCTCATTTAAAGCCTTCCCACTGCTCGGGCGATCCTCAGAAGGGATTGATCGTAACTCATCGAATAATTCCGCGATGAAGCCTTTACGAGCAAGAAATTTAATCCGGAAGTTATCAAGGTCTTCGAGATCCTGAACCGCGGCTATTTCCATCGAGGCTAACCGTCGAAGCTCTTGAATCTTTTCTGTCATGAAGGTAATACAATAAAGGAATCTTCAAACCATGAAGAAAAAGTGGAGCGGCAATGAAGCCGCCCCATAGTGAATAGTGAGAAGATTATTCAGGAGCCAGCAAACTTGACAATTTCGGCGAATGCTTCAGGGCTTCGCGATGCCAAATCAGCTAACACTTTTCTATTAATGCCGATCTCTTTCTTATTGAGAGCAGCAATGAGTTTTGAATACGTCGTTCCGTGCAATCGTGCTGCTGCGTTAATGCGCGCTATCCAGAGAGTTCGGAACTCCCGCTTCTTTAGTCGTCGATCACGATAGGCATGTTGCCCACCCTTATCAATGTGGTGTTTCGCTATCGTGAGGACTTTACTTCTCGCACCCCAGTAACCTTTCGCCCGCGCCAAGATGCGCTTGCGACGGCGATGGGAGGCAACTTTATTCTGCGAACGTGGCATAGTTGCTCTTGTCTCCTTTCCTCAAGTGAATGTAGAATGATTTAATTATGCAACACAAACTCTGTTCTACCGCTCCTATGATTGAATCATCATATCAAACTTTTTCTGCTCCTGAGCAGACACAAGAGTAGCCTTCCGGAGATGGCGCTTGCGCTTTGATGACTTCGTTGATAGGATGTGACTTCTGAACGCCTTGTGGCGTTTCAGTTTTCCTGAGCCTGTACGTTTGAAACGTTTCTTCGCTCCGGAGGTTGATTTCATCTTTGGCATAATGTTTTTCCGTTTATTCTGGTTGTGGTGATTTGGGTTTCGATTTTTCTTCGGATTTCTTTTTCGGACCTTTGTCTGGTGCAAAGATCATCGCCATACTTCGTCCTTCCAATTTCGCAACTTGGTCAACTTTGGCGATGTCTGCAAGCTGTTCCGCAAGCCGACGAAGGATTTCTTCCCCATGCTCTTTGTAGGTGATTTCCCTGCCTTTAAAAACTACCGTTGCCTTAAGCTTGTGACCTTCTTCTAAAAACCTTCGAGCATGACGCGCTTTGAAATCGAAATCGTGCACATCGGTATTCGGATGAAAGCGAAGCTCCTTGAGTTGAGTGACGTGCTGGTGTTTACGCTGGAGCTTATCTTTCTTGGTTTGTTCATATTTATATTTTCCGAAGTCCATGATCTTGCATACCGGCGGAGTGGCGTTGGGGACAATTTCAATGAGGTCCAACCCCCGTTGGTGCGCAAGTTTTAGGGCTTCTGTGGGATGCATAACTCCGAGTTGACCTTGGTCATCAATGACCCGAATTTTCGGGGCTCGGATTTCTTCGTTGACACGGACGCGATCTGATCCCTTGATTGTCGTTCTCCTATGAAGTGATTAATTTTTCTGAAATTTCCCTGCATATCTTGTCAACAAACTCCGACATCGCCATGACACCGATGTCTCCCTTGGTATGCTGACGAACAGAGACTGTTTGGTTGTTCTTTTCTTTTTCACCGACAACAAGCATGTAAGGTACTTTCTTGACTTCCCACTCGCGGATTTTGTAGTTGATCTTTTCGCTTCTGTCGTCAAGCTCAACTCTCAGACCTGCTGACTTGAGAATCCCGTGAACATGGGCGCCATACTCTTGATGAGCATCTGTAATCGGTAGAACAACCGCCTGCACGGGCGCCAACCATGTCGGGAAGTTTCCGGCAAAGTGTTCGGTGATGATACCTATGAATCGCTCAAACGATCCGAAGATTGCGCGATGAATTGCAACCGGGCGCTGCCGTGATCCATCTTCGGCGATATACTCAAGTTGAAAACGCTCCGGCAACATAACAAAGTCGAGCTGGATTGTCGCAACTTGCCACTGCCTTCCGATCGCGTCTTCAATCTGGATATCGATTTTCGGGCCATAAAATGCCCCATCTTTCAACTTGAGGGTATACTTGATGTGATTCTTCTCCAAAGCCTTCTTCAAGCTTGCTTCGGCCTGTTCCCATAACGTGGGATCACCCATAGCATTGTCCGGCCTTGTCGAAAGGTTGTACGAAGGCTTCAATCCAAAAATAGAATAAAAATGTGTAACGAGTTCAATCAGTCGATCGATCTCGCTCAGAATTTGGTCGGGGCGACAAAAGATGTGAGCATCATCCATCGTGATCTGCCGAACGCGAAACATCCCGCCAAGCGCACCAGATAGCTCGTTACGATGTAACCGACCTATCTCTGAAAACCGCAATGGAAGATCCTTATAACTCCGGAGTCTATGACGATAGACGTATGTACTCTCCGGGCAGTTCATTGGTTTGAGACTATAGATCGTCTCATCGTTTTCCACACAGAACATGTTTTCCCGGTAATGGTCCCAGTGACCAGACTGTTGCCACAGATCCTTCTTAACCAAGATGGGCGTATTAATCTCCTGATAATCACGTTTATCTAATTCACTCCGTAAAAACTTCTCAAGCTCCCGAAAGATGATCATACCCTTTGGTAACCAAAATGGAGCGCCCGGAGAAATATCGTGGAACACGAATAGATCGAGTTCCTTTCCAAGCTTGCGGTGATCGCGCCGCTTTGCTTCCTCGACTCGGAAGAGGTATTCATCTAACTCTTCCTTTGTTGGAAATGTTATGCCATAGATTCGCTGAAGCATTTTATTCTTCTCATTGCCACGCCAATACGCACCGGCAACGCTGAGAAGCTTGATTGACTTAATCCTTCCTGTTGATGGAATGTGAGGTCCATAACAAAGATCGGTAAAGTTTCCTTGATGATACAGCGTGATCGTTTCACCTTTTAATCCATCCAGCAACTCAAGCTTGTATGGATCACCTTTTTTCTTGAAATAGGCAACAGCTTCATCCCACGATTTTTCTTCGCGAACATATGACACATCGCGCTTAGCAAACTCAACCATTCGCTCTTCAATCTTCAGCAGATCGTCGGGTGATAACGTATGGTCACCCATGTCGATATCGTAATAGAAGCCATGATCCACCGGCGGCCCTATGCCGAACTTTGTCCCGGGGAATAGGCATTCGACTGCTTCAGCCATGAGATGCGCGGAGCTATGCCAGTAGGCATACTTTCCCCCCGCGTCTTGCCATTTGAGAATCTTCACGCCAGCGTCATGATCGATCTTCCGAGACAAATCCCACACTTCCCCATCGACCTCAATCGCCAAGGCTTCTCGCGCCAAGCCGGAGCTGATACTCTTCGCGACATCGTTCCCAGAAACTCCACCCTCGAATTCCTTAACGCTTCCGTCCGGATATGTCAGTTTGATTGTTGCCATTTGATTCGATAAAAAAAAATCGGAATTACTCCGATCCCAGAAATCATGTAGACCATCGTCCAATGTGAAATAGATTCTTCTGAAATCTGATGCATCTCCTTCTTCTCTTGTGGGCTCTACAGGAGTCGAACCTGTGACCTCTACCATGTCAAGGTAGCGCTCTAACCAACTGAGCTAAGAGCCCGCGCGTTTCACGGCGTGCCGGGGACCGGAATCGAACCGGCACTCTCCTTGCGGAGAACAGGATTTTAAGTCCTGTGCGTCTACCAGTTTCGCCACCCCGGCA
>JACOSX010000165.1 GCA_016178625.1 Ignavibacteria bacterium
CGGACAGTTCATTGAAACAATCTACAACAAAAAACGTCTTCACTCATCGCTGGGCTACTGCTCACCGGTTGAGTTCGAAGATAAATTTCATTCACACAGAGCAGCCTAACTGCCTGTCCGGTTTAATGGGGTCACTCCAAACACCAAAAACATTTGCACTCTACCAAAACTACCCGAATCCGTTCAACCCAGAAACTCATCTAAGGTTCGATATTCAAAGTTCAACTCATGCTACATTGAAGGTCTTTGACATGTTGGGGAGAGAAGTTACTACATTGATTGATGATCGCAAAGCACCTGGTGAGTATATCGTGAAGTGGAACCCTCGCAACGGAACGAGCAGCACGTATTTCTACCGACTGGAGGTTTCTGACTTGTATGGGCGTAAGCAGTTCGTCACTAAGAAAATGACGTACATAAAATGATTGAAACAATCACTAATTCACTATCACGCCCACCACCAGACTGGAGGTCTCGTATGATTACAAATAGAGCTATTACGTTCAGTTTCATAGTTTATTCCCACAGCTGTTGATTCTACAAACGGATACATGGGAGATTACATCGGTGTCACGTCGAGTGCTGATTACGTGATGCCATGTTGGGACGATAATCGAAGGATTGTCTACCAGGCCTTCGCGGCACGTTTTGGTCCACTGAGAGTGAGCACGGCGCTGACCAGCGGATGGAACTTAGTCAGTGTACCGATCATCGTCTCGAACTTTTCAAGAGGCGCGGTGTGGCCTACGGCAACATCGTACCCGTTTGCTTACGGACCGACCAGTTATGTGCCCAAAGACCCGGTCGCTAATGGGCCAGGGTACTGGGTTAAGTTTGATGGGAACCAAACGGTCACCCAAAATGGGACACCCCTTACAGCAGTTTCGGACAGCGTATACAGTGGATGGAATATCATTGGTTCCCTGAGCGTGCCAATCGCCGTGAGCACAGTGACGGCTGTCCCAGACACAATCATCGGCAGTAAATTCTTCGGGTACAACGCGGGTTACTTTATCGCCGATACGATAAAACCTGGAAGTGGTTATTGGGTGAAAGCAAAAACCGCCGGAAGAATTATACTGGACGTCGCTTCAACGGCGAATCGTCCACCGTCGGCGTCGACAGAGACACTGCCTGCTCCGCCTCCACCACCTCCACCAGCGGCACCGGTACTCTCATGTTCCAACTGCTCTACGCCAGATGCAAATCCCTCGTTCACATGGACTGCCAGTAGCGGCGCCGTCTCATATCTCGCGTCTCGCTACGTCTGCAATTGGATTGATGGTGACTGCAACGGCACAGCTTCAGTCATTGCTTCAACTGCAGATCTTGCGTTTACCGATTATTCGGTAAAGGTTTTTCATAAGGGACCAGACGGCATTACACCAACATACACCTATTACTATTACGTTGTGGCAAAAGATGCCTATGACCAACTCTCTTCGGGCTCGAACAAGAAAGCTGTTAATACTGGCAATTATCAACAGAAGCAGGCAGTTCTTCCTCCAACTGAAGCACAGCCTCTTCCTACCAAAACGATCTTAAGAGATAGCTATCCGAATCCTTTCAACCCAACAACGATAGTGCATTATGCACTGTCGGAGGGTGTATATGTGAAATTGGTCGTGTATGATATGCTTGGACGGATCGTACAGGTTCTTGTCGATGAGATCGAAGATGCAGGTTACAAGACAGCAGCATTTGATGCGAGTGGTCTCCCGAGTGGAGTGTATCTCTATCGGATGCAGGCAGGTTCGTATGTTGATACGAAGAAGATGTTATTAATGAAGTAACCGCTGATGCGTGTGCAGCAGAGCCTTTGCGTCTCTACGCCGAGGCTCTGCGCTCTTTGTAGAGATAAGTCGGGTCTTTCTTCTTCAAGATTGTTTCTTTGGTGACGATGCACTTCGTCACGTTTTGACGAGCGGGGAGGTGGTACATAATCTCCAACATCGTCTCTTCCATAATTGATCGCAACGCTCGCGCGCCGGTTCCGCGCTCGATTCCGCGCTGAACAACTGCTTTCAGCGCGTCGTCCTCGAACTCCAGCTCCACACCCTCCATCCGGAAGAGTTTCTGGTATTGCTTGACGAGCGCATTCTTCGGCTCAGTCAGAATGCTGAGCAATGCCTTTCCATCCAACGAATGCAGTGACGCAACCACTGGAAGTCTTCCGATAAATTCTGGAATCAGACCGAACTTCAGTAGATCGTCCGGCTCCACAAGTGGAAGATAATCGTCGGGCGAGTGATCTTTCTTTCCTTTGATCACCGCGCCGAACCCCATGGGATTCTGATTAATGCGATGAGCGATAATTTTTTCGAGCCCTTCAAATGCGCCGCCGCAGACAAAGAGAATATTCTTTGTGTTGATATTGATGAGGCTTTGTTCAGGATGCTTTCTGCCGCCTTTTGGGGGAACGCCGGCAATTGTTCCTTCAAGGATCTTCAACAGCGCCTGCTGGACTCCTTCTCCTGAAACATCACGCGTGATCGACGCGCTATCACTCTTGCGAGCAATCTTATCGACCTCGTCGATGTAGACAATGCCGCGCTCTGCCCGCTCGACATTGTAATCAGCGTTCTGCAACAAGTGGACGAGAACCGTTTCCACATCATCCCCCACGTAACCAGCTTCCGTCAGTGTTGTTGCGTCAGCGATGGCGAAGGGAACGGCAAGAATCTTTGCAAGTGTTTGAGCGAGAAGTGTTTTACCAGTCCCCGTCGGACCGAGGAGCAGGATATTGCTTTTTTCAATTTCAACTTCATCGAGATTAGGGAGATGCGCTTTCGAATCGACTCGCTTGTAGTGATTGTAGACGGCAACGGCGAGAGTTTTTTTTGCTCGCTCCTGACCGATGACGTACTCATCGAGTGCTTTCTTTATATCTACTGGGGTGAGGGATGTTCGTGGGGACGGATGTTTCGAAGAAATTGCGGCGAGGTTGTTCCGCAAAATGTCAACGGAGCTTGCAACACATGCATCGCAGATGTATGCGTCGGGTCCAGCAATAATGCTTTGAACTTGTTCTGCGGTTCTTCCACAGAAAGAACATTTAATCGCTTCTTCCGTCTTCGATTTTTGTGCCATGAGGTCTACTTGTCTTTCTTTATATCAGGTTTTGCTTTCTTGATAAGGATGTTATCAATCAAACCGTACGCCCTTGCTTCATCAGAAGACATATAATTATCGCGGTCCGTATCCTTCTCGATTTGTTCGACGGGCTTTCCACAATGACCGGCGAGAATAGCATTGATGCTTTTCTTGATGCGGAGGATTTCTTCAGCCTGAATACTGATGTCGCTCGCGGTTCCCTGAACACCGCCCCATGGTTGATGGATCATGATGCGCGAATTCGGGAGGGCAGTCCGTTTCCCTTTTGTTCCTCCTGCAAGCAGTATCGCCGAAATACTTGCAGACATCCCAATGCAGATGGTTGAAACGTCGGGTCGTATGTATTGTATCGTGTCGTAAATTGCCATGCCGGCATAGACGCCGCCGCCCGGACTATTGATGTAGAGATGAATATCCTTTTCCGGATCTTCAGATTCCAAGAAGAGCAATTGAGCGATAATCAAACTCGCCACAGTGTCGTCAACGGGTGTACCGAGAAACACAATCCGCTCCTTGAGGAGCCGCGAGAAAATATCGTACGCGCGCTCACCGCGGCTTGTTTGCTCAACAACCATTGGAACCAGTTGGTTATGAAAATCTTTATCCATGGAGTAGTTTACCTTTCTGTTCTGTGTTGGTGAATAATTCGTGTGATCAGTCGAAAGTATCTTCCGTGACTCGTTCGGTTACAACTTGATTCTCCAACAGGAATGTCATCAGTTTGTCTGACAGTATTCGATCTTTCACTGTGCCGGATGTCCTGTAAAACTGCAGAAGGCGCTCTTTGTCGATACCCATCTTTGGGGCATCGATTTCTGCGAGGTGTTCGATCTCCTTATCGTCCACTGTTATCCCTTCGGTGTTGATAATGCATTCTCTGATTAAATACCATCTCGCCTGGAAAGTCGCATATCCCTTATTGGTCTCCCTGAATTTCTCTTCGCTGAAATCTGGCGGCAGTTTCTTGTTGGGGTAGCGGTTCTTCACTTCTTCGAAAAGGGATTCAAGCATACCCTTGACGAGCGAATCAGGAACAGTCACCTCGTGTCGGTGCACGATCTCGCCGATGAGGGTATCGGTCAGTTTGCGGTCTGTGCGTTCTTTCCAATAGGTTTCGAGATCATCGCGAAGCTGTTTCAGAAACTCATCGACGCTTGTGGCTTTCTCTTTTGTGATGTTCTTGATGAATTCATCGTTGAGTTCCGGAAGCAGTACCTTCTCCACTTTTTTCACGGTGATGTCAAGGTTGTTGGAGTGTTTCTTGCCGTCATGCTCGTGATCGACCTTGACCCTGCGGACCATCTCGACTGCAGAATCACGAAGTGCTTCTCTGATTTGGGGATACAATGTCTCGTCGGCAAGATAGAGTTTCGCATCAGCGCTCTTTCTTCCGATGATCGGTGTACCCGCGTCATCAAGTTCCTGTATATCCGCCGTAATAATGTGCTCATCATCCCTAGCCACGTCGGTTTCCTGGATAGTGCTGTTGGATTTCCGCAGACGAAGGATTTCATCCTCTACCTCCTTGTCCGTGACGCGATGGATTACCTTTTCCACCGAGATTCCTTTATACTCTTTGAGCTCGACCTTTGGCTTTACCTCGTACTTGATCTTAAAGGTTAAGAGCTCTCCCCGTTTGTAATCAATATCCGTGAGAACCGGTTCGCCGATCGGTTTGATATTGTTCTGTTCAACGACTTGGCGGTAGACGTCACTGGCTACCGTGTCGAGAGAATTGTACTCGATACTTTCGCCGTGGATCTTTTTGACCAGATCGATAGGGGCTTTCCCTTTCCGAAAGCCGCGTATCTCGATTTTCGCCTGGTAACGCCGATATGCTTTCTCGAAATGTGGGGCAAGTTCATCGGCAGTTGCCTGAATGAGAATTTCTTTTTCTACATCAGTGATATCAGTGATCGATACTTCCATTCTTAACGATTTTTCCTTCCTACCATTTTCTGAACTCAATGTATTATTCTTGTCGTGGGTAGAGGGGGAGTTGAACCCCCATGGATTTCTCCATTGGATCCTAAGTCCAACGCGTCTGCCAGTTTCGCCATCTACCCGTTATCCCTTGCGGTCAACACTCATACTGGCCACTCCTGCCGAATGGACAAAAAAATATCCGGGAAACTTCTATCATTGGACCCGCTTCCCGAAATTGTAGCATTAATATACTGCTTTTTTAGTGGAACTTCAACATGTGGGACGTACTTCATGAACGCGGGTGAAGTGGAAATATCGGAATGGGCGAATTGAGGAAAGCGATATGCTTGGATGCTTATTCTTTCAGAACGCGCTGGATGCAGTTGATGAGATTCTTAAAATCATAAGGTTTCGTGAGATAGTCGTTAGCGCCAAGGCTGAGACTGTCGCGTGCAACCTTCAGTTCGTCAACGCCGGTGAGCATAATAACTTTTTCGGCGAGATTATCCTTGCGAATATTTCGAAGGACTTCCAAGCCATCGATGCCAGGCAAGCGAATGTCGAGCACGACCACCTTAAACTGATCGTTCACCAGTTTCTCCATTGCCATTTCGCCGCTTTCGGCTTCTGTTACCTCAAAACCCCGGTCTTCAAGTTCGTGGCGGGCAAGCATTCGTAGAGCTTCTTCGTCTTCAACAAGAAGCAGTTTCGGTTTATCCACCATTGTTTGTCCTTTCAAAATTTTGCACCAATATAAGATGATTTCAATGGAAAAGCAAGAAACTATCCCAACGAGGGGTGGAATAAGTCACCTGTGTTCCGAAACGCTTGGTTCGGCGCACTCAAGCGCGACGAATTCAAAGATGCACAGCTCTTTCACCGGTCTATCGCATGTGTCTGTGGTTTCGTGGTTATTGTGTATTGCTTTGTTAGGTCCGCATCTCTTAGGGTGAAGTGAACTGTAGATTTTTATGCAATTCAAATGACAACCGCGGGTTGAAGCGAGCGTGAAACTGCTGGAATGTCGTTGACTGCATTTGCGGTGATTAAATCAGGTAAACCGTTTCGAGATTGATGGTGCTCACATAACGGTCGCCCACTAAAGATTAGATTCAGATTGTTCCCCCTTGAGAGTCACATCTCTCTCATTCTCAACACGTTAAGAACACAATGACAGCGCTCCTGTTGTCGCATGTATTTTGGGAATGGAATATAGATTTGTTCAAATCATACACGACGCGTAATTAATGATTCGGTCCCAAAACATAGTTGTTTTCATGGGTCTGCTCTTAGCAGCGATTCCTATAACAGTCGGGGATTCATATATCCGATCTACTCACTCCTCCTACGTTGTTAATGCCGGCGTAATACCACAGGAAATTGTTGAGATGAAGAACCATAGTGTCCTCCTACAATTCCCTCAGCCTGCGAAGTCGAAGGATACCTTTCAACAATCACTTGCGCATCGATTTACTTCCCAAAAAGTCTCGGAGGGTTATGACTCCACTTCTCGAAGTCAAGTAAGCACCCTTATAGCTCCGATTGACCCTGAGAAGGTCTTAACGACCCAAGACGGGTTGAAGGCTCAATAGAATTGGCTTTTGATGGTTTTTGAACTGACCCCTTTGCGCCGGACGGTAAGAATGGTTAAGTTGGGCGGAAAGGAGAATAGTGGTTATGGGTCGACGGCGATTTACAAAGGAATTGAAGATAGAAGTTGTCCAAGAGGTAGAGTCTGGGTTACCATTGGCTGAGGCCTCTCGGCGATACGAAGTGCATCCCAATTTGATCCGCAAA
>JACOSX010000166.1 GCA_016178625.1 Ignavibacteria bacterium
AGGTTTTTCCGGTCTCGCTTTAAAACATCTATGCATCGATAGAAACTTGAAATCTACTTATACGAGTTTATTACATCGCTGCACTGATTGACTTTTTACACAGTCTCCATCCCCTCGGGACTTGCCTGTCAGACAGGTCTACGACCCTTCGGGTCGATAAACCCGTGGGGACTCGTCGAGAATGTCTGACCTACCAAGAACCAAACTGATGCACTACCGATATTTGGATTCTATCCTACTTAATAGTATTTTATGCCAACCGCGATGCGTGCATTGATCTGACCATGACCACCGTCCCCGCCAGCTCAAGATTCGCAACGAGAGATATGAGGTGATGTGTCTTATTCACCGGTTCATCATATATAAATCAACTATTGATCACCTATCAAGGAGCTCACCATGAATATCTACGTCGGCAATTTATCTCGCGATGTCACTGAAGCAGATTTACGAGAGGCCTTTCAACCTTTTGGGACAATCGACTCTCTGAGCCTCATCAAGGACAAGTTCAGCGGCGTATCGAAAGGTTTCGCGTTTGTCGAGATGTCCGTGAAAGAAGAAGCGGAAGCAGCGATTGCCGCTCTTAAGGGGAAGGAGCTCAAGGGACGCTCGCTCGACGTAAACGAGGCGCGTCCTCGTGAAGAGCGCAGACCGAATAGAGGAGGTGGTGGGGGATGGAACAAGGGGAGAGGTGGTGGCGGTAGAAGAGGTTCGTGGTAGTTTGCCATCGTCCATCTTGATTCATAGAGCAGTCCTGCCTATATTTTGCATCATAGGTTTCGAATTCTCAAGGATATGAAAAACTCCGGGTACACTTCCTCTCATCCCCGTTGCTATACAATAGGTCTCATTCAGATGTTCGTGACCACCAATCCCGACGACAACCTGCGGCGCGCAATCGACAAGATCCGCGAGGCGGCAACGAAGGGGGCGAAGATTATCTGTCTTCCTGAGTTATTCCGTTCGCAGTATTTTTGCCAGTGCGAGAATGCTGCGCTCTTCGACCTTGCCGAGCCGGTGCCAGGACCGACCACAACCGCCCTCGGCGAAGCGGCACGGTCGCTGAACGTGATCATCGTTGCACCCGTGTTCGAGCGGCGGGCGGCAGGAGTGTACCACAACAGCGCAGCCATCATCGAGACGGATGGTACCATTGCAGGTCTCTACCGGAAGATGCACATTCCGGATGATCCTTCCTACTACGAAAAGTTCTATTTCACTCCGGGAGATCTCGGGTTTAAGGCGTTTAATACGTCTGCAGGAACGATTGGAACAATGATCTGTTGGGACCAGTGGTATCCTGAAGGGGCGCGGCTCACGACGATGCAGGGAGCAGACATTCTCCTTTATCCCACTGCCATCGGATGGCATCCGCACGAGAAAACTCAGTTTGGCGAAGCGCAGCGTGACGCATGGCGCACCGTGCAGCGTGGGCACGCGGTTGCGAACGGTGTTTATGTCGCCGCTGTCAACCGCATCGGGTATGAAATCGCGCCCGAGGGTGATGCAAGCTCTCTTGACCGCCGGGCTGGCATTGAGTTCTGGGGCTCTTCTTTCATTGCCGACCCGCAGGGGGTGATTATCGCGGAGGCATCGACAGACAAAGAGGAAATCCTGCTTGCCGAGGTGGATACCTCCCGGATCGAGGAGGTCCGGCGGAATTGGCCGTTCCTGCGCGACCGACGCATTGATGCCTACGAGGGCATTACTCGTCGCATCCTCAACAACGAACCTTGGAGTTCCACACCATAGCACGCCTCGCTGACACTCCCGCCGCATTAGGCTTTCGCATGCCCGCCGAGTGGGAGAAGCACGACGCAACCTGGCTCGGCTGGCCACACAACAAAAGCGATTGGCCCGGTAAATTCGATACGATCCGCTGGGTTTACGGAGAGATTATCCGGAAGCTTTCTCCGGCTGAAGTCATCCGCATAATCATTAACTCAAAGGAACATGAACAGTCTGCACGGCGTGTGCTAACCAGGTCCGGCGTTGATCTATCGCGCGTCGAGTTTTTCCGGTTGCCTACAGACAGAGGATGGACGCGAGACTTCGGGCCGATGTTCGTTCGCCGCGAAGAAAGGCAGCCCGAAGTAGCAATCAACAACTTTCGTTTCACAGGTTGGGCGAAGTATGATAACTGGAAGAAAGATGCGAAGATTCATGAACGTGTGGCTGGGGCATTAAGACTCCGTCTCTTCCATCCACAGGTGAACGGAAAACCCTTCGTCCTCGAGGGAGGGGCGATCGATGTCAACGGGTGTGGGACACTCCTCACCACCGAAGAGTGCCTGCTCGATCAGGAGACGCAGGTCCGCAACCCGGGATTGAATCGTGAGGACACTGAGCGGGCGTTGCGCGACGCATTCGGTGTTACCAATATCATGTGGCTCGGCAGAGGTATCGCTGGAGACGATACCCACGGTCACATCGACGATCTTGCCCGTTTTATCAACCCTCGTACCATCGTGCTGTGCAACGAGAAGAATCCTTCCGATGTCAATTACCTGGCTACAAAGGAAAATCGCGAGCGACTTGATGGGATGCATCTGGAGGATGGCTTGAAGCCAGAGGTTGTGGCGCTCCCGATGCCTGCACCTTTGGTCTTCGACGGGGTTCGCCTCCCCGCAAGTTATGCCAACTTCTACATTGGCAACGCGGCCGTGCTTGTTCCGACCTTCAACGACCCTAACGACCGAATCGCGTTAGGGATCCTCTCCGAACTCATCACAGATCGTCCAGTCGTTGGTATTCATGCTGTTGACCTCGTGTGGGGCTTGGGCACACTCCACTGCCTCACCCAGCAGCAGCCGACGCTCGCTCGAACTGAATGAGGCATGCCCTCGCCAGCCCGAGGCAGGCGTGTGAAGAGAATTGTTTGATCTGATCGTTTACTTATGATTCGGTCCGAAAAATCCATCTTCATCACCCCTTTTTTCGTAACAGTCATCAACTTTCTCCATATTATGGTTGGCACTTCAATTGATGGTTGTCCCTAAGATTTCTGTCGGGGATCTTTCTATTTGACTTCTGAGAGACTTTCCAGTATCTTGCATGCCAACACTTAACGGAATATTTACACTTCCAACAAGGGAAGAATTATGCAAAGAGTAACCGCAGTAGACGAGGCAAGTTCGTGGCCATCCGCGTACGGTGAGCAAAAACTTGATATCACGCTTATCCGGGCAACGAACTATACGGATGACGGGTACCCAATCAAAACGCGGATTGGTGTTATTCGCAGCAACACCTTGACGCAAATGGGTACACTGACGAGAGATCTCGTTAACTACCCCTTCTTCAAAGGAGTGTCACTCAATGTCCGCCTGATCGATGAAGCGATCCAGCGTGTGCCGGTGAAGGAAATCGTGAGGCGTTCTAAGATCACCGGCGTGAAGTCGATCGTCATGCTCGTTGGTGTGCAATCGAACCAGTACCCGCGGGCGCAGGACATCGCCTTGCGGTTCTTGCCGCACAACATCCCAGTCTTGATCGGCGGATTCCACGTGAGCGGTATGCTCTCCATGGTCGGTCTTACCGCTGACCTCCGGGCAGCGATGTCGAAAGGAATCATACTCGTTGCCGGCGAGGTTGAGGGTGGAAGGTTGGCTGCTATTGTAGAAGACGTGATCCGAGGGAGGGCTGAGCCGCTTTACAACTTCTTGAATCCTACGGTGAATCTTGATAACTTGCCGACGCCTCGCCTCACGAGGCATGACTTCAGAAAGTTTGCATCGCCATTCAGCACCATTGATACCGGGCGAGGCTGCGTCTTCACCTGCGACTTCTGTACCATCATCAACGTGCAGGGCAGGACGATGCGATGCCGGAATCCAGAGCAGGTCGTCGATTTCGTTCGCAAGAGCTACCACGAGGCGGGTGTCTCACACTGCTTCTTCACGGACGATAACATCGCGCGAAACCCACGCTGGCGTGAGCTCTTTGGGGGCCTCATCCGCCTGCGCGAGGAAGAAAAGATTCCGTTCACCTTTATGATGCAGAGCGATCTCGCGGCGCGAAAGATCCCGCCTGGAGATTTCTTTGTACTCGCGAAACGGGCGGGCTGCAACCAGGTGTTTTTCGGTGTGGAAAGTGTAAACCGTGAAAACCTCCGTTCGCAGGAGAAGTTCCAGAATCAGGTCTCGGAGTACAAGGACCTCGTGGCACACTGCCACACACTTGGTATCGCCTGCCACGCGGGGTATATCTTGGGTTTGCCCTTCGATACGCCGACGAGCATCGAGCAGGATATCGCCGAGCTCCAGCGGATGGGATTTGATTCTTCTTCGTTCTACATTTTGTCGCCACTGCCCGGCTCTAAGGATCACCAAACGTGGTGGCGAGAGCGGCGCTGGATGGATAAGGATTTTAACACATACGATTCGGCACACGTTGCCGTTGCGCCGGAGCTCATGACCCGAGATGAGCTGATGGAAGCATACCACAAGGCGTGGGAACGATTCTACTCCACCGAGCATATGGTCAACGTACTCAAGGTCTGGCGGCACGACTGGCGGTATTATTGGGACAGGATGTTTTTCTTCGCGTGGTACCTCTACGCGTCGAGGATCGAGCGGTTACACCCCATGAATTGCGGCTTCTGGACCGTGAGGCGACGCGGTGATCGACGATCCGGATTTCCACGTGAGGCATTCTTCCCGTTCTGGTGGAGTCGGGTCAAGGCTGCAGTAGTACGCATACGAGAGATTGTGAAGCTCTTCTTCCAACTTGAAGACGTTTGGCTTCGGAGTAGATCGAAGAGTAAGATCGAGGAAGAACTCCAGGAGTTGATAGCGAAGACGAAGCAGGATATCATCGACTCGAGGAATCGAGTCATTGACTGGCGAGACCTCAAGGCGCGGGAACTCGTGGCACTCTACGAGAAGCTCCACATCGAGATGCCGGAGGTCAAAGTTCCTTCCGTTGTTACCGTGTGGCTCAGGAAACGGAATCCGTTTGTCGGTTCATACACGAGGGCACACGCTCAGCGCATCTGGCGGCGATGGTATCTCCACATCTGGAATCCATTGAAGTGGATCGAGGTGATGCTGTTCGAGTGGGTGAACGGTGTGCGATTCCTTACTCACTTCCTCGTGGTGGGAAGATAAGGGATATCCGTGGTTATGGGTAAGAGGCTCGTTCCCACGTTGGACAGAGTGTGTGTAACGAGGGGAAGACAGAGTAACCTTCAATGTTCATATCGGTGGATAGAAGGTCGCGTTTTAACTTGCGAGAGAGTTGTCCGCTCTGCGTCTAAACCATGATCTGACAAGAACTCCGATTTCTGTCAGAAATCGGAGTTCTGACTCCATGAAATCATCTTGACTTCCTATTAAACAAGTGGAAGAAATTTTCTCGAAGGCAGATGCTGGGGTACAAGTTTCGTCGGAAGGACGGAGTCGATCAGACCAATCCAGCAGCGGAGAGCAGTTGCTTAATATGATCTTGTGCTGTTCGGTTTAGTGGAACCAGTGGGCTTCTGACATAGCCACCATTGTAGCCGAGGAATGTGGCGGCGTGCTTGAGTCCGGCAACGCCGTATGTTGAAGTTACTGCAACATTCACGGGCACAAGCTTCAAGTACAGCGCTCGAGCTTCATTATGCTTTCCTGCATCAAACAACCGTTGAACTTCTGCACATTGGCTGCCGGCGAAGTTAGCGAAAGCAAGAATCCCGGCTCTCACGCCAAGCGTCAAAGCAGGATACCAGGCGGACGCAGTTCCCACAATGAGGTTGAACGTCTTCGGAACAACATTTATCAGTGAAGCGAGCCGGGGCACGTCGCCGGAGCTATCCTTCATGCCAATGATGTTCGGATGCTCACTTAGTACTCTTACTGCCTCAATTGAAATATTGAGGTGAGTATTCGCTGGCATATTGTAGATGAGAATCGGAATGCGCGATGCGTCGGCAACCTGACGGAAGTGGTGGATGAGTGTTTCATCGTTCATCTGAGAGCCGTAGAAACAAGGAGTGAGCACCAGTGCAGCGTGAACCCCAAGTTCTGCAGCGCAGTTTGTTAGGCGAACTGTCTCGCGTGTCGACTCGAGTCCGGTGCCTGCAAAGATCATTCTCCCTTTGGCAGCATACTGAACGGTCAGCTCGATGAGCTTAACCTTTTCTGCTTCCGTGAGGTAGGGCGTTTCGCTGTTGGTTCCAAGAACAACATACCCGCCGAGCTGATGCCCGTTCCAACGCTTAATGTTGCCGATATGCCCGTCATAGTCAACGTCGCCGTTTTGTGTGAAGGGGGTGAGCATCGGCGGGAGGACGCCGTGTATGTCAAGATTCGCCATGGAACGAATGTACAAGAAAACTGATAGAAATTCAAAGAGAAATCGTAACCAGGACTAATCTCTCCAAACAAATCTCACTATGCCGGCTGTCACCATTTCTTGACTGTGCCGTTTTTTCTTTTTACCTTATGCCGAAACCACGGTTCTCTTGTAAATAGGAGGAATTACCGCGATTAGAACGAGTAGCGGTGAAGTGCACAAGGAGGAACGGCGGATGGCGATTAATAAGAAAATACTCACTGGATGTGCGGTGTTTTTCCTCGCAACCATCCTTGCAAGTCAAACCCTTCCTCTTTCAATAGTGCTTGTGGTGCAAGGATGTGTCGGCATCTTTTTCTGGCTCTCCATTCGAAGTGACCTCCGTAAGTTCAACAATCAAGCGCGAGATCTCCAAACTCAGAAAATCTATTTCGAGAAACTTTTTGAAACAGCGCCAGAGGCAATTGTCATCCTGGGTGGCGATGATCGCATCACGAAAATCAATGAAGGCTTCACACGCATGTTTGGATATACGCGGGAGGAATCCCTCGGCCGGACGATCAACGAACTTATTGTGCCGGCGGATTTGCGGGGGGGGGGTGCTTTCGTTAACCAACAAAGTTGCTCATGGTGAAGGTGACAATTTCGAGGCGGTTCGGAAACGGAAGGATAATACTCTCCTGGATGTTTCATTTCTTGGGGCACCATTCCACGTGGACGGAGAGGAAAGTGCGGTATACGGAATCTACCGGGACATCACTCAGCGTAAGCGGGCAGAGCAAACACTGGCATCAGAACGTTTAATGGTACGCACCGTGATTGAGAACCTGCCGGATCAAATTTATGCCAAGGATACCGAGAGCCGATTTCTGCTTTGCAATAAAGCGGTAGCACTCAACGCAGGCGCAACGTCGGAACAAGACTTGATCGGGAAAACCGACTTCGACCTTTTCCCCCGCGAATTGGCAGAACAGTATTTTGCCGATGAGCAAGCTATTATGAAATTGGGCAAGCCTCTTATCGGCCGCGAAGAACCTATCGTGGACAAGAGAACCGGAGAGTTACACATGAATTTGACCACCAAAGTGCCTGTGAAGGATAGCACAGGCAAAGTGTTCGGATTGGTAGGTATGAACCGTGACATCACGGAGCGTAAACAAGCCGAACGAGATCTCGAGGTTCAGAAGGCATATTTTGAAGAATTGTTTGAGAGTGCCCCGGAGGCAGTTGTCGTGCTCGATCAGGAAGATCGGATCGTGCGTGCGAATTCCACCTTTACGAGGATATTCGGCTTCACGCGCGACGAGGCTGTTGGAAAATTGATTAACGAACTCATCGCCCCGGGCGACCTGAATAAGGAATTCATCTCGTTAACAAATAAAATTACACGCGGTGAAACCATAAACTTCGAAGGTGTTCGTCAGCGGAAAGATGGCAAACGTATTAACGTCTCCGTCCTTGGCGCCGCGATTCATGTCGGTGGCGGAAGGCTTGGTGTCTATGCTATTTACCGTGACATCACAGAGCATGTGGAAGCCGAGAAGGCACGCGAAAAACTCATCGTCGATCTCCAAGAAGCTCATGCCAAAGCCCTCACAGGGCTATTTTCTATATGTGCGTGGTGCAAGAAAGTTCGTGACGATAAAGGCTATTGGAACCAGTTCGAAGCGTATCTCTCTGAACACTCAGAGGCAAAAGTCACCCACGGAATTTGTCCTGAATGTATGCTTAAGGTTCTGAAAGAATTTACAGGCAAGTGAAAAGATGCTTCGCATGGGGGCATCCTCCTATACTGTTGAAACTCTTTAGGGGTAGATTTTAGGCTTGCTTTGAAACTTCTAATTCACTACATTTTCCCACTCACGTCGGGGGACCAACAAGTATTACAACGAAGGAGGGTTCAGATATGTTTGATTTGAAACGTTCTACTCATCGCCGCGGGTTTTTGGGGACTATTGCCGCCGGCACTGCCGCAATAGGCATTACTGCGCTTGCGAGACCGTTGAAATTCACCACCGAGCCAAAAGTATCTCTGCCGGGATCTGATGACTCTGAGTTCGAGGCGTGGCTTGGAAAAATAAAAGGTAAGCATCGGCAAGTGTTCGATGCGCCAAGTCCCAACAATGGATTTCCGCTTGCGTGGTCACGAATATTTCTCATGACCAATAAGCAGGTGGGTGTAGCAGATGATGATATCACTGCAGTTCTCGTTCTGCGTCACGATGCAATTCCTCTTGGTATGGGACATGACCTCTGGGCAAAGTACAAGTTTGGTGAAGCGTTTAAAGTGGATGACGGTGCCACAAAAGCGCCAGCCGTTCGCAATCCATTTTATCAACCCAAAGAAGGTGAGCTTCCATTGCCGGGCATGGCGATCGAAGATCTACTGAAGAGCAACGTGCTCTTTGGTATATGTGATATGGCATTAACGTTTTATAGCAAACACATATTCGCGCCGAAAATGAATATGGATGCAGACGCAATAAAGAAAGACTGGGTTGCCGGAATTCTGCCCGGAATCCAAATTGTTCCTTCAGGTGTGCTGGCGGTGAACCGCGCTCAAGAGCACCACTGCACGTATTGCTACGCCGGTTAGGAGAGTAGGTCAGGAATTTAACTGAGGCAAGCGATCTTGGGAGCGCTTGCTTCTGTATGCTTTCGTCTCATCATCGTTTATAGTAAACGGCATCAGGGGGAATTTTCTCGGTGAGATAATCTCTTTCCTTGAAGGGATATCGTGGCCTTGGCTTCGAGTCGATAAAGGCGGCGATCTGCTGTGCTTCTTCATCACTTAAACTTCCGGGATCCAGATAAGGCATCGGGTATTTGATTATACCTGCAAGCGTGTAGACGCGCGCTGCGCCGGCGGCGTCGTTCCATGAATCAGGTCCCCATAATGGACCCGCTTTCTTGTCGCCGATTTGAACGCCCTGCCCATCTTCACCGTGACATGTGATGCATTTGTCCATGTAGATAGCTTCACCGCGTTTCGGATCGAGTTGATTGATGGGGATGAGTTTATCGGGGGGGATAACATTCTGTCCGCGCCAGGGGACCTTCTTCGCCACAGGATATCCTATGGATAACCAGGAGATATACGAGGAAATTGCGAGAACCTCTCTGGACTGTGTCGTCGGTCCAATCTCATCCTGATTGCTGGTCTGGTTACTCTCCACCCCTTGTACGCCGGCAGCGTCCATGCTGCGTCTGAAGCACTCAACGATGCGGTCTTCAAGACTGAATAACCGCCCCGCCCGCTTGTTGTACTCCGGGAAGGCACCAAAAATTCCCACGAGTGGTAATGACTTCTCTCGCTGGCCCGCGTTCAAATGACAATCGTTGCACGTCATTTTGTTTCGTGCGAAGCGCGGCGCCTCGAGTGGAGTATTCGTGAATATTCGAAATCCCAAGCGGATCTGATCGGCGAGATACGAATCAGATGGAAGAGAGTCTGTCAAAGGATTTCGTGGAAGATCCCACGCGTATTCCATTCGCGCTGAAGCAGGAATCAAAGGTTGTGCAACAGTTGTGTCTTGCACATTACCTTGAGGATGATCCTGTATTGCTGATGAGTGAAAATTCAGCGGGAGGATCAATACAAGTATGACTAAAAACACGTTCAATAAAGAATGCATGATCACTCAAAGGTATAAAAAAGTAAAGCTACTACCTACAAATCTATCAAAAACATCGGTGAACTTCAACATGAAAGGCGATTGAATACAATGAGATGTATTCTTTAAAAGCAGGTGGCCCGTTGTTGAAGTAGTCTCAGGGTCTTCTTCGGTTGGCGGGCAAGTCCTGATGCACGAGAAGATCGATGGAGCGAAAAAAACCTGCAGTTTGGAAACAACATGGCTTGGAATATGGTCTCCAAAGCCCGTCTATCCGGTGTCGGCGATGCAAAGAGTATACAGCCATACTCCTTCATAACCTCTGAGGAGATAAGGTGTTACGTACTGCATTCTAGGTGAAGCATCGAATTCAATGTCGCTTCATGTTCAGCATTCAAACTCAAGAGTATGAGATGGCTAAACGATCTCTTGTCCGGCCGGATCTCTCTTTGGGAACATATTGTTGATTTGACATTGTCCGACCTAATTCTTATTATCAGGCAGGTACAAGAGGGAGTGCGAGTTATCTTTGGCATCTATTGCCGGTTGCTTCTATTTTCTACAGGAAGTGTTCTTCATAATACTCGATTGAACCTTCTTCGTTCCATCGATCTGATGAGGGGAGAGAGCCTCAACAGAAAAGCATACAGCCTGATTTCTAAAGGCTATCACGTTTCGATCAACCCGCAAATCTTCTTTCCATTAGCATTCAAACGTGCCTGAACGGTTATCCAAGGATTCTTGATAGTCGGGAATAGTCATGACGACGCTTCATGTTGCACTCCAAGAAGGTTTCTCATCCGATACTGTGGTTGTGCGTATCCAGAGTCGAGAGGTCTTGAGGAAAGCAAATGTCAATACAAGACTTCAGACTGGATATGCCGATTCGGTCGAGACGGAAGTGCACGTTGGTTCGGTGAATGTTGAAGTGATCCTTCCATCAAGAAACATTTCAAAGAAAATCAGGTTGCAGATCTCGGTGCCGACATATCTTGGTGTCTCGGTCGTTAAGGGTATCATTGAGTCGACAGTTTCTCAAACGCCTTTTGGATATGTATAAGAAAGGAGGTGAGTGCAATGAATAGGGATCCCCCTACTTGCAAAGATTTCGTTGTGCACGTTTGAGCCATTGCTTACCGCTTTAAGAAATCACTAATTGATGACGTTGGAGGTAACTATGAAAAAACAACAAATAAATGAAGACGTGCAAAGCACTGAAGTCGAGCGACAGGAGGAAAGGATAGGGGAGGGTGTTGCGCCGATGCATTTCCCTATAACGCCGTTCAGCATCGCGGTCAGTGGATTGTACGAGTTTCGATTCCAGGTACTTCCCCACCCTTTTCCGGCTCCAATTTCAACTGGGATGAAAGAAGATGAATCGGAAGTACAAGCTGTACCGTTCTTTCTCAGAGAAGAACTGAGACTCGATGTGGACCACTATCACCCTCAGATGGTTGCAAGTGGAACAATCTTCGGTGCTCTTAATTCCCGTGTCCAATGGATTGCTCATCTACAAGCGAAAGGAACGCATCGTTGGATCGGAACCATATGGTATAAAGATGGAAATACTTCCATCTTCCCGTACACCCACGTGGAGATCAAAGTAACCAGCAGTTGGTTTCCTGGTTTGCGCAGTGCTGCGGTATCTTTTTCAGGAGGCGCCGCACCCAAGCGAACTCGGATCTTTCGGTACACGTCTCCCTACTTCCATCCTATAAACCTTGAGTTCGATTATGCGCAAGGAGTACAACCGACGACGGTGATCAATACGTGTGCGCATCCAAATCATCCGGCGACACTCCCGTGCGAGAATCTCTCGGTGCAGATGGTCTTCCAGCGCGCTGGGTTCAATGCAACGACCTCGGCAGGTGGGGGTGTAGTGCCAATTGCGTTGGCGGGTGGTGGAATTCCCGGAAAGTGGAGCGACCAGGAGATGCATGATGCAATGCAATCGTACTGGTCACGTTTTGCGAACAGACCACAGTGGGCACTGTGGGCTTTCTTCGCATCACTCCATGAACAGGGATCGACACTTGGTGGAATCATGTTTGACGATATCGGACCGAATCATCGTCAGGGTACCGCTATCTTCAAAGATTCGTTTATCTCAACGGCACCCGCGGGCGATCTCAATCCTCAGGCGTGGGTCGAAAGGATGATTTTCTGGACGGCTTGCCACGAGATCGGTCATTGCTTCAATCTCGCACACTCGTGGCAGAAGTCTCTACCTGTTTCGTGGATACCGTTGGTTGATAACCCCCAGGTCAGAAGCTTCATGAATTATCCATACAGGGTAACGGGAGGACAAACTGCCTTCTTCTCGGATTTCGAATATCGATTCAGCGATCAGGAATTATTCTTCTTGCGTCACGCACCAGAACGATTCGTGGAGATGGGAAATGCCAACTGGTTCGATCATCACGCGTTCCAGCAGGCAAATGTCTCTGCCGAGCCCGCAATTCGTCTTGAAGTGCGTGTGAATCGCGAGCAAGCGGTGTTCGAATTCATGGAGCCCGTAACTCTTGAGCTCAAACTTACGAACACATCTTCGGAGCCACAGCTGATCGAAGACTCACTTCTTCGGATGACGGATGCGATGACGGTCATTCTCAAGAAGGAGGGGAAGACAGCGCGCCAATGGTTGCCATATGTACAGCAATGCATCCAACCAAAGAAGCGAATACTGATGCCGAGTGAATCCATTTACGAATCGTTATTTGTATCCGCAGGAAAAAATGGGTGGGACATTGCAGAACCGGGTATGTACACTGTGCAAATTGCCCTACATCTCGGCGAGGAAGACATCGTTTCCAACCAGCTTCGCGTTCGCGTGACCCCGCCGCCGGGATATGATGAAGAGGTGATGGCTCAAGACTTGTTCTCGGATGAGATTGGGCGCATACTTGCATTCGACGGAAGTCGCTTCTTCCAGCACAGCAACGATATCCTGAGAGAGATTGCCCAAAAATTGAGCAATCGGCGTATCGCTCACCATGCAAATCTTGCAGTCGGACACTCGTTACTCCATGATTGTAAGCTCCTGGCGGAGGATATCAAACAGGCGGGCAAACGAATGGAGATTAACATCGAGGGTGCTAAGCCAGAGGAGGCTCGGAAACTTCTCGTGTCGGCACTGATCAAACCGGCGTCTACTGCTGTTGAATCGTTCGGGCATATCGATTTCAAATACTATGTAGAACGATTCAGTGATTGGTTGAACGAGAACGGGCATGTTGAAGAAGCCATTAAAACTCGCGATATCCTGTATGACACGATGAAGAACAGAAAGGTTCATGGACATAAAGTCAAAGAGGATGTTCTTGAGGAAATCTCCAGGCATAACGGAAAAGGCAAGATCGTGAAATCTGAGAAGGCGATGAAGGTCTGATCCTTTTGCGATACTCGGGAAACATGACCGGATTGGCATCAATCAAGCTAACTCCCGGTGGTAACCAGAGTGTTTTAGCGTCCCGTTCTAGGTTCCCTCGCCGCTAAAGGGGGAATTACGACTGTTTTGGAGGAGCCTTATCGTTGATGAGACCTGAGGCAGGGGGTGGGACCTGCCTCATCTTTTTCTCTTTGCAACATATTTAACGAGAAGGGGATCGAACCATGTTGGCTTGCCGACCATAAGATGGTTCCTCTTGCCATTTCCAATCAGTTGACAAGGATAACTCTTGTCACGTTGGCTGTCATACTCTGCAATTTTATTCTTACTGCCTGTCACCACGTCATAGTTCGAGTGAAGTCATTTCTGCGAAGACTTCCTTTAATTCGTATTCAAAACATTTCGGGCATATGGGATTCTGGCACAACCTTTGATAACTTATAATCAAGTAATCAAATCCCTTTTGACGGGCACGCTACGGGCGTACCCGCAAGTCAATTGTATTCAAACCATTCATTTATCAACTTGTAAGGAGGAGTCAATATGAAGATCAAGCCATTAGGTGATCGGGTTATTATCAAGCCTGTCGCTGCGGAAGAACGGACGAAGGGTGGCATTATCGTCCCTGACACAGCAAAGGAAAAGCCAGTCGTGGGCGAAGTCGTTGCAACCGGTCCGGGTAGAAAATCTGATGAGGGTAAAATCTTGTCTTTTGACCTGAAAATCGGCGACAAAGTATTGTATGGGAAGTATTCTGGAACAGAGACGACGATTGATGGTCAAGAATATCTGATCATGCGAGAGAGTGACATCTTTGCGGTTGTGTAAGTGTGTGTAGGTTAGGGAACATCGTACATTCACCCGCCTGCGTGCGCTCCGTCGCTGAAGCTTTGGAGCGTAAGTGACCGAAACGCACTACGGCGTGCAAGCCCGCGTGAGGCGG
>JACOSX010000167.1 GCA_016178625.1 Ignavibacteria bacterium
ATCTAACGAAAACTTCTCTCATTCGCAATCGTTCGCAATCGGAGGTTGTGGCTCAGTTTCACAGGTGTCACAGCCTGTCCCGCTGAAAAGCGGGAGTCCACACCGTGACACAAGCACAGAATTCGGTCACGGAATGGTCCGTGACCGCCGTGATTTCTCAAAGTGAGCCAGCACCCAATCGGTCGGTTTGCAACTTTTTCTTCCAAGTAGCGTCTAACTGATCAAATGATATTAGCTATTAGCGAAAGGAGTGAAGTATGAACAAGCAATTGAGTATACAGGCGAAGTTGGCAATTCTTGTTGTCTTTGCGGTGATGTTTGCTGCGACAATGATCGCACTCTCCGTCCGAACACACAATAAGGATGACGGACATTCGGCGCCATGGGGGAGCGATAAGAAAATTGAAAAGACCTTTTCTGTGCAACCAAACGGAAAACTCATCCTTGATGCAGACGAAGGAACTATTTCCATATCGGGAACAGAGAGCAACGAAGTATCCGTACAGGTAACGGCGCGCGGTTCAGACGATCAGCTAAGAAAGTTTAATGTGACCTTCGATCAGGAAGGAGACAGAGTCAAAGTCGAGGGGCGGCTTAGAAATCACCATTTCAATTTTTTTGAGAATAACTCTATCAATGTGCACTTTGAGATCCAGGTACCGAAGAAATTTAATCTTGACGTCCAGACTGCAGGCGGTGATATCGTTGTCCAAAATATCGAAGGAACGATTGAAGGAGAAACTTCCGGTGGCGATCTCGAATTGACTAAAGTAGGCGGTTCGATCAAAATGAACACTTCAGGAGGAAACATCACAGTTCAAAATGCAACGGGATCGGTATTTCTAGAAACATCCGGGGGCAATATGCGGGGTGAATCCATCAATGGGACGATTCACATGGAAACATCAGGTGGTAATATCGAGCTCAAAGACAGCGATGGAAAGTTAGATGCATCAACTTCGGGAGGGAATATTCGCGTTGCAATGAAAGATAATAAAGGCATTGACCTGTCTACCTCTGGAGGGAACCTTGTTGTACGATTGCCAAAATCGATCTCCGCAGAGGTTCTTGCTGAAGCAACGGGCGGAGAGGTTAGTTGTGATTTTCCATTTGCGGGAAAATTGAGAGATGGAAGTCTGAGAGGAACAATCAATGGAGGTGGAAATCCAATCAAGCTGGAGACATCTGGCGGTGATATTGTGATCAGTTCTGTTGAGTAGCTCTTCTTGCAGATGCTAAGTTAGCGCGTATTCGTGAGTAGCAATCCGTTCTCGATGGTAGAGCGGATTTTTTTTAATTGTTGGATATTGAAGTGCCAGCAAGAAGTTCTAAAATTCGATCTTGTGCACTCCTGAGAGCAGCGATCTCGCGTGGATAATGATTGCACAAGATGCTGAATGCTAATAACTTTCCGTCCGCCGAAGTTACATACCCCGATATGGCGCTCACACCCGTGAGTGTACCGGTTTTCGCCCGAACGTTCCCGGCGGCATTCGCTCCTTTCATACGGTTTTTCAATGTTCCATCCACCCCTGCAATAGGTAAGCTCGCGAGAAAACGGTCGAAAATTATTTTATGCTGATACTGTTTCTGCAAGAGCTGGACAATTGTGTTCGGTGAAACTGCGCTATACCAAGAAACACCAGAGCCGTCCGCGATCATCATGTTGGTCGTATCGATTCCCTCACTGACAAGATACTCCTTAAGAATGGTTATTCCCTTCATCGCAGTTCCGGGTGCTCCTCGCTTTTCTACGGCAAGTATTTTCAAGAGGTTCTCCGCTGCGATATTATCACTCGATTTGTTGACCTGATGAAGAATCGAGTCAATTGGATGAGTGACCTCGTCAATTGTCAGTCGCCCTCGAGTTGAATCGATTCTCAGCGTGCCTTTCACTGTAATCCCGTGGAAAGTAAGTCGTTCTTTGAGCAGGTGCAAGAAATACATTTCCGGTTTGAACACGCTGAGAGAAAATTCCTTCGGCTGACTGTCAGGAGGTATTCTTCCCTCGATAATTATTTTGTTGTTGCCTTTAGTGCGGCTGACACGTAGTGGAGGAATGACTGTATCCGAGGATGTTACAGCTTGATTCAATATTGATACATAAGATGTTTGCGGCTGCAAAGACACAGTTGGAGTATCTTCAGCTTTTGAACCGCCCTTGACCATTACTGTAATGGCGTTAGCATTAACGGTAAGGGGGGTAATAAACGCTTCATCAGATTCAGGCTCATCATCCCACATCCACCCATGTCCCCAGACGAGACTATCGAAATAGCTTACATCCCCCACAAGGTCGCCTTGGATTGAGCGAATGCCGTAGTTTGCAATTTCCACCGCCATGGAATCCAGATCATCCGTCTTTATGAGCGGATCTCCGAATCCTTTCACGAGGAGATTGCCGCTCAGAACCCTTTCGGAGAGTGTGCCATCAGTCGATATTCTCGTTCGACCTTTATAATCAGGTCCGAGTACGTTTGCTGCGGCAGAGGTTGTGAACAATTTTAAATTCGATCCAGGATGGAATAGCTTTTCGCCGTTCTGCTCATAAAGAGTTCTTCCATCTTGGAGCGAGACGATTTTAATGCCGATGAAACACGGAGAGAGTAGTGTATCGTGTAATATTGCACCGATCTGATCGCGTAGCTTCTGATTTGCGTCGTTTCGTATTGGTAGGAAAATTGAGCAGGAGAGCAAAATGCTCGAGAAAACTATGAATAGTGTTAGACCTAACGACTTTTTCATAAGCTGCCATTCATTAGAATTACTTTTGGATTGCTGATGCGGGAAAACATAAGTGAACAGAATATAGGATAAAGTGGTTTTGAGTTATATTTATGAAAATGCTTTACTCAATTGGAATGGATTAGGAAATACGAAATATCGTATATGTTTTCCATCTCAAATGGTCTGATTTAAAGAATTTATTCAAATCACAAGGCAGAAGCAAGAAAATTAGGTAAGCCGATCTGATAACGAAACCGCCTTGTGATACCTTTACGCGTTACACTTTCCCCTCCAGCAGTACATTTGCTCTTGACTTTATCAAGAGAGAGGTCTATATTGCTATCAGTATTGTATTATCCTCAAGTCAAGGGGAAGTACAACCCGGTGCAAGACTTCAGGGGGCACTGTGGGCAGGGACAGTTCCACATCGAAATCAACTTTCTTTAGTTCTTCATAGCACAGAGCTAAGAACCAAATGTGTAGCGCATTTCTCGCGGAGTTGGAGTGTGGGGATGAACGTAGCACGATGGTTACCCGATACAAAAATTGATTGTCCAGTGATATAACGCGGAATTGCTCCTCGCCGTGGATGTCGCATTATACCACGAGCGAGTTTATATAAATTTTTTTTCACTTTGGGAGGTAGGGATGCCAAGAGTACAGCTGTGGCTTATTATTGAACGAGAACTTTTATTTACAAGGAGTAACAATGCTACATGCCGTGATGTTCCGAAGAGTACTGTTGTGCGGTTTTCTTTTGCTCATGTTATGTGGAATTTCTTTAGGACAGTGGTCCAGGGATCCGAAGACCAACACACCCATCGCCACTCTCAGAAGCCATCAAACCAATCCAAAGATCGTGAGTGATGGAGCTGGCGGAGCTATTATTACATGGCAGGATTCGCGCGACTCAGCGACAACAAGTCGTGGTACGGACATTTACGTACAGCGTATCAATGCTCGTGGTTCAAATCAATGGACTAATAACGGCGCAATTATTTGTCGGTTCGATAGTAACCAAATCACCCCAGCCATTGTCAATGATGGTGGAGGTGGGGCGATCATTGTTTGGCAAGATAACCGCAATGGAAATGCAGATATCTATGCCCAGCACGTTGCTGCCGATAGTACGAAACAGTGGACAGCCAATGGAATACCGGTATGCACTGAAGCACACGAACAGACTGCCCCTGCTATCATTAGAGATAATGTTGGCGGTGTCATCATCGTTTGGCAAGATTACCGGAACGGAAACGCAGATATCTATGCCCAGCGCATTGATGCCGGCGGAACCCCCACGTGGACAAGCGATGGAGTCATCGTCTGCAGTGCGACTAACGATCAAGTCAATCCCGCAATCGTCAAAGATAACGCGGGCGGAGCTGTCATAGTGTGGCAAGATCTTCGAAACAACTCTGACTATGATATCTACGCCCAACGAGTCTCAAGCGGGGGTGCAAGTTTGTGGTCGAGCAATGGTGTTGTAATTTCCGACAAGGTTAATCATCAGCGATACCCTCAGCTTATCGATGATGGCAGCAATGGTGCGATCATTGTGTGGGAGGATTTCGGGAATGGTGATGCCGACATTTTTGCGCAACATGTAGCGTCCGATGGTTCGCGTCAGTGGACCTCGACCGGTGTCATCATTGCGCAACAAGCTAATGATCAAACCCTGCCAAAGATTGCCACTGACGGCGTAGGGGGTGCAATCGTCAGTTGGCAAGATGCACGAAGCGGCAATGCAGATGTTTATACCCAGCGTGTCAATGCGAGTGGAACTATTCTCTGGGGAACCGGCGGCATCGCGCTTTGTTCAGAATCGCACGATCAAGTGAAACCGAACATGGTCAGTGATGGTAATTTCGGTGCGATCGTTACATGGGAGGATTCAAGAAGCGGCAATGCAGATGTCTATGCCCAGCGTGTCACTTCGAGTGGCAGCACTCTTTGGGCATCTAACGGTATTGCTGCCTGCACCGACACTCTCACTCAGTCGGGACCCGAAATTGTAAATGATGGCGTTCAGGGAGCTATCATTACATGGCAGGATGCTCGAAAACTTGGTACCCAGGGGTGGGACGTATACGCGCAACATGTCAATCCCGATGGCTCTTTGGGTGGATATGCAATTCATGGGACAATCTACAATGATCTCAATCGGAATGGAGTCCAAGAAACAGGTGAAACGGGTTTGAGCGGGTGGACCATCAATATCAGTGGTCCGATGAGTAAGTCTGCGACGTCGGACGCAAACGGGATTTACTCTCTTGATGGACTTATACCGGGAATCTATGTGGTCAAAGAAGTAATTAAATCGGGATGGATGCAAACGAGCGCAACTGATTCAACCGTGAATCTCCCAATTGGTGGAGATTCCATTCGAAATTTTGGCAACTTCCAGTTAGCTACTATCGCGGGTGTCGTTTATAAAGATCGCAATCATAATGGCGGCAAGGATCCAGGTGAACCAGGGTTACAGAACTGGTCAATTAAATTGAGTGGACCATCATCAGCCTCAGCTTTGACAGATGCAAATGGTAATTTCATCTTTATCGGACTCTTCACAGGAACGTTTGTTGTGAAGGCTGATCCGAAAAGTGGTTGGCTACAAACAAATCACCCTGATTCCCTTGTCGTAAACATCGATACCATGGGACAAGATGTCGCGGGACTCGCATTCGGTCAATTCGAACTGGGTAAAGTAAATGGAAAAATCTATAAGGATGTCACGGGTGATAGCGTCATTTCTCCCGCAGGCGATAGTACGGTGGCGGGATGGAGTGTAAGTATACTAAAGCCCGGATTTCGTCAGGATGTAGTGACTGACGGTACTGGGCTATACACCTTTGCCAATCTTGACTCGGGCCAGTATGTCGTTCGGGAAAGTCTCTATGTTAGTTGGATCCAAACATTTCCCAAACCACCAGGCGATACAGCGTTCGGGAGTATTATGCGAGGATATAAAGTTACGATTGACACGAGCGGAAAAGTCATTGCAGGAAAAAATTTTGGAAACTTTCTACTGGGCACTATCAATGGGAGAGTCTATGAAGATGGAACTGCCGATAGCGCAGTTGCAGGGGATCTTCCATTGTCCGGCTGGCGTGTGAGGTTATTCAAGAATGGTGTTCAACTGGATTCGGCATTGACGGCCGGGCAGGGATCCTTCGCCTTCAATAGCCTCTTCCCAGGAAGATACACTGTCGAGGAAAAATTGTTTTCAGGGTGGAGACAAACATTCCCAAGGGTCGGGGGAAGCGGGGAAGTTTCTACAACGTTTGGCGACTCTGCCGGTCCCCGTGCGTATCAAGTTGATATCAACACTGGGACGATAGCAACAGCCGACTTTGCCAATTTTAAGTTGGGAATGATTCGCGGTAAGAAATACTGTGACATTGCAGGCGATGGGCTGGTGTTGGGCGATCCCCCTATAGCCAATTGGTGGATGAAACTCTACGCTGGTGGCGTGTCAAGTGGTTCGATTGGTGGCGCAGTTCAGGCTCGTGTGAAAACGAATTCGGCCGGTGAATACACATTTGAAGGTTTGATGAAAGGCACCTATACAGTTCGGGAGAGTTTGGGAATTGTTTCACAAGAGACATATCCTGTTCTGAGCACGCCAGGGGTTGCCACTCTTCAATTGGGCGAACGAGTCTATCCTGTTACTATCGATTCCAGCGGGAGAATTCTGACGGGTAAAGATTTCGGTAATTTTGTCGGCGCGATCAACGGGAACGTCTTTAATGATATGAATGGTGATGGTATCAGAGGTATGGGTGAAGCTGGACTTCCCGACATATCGATTCAGTTGACAGGCGGCAGAACTGATACGGTGCTCACTGATGCGGATGGCAATTACACGTTTGCCGGATTGGATATAGGCACGTATACCGTTACTGAACTTACCCCACTGGGATGGGTGTTGACACTTCCACACAACGCGATTTCTTACAGCGTGGAGATTAAAAACAATCAGAGGTATATCACAGGAAAAGATTTCGGTGATTTTCAGTTAGGGGTTATCAGTGGAACAGTGTACGATGATCTCGATAGCAATGGTCAACGAGGCTCGAATGAGTCCGGTCTGCCGAACCGGTTGGTGCGACTCTCCGGGCAGAAAAAAGATTCAGTGCTCACCGACTCTTATGGTCGCTACTCGTTCAACGGCTTGACATTGGGGTTCTATGTCATCAAGGAGCAGGTCCAATCAGGCTGGATTCAAACAGCACCGCACGATTCGTTTGTCGTTACTGTAGGGAGCGGTGGTCAATATCCCAATAATGACTTTGGCAATGCAGGATTGGGGCATATCAGCGGCACTATTTTTGATGATCTCGATAGAAATGGCGTAAAGAATGCAGGTGACCCGGGTATCAGCAGCTGGCGCGTATTTATCAAAGGCACTCAGCGAGATGATTCCATCCTCACAGATGCGAACGGCAATTATATGTTCGGGAAAATTCCTCCCGGCACGTTTGTTCTCACGCAAACCCTCCCGGCAGGATGGAAGAGAACAAAGCCAAACCCACAAGACACACTTTTGATTATCATGGGACCTGGAGGCACTTTTACAGGGAAAGATTTTGGCAACTTCAGATTAGCCACGATTTCAGGAGTGTTTTTCTTCGATCACGATGGAAATGGCGTGCGCGATCCTGGTGATTCGGGATTGGCAAATTGGAAAACGTATCTCACAGGTTCAAAGATCGATTCCACCCTTTCTGACATCAATGGTAGTTACTCATTCACGGGGCTGGATGCCGGTACATACACAGTCAAAGAGCAAGCTCAGCCGTTTTGGATCCGGACGCGGCCCGACACATCTGATTCTTACTCGGTGATCATCAACAGCAGTGGTCAGACGAAGGCAGATCGAGACTTTGGCAAATATCTTCCAGGAAGTGTCAGTGGTATAGTGTACAATGACTCAAATTTCAGCCGATCCAGAGATCTTGGGGAGCCACTTCTTTCTGGCTGGCGGATTCACCTCGCGAGGCTGGATGTTGGACCATCCACTGATTCAGTCGTGGAATCGGGCGCTAACGGTATGTATGAGTTCACAGGACTTCCTCTGGGCCGGTATCTCTTGAGCGAGGAGATCCCTCTCGGCTGGTTCCAGACGTTCCCAAGTGTCCCAGAGACGGTTGTCATCAGTTCTTATGGACAACAGATTGAAGGGAAGGATTTTGGCAATTTTCATTTGATCATTAGCGGAACAGTTTTTGAGGATCTCAATGGAGATAGTACTAAAGATGCGGGTGAGCAGGGTCGCGCTGGTCGTCGCCTGTATCTCTACAAGGATGCTGGGCTGATCGACAGCACTCTATCGGATGCTCAGGGAGCTTATAGTTTTAGTAATCATGGTCCTGGAACATATTCTCTTACTCAACAAGCTGAGGTGGGTTGGCTCCAAACGCGAACACCCAGTGCATTCATCATTTACTATTGGAGCCGGCCAAATATCACCGGACAGAACTTTGGTGACTTCAAGAAATTTAGCGTGAGTGGTATCGCGTTTGACGACGTCAATCGTAATGGAATTCGAGATGGAGTTGAAGGTCCCCTTGTTGGGTGGATTATTGATTTGCGTAAGAATGGAATCCCAATGCCAAGCTATTCCACCCTCGCCAATGGTTCCTTTATCTTTACGAATCTTGGTCCGGGAAATTATGCACTATGTGAAGAACTTAAGCCTGGGTATGTGAAGAGTTTCCCAGTTTCTCCTGATACCTACAAGTTCAGTGCTCAGAGTGGAGTAGATTTCTCGGGAAAGAATTTCGGAAACTTTTCGATGACCTCTAAATCCATCACGATCCGAAGTTTTAAAGACAAAGATAGAAACATGCTCACACGAGACGATCAAAGTCTGAAAGGTTGGAACCTCACTCTCCTCAAAAACGGCGTGCCGATCAAAACGAGCAGTTCATCAAGTCTCGATACAGCAAATCTTGCAGATGGTATTTATGTTGCAAGAGAGAGTGATAGTAGTACAGGGGGATGGTATTCCCTTGGAAAAATCCACACGATTCACAGGTCGGGCAACAGTGATAGTGTCATTCAAGTGGCAGGGAATATCCTTGAAGATTCCGTGAACATTCATTCAGGCGAGTCTCATCTCGTCGACTTCCTTAACTTCAAGCCAAATAAAGCCGTCGTCCGAGCCTTCAGCGACGCAGACGGCAATGCATCAACAGGGACGGATCGTGTGGGCCAGAGCCGCCATCTTTCGCTGTATACAAACTTTATAGCGCCTGGAAATTTCGTCCGAAGCGTCGTGGCAGATTCAGTGCTTAGCATAGATAGTCTCGGCGATGGAACCTACTTGGCGGTGCAAGAAGCGATTCCATATTGGAAAAATATTCTCAGGAGGGTTAACAGCCACAACCGTTCGGGTGTCGCTGATACGGTGATGTTCATCGTGAACGGTGGTGAGGTTGACACTGTGGATTTCATCAATGCTGCAAGTGGTACGATTGTCATGCACAAGTATCGAGATGACGATGCCAATGCACAAACTTCGAATGACCGAAGTCTGCAAAAGTGGTCGTTGTTGCTCTACCGTGATTCAATCTCATCGCCCTCACGGATCGATTCTGTGTATGCGGAAAGTCTCTTTGCAAATGTGTTAGCTGGAAATTATATCGCTAAAGAAATGAAGATTCCACAATGGAAGAGTATTAGTGTCCTTCGCGACGGTTCCGAGGTTGGTGCGACCGACACAGTCCACGTGTCTGTTGGCGGGGGAGAAGATCACTCTGTCGAGTTTATTAATTCTTCCGACCGTCACACGAAAATCTGGATAGCGTCCATCGATGGGCAATGGGAGAACTCGCTCAATTGGAGTCCACCATTCTTACCAACGGCAGATGATAGCGTATTCATCAACGCCGACAGACCGTGGCGCGTCCCAAGCGTACCAGCTCATTCTGCAATGATTACCCTCAGTGTAAATCCCTCGGCTGGAATTACCTACGAACACAATGATACATGCTTCGTTGCGGGCGACATGACAAATTATGGTTCTATTCTTGTTGACCCAAATGGGTCCCCCGCGTTCATTATCGGTGGGGATTGGTATAGCGTAGGAACCTTTTCCCCAGGTAAGTCAACAGTGGTGATGTCGTCACAAGTTCAACGAAGGATGACCGGTGAGAATTTCTTCAATCTTCAGATCGGTGACGCTCCAGGACCCTTAAGTACGGCGAAGCATAGGGGGCTATCTTCATCAGGGGGAGTTACTGTTTTAAGCGATGTGGTGATAGATGGAACCCTCACACTCAACGGAGACATGGATGCGGGTCATAATAATGTTTCAATCGTAAACGATTCGCCCGATGCAATCCAGGGGGATGGTGAACTCTTTGCGCACAGCATTACGCGAGTGATCAGACCTAATGCGACTGCAATATATCGGTATGATCATGATAGCAGTTATGTGCAGTTCAGGAGTGGAGGGTCAAATCCAACGACTGTGGCAATGACAATTTACCCCGATACGTCACCCACGAATTACGGTACGGTGTGGGACAGCGTCAGCAGTCAGCTCGATACAGTCGAAAACACGATCACGATCGAAAATGTGCAGGATATTTCCCCGTACTTGCCATGGGCATTTGGTATCAAACAATCAGGCGAGTGGGTTCCTTCACTCCGCCGCATCTACGTGGTCGAAGCACAACCCGAGAGCGGATTTGTCGCGCGTTTGAGTTTCCGCTATCTGCAGTCTGATGTTCCTCCAACTATTCCTGAGGGCTCACTCGTTCTACTAAGACTGAAGTTGGTATATCAGACGGTGACATACTCAACTATTCCGGATTGGAATCTTGTTTCAGTCCCACTTCGCCTTCCAAGCACGCGGAAGAATGATGTTTTCCCATCATCAGCATCTAGAGCGTTCGGGTACACGACAGGAGTTGGTTACTTCATCCGAGACACCTTGAATTATTCTACAGGGTATTGGCTGAAATTTCCATCTGCCTCAACCATCTCTGTACACGGTCGAGAGTGGACGCGAGACACTATCGACGTCATTGGAGGCTGGAACCTTATAGGGCCGTTAAGTACACCCATCCCCGCTGCATCGGTCAACACGATTCCGGGGGGTATCATCCTCACTCCATTCGTCGGATTCAACGGTGCATATTTCAATGCTGATAGTCTTAAACCGGTGAACGGGTATTGGGTGAAAATAAGCACCCCTGGAAAAATGACCTTCGGTGTAGGATCATCGCAAATTGAGAAAGCTTCATCGCGCAGTGTTTCTCAAGTGCCTCCATCGTTAGCTTCGGTTGCAAATCTTAATACCCTTGTAGTTCGAGACGCTGGGGGAAAACGCCAAACCCTGTACTTCGGAACGAATGACAACATTAACCCTGAGGTATATGAGTTACCACCCAGCCCACCGGAAGCGACCTTCGATGTGCGATTCTCAAATCAAAGCGTGGTTGAAGTTTATTCCAGCTCAAGCGAGAGGTCGATCGATTATGGGATAGCGATACACTCATCGAAATACCCCATTGAGATTCAGTGGAAGTTGATGAATGACGTTCACCGGGATATCTTTCTCTCCGAAGTCGTGGATGATAAGATTGTCAATACGATCTCCCTCAAAGAGAAATCCCATCTCAAGATTGATAATCTGGATGTTACGTCGCTGATACTGACTGTCGGAGGGAAACAACCGATTCCAACGGCATTCGCTTTGTACCAGTGTTATCCAAACCCGTTCAATCCAGTAACGCGAATTCAGTTCGATCTACCGGAGCCATCCTCTGTGTCTCTGAAAATATATGATGTGCTCGGACGAGAGGTCGCTACGGTTCTGGATAATTCGCCTTTCGATGCTGGCACTCACGTCGCGATATACAACGGTACGACTGCGGCGAGCGGTGTATACTTCTACCGTGTCACCTTCAAGAATGAGAGGCGAACATTTCAGGATGTCAAGAAGATGGTCTTGATGAAATAATGAGGAAGTAATGGGTCAGTTTCATAAGTAAGAAAGAACTGAACAATTAATAAGAGCATGCTCTTTCACGAATTGTGAGTCCTGCTGACAATAGAGCCTAAAACTATTTGACAAAGCAGAGATAATTGCGTATGCTCATATTGATACGTTTCTATCTCTTCAGGATTGGAGGCCAAAGACGTTTAGATCTATTAATATTGTATTACTTGCCTTTTTGCTTTTCCCCCCCTTGCTAAGCTACGCCCAATGGATCCAGATGCAGTCGCCTACCACGGAAAGACTGAATGATGTTTACTTTGCAGACTCGCTCAATGGGTGGGTGATCGGATTAGGTGGAATCTTTCACACTACCAACGGAGGTTTATCGTGGACAAGGCAGGATTCAATCCATACTGAACACATCGCAGGGATCGATGCGAGAAATTGTTGGGCGACGAACTGGAACCACATCTACGGTGATACTCTATTGCATACCACTGATGGTGGAGTTACTTGGGCACGGCTCTCCTTGAATCCATTTCTGGATAGTATTAGTTGGCTCGGACGAATTTGTTTTGTCGACAGCTTCACCGGATGGGCAACAGCATTGAGGAGAAATCGAACTGAGATGTGGATCCTTAGGACCACAGACGGGGGAATGAGCTGGAAGCCAACCTTCATTCAAGGAGGGCTTTTCATGTATCTCTGTTCTTTTGTAGACCGAAAGACTGGATGGGTAGCGGGGGAACCAGGACCACTTCTTCGTACAACAGATGGTGGAATGACTTGGGACAGTCTCAGAAATATAGGCTACCACGCAGGTGCGATGGATATGCAATTCCTCTCGAAATCCATTGGATGGATCACGGTAGATGGTCCGACAACCACTACAGCTATAGGCAAGACTGCAGATAGTGGCTTCACATTTCGGAGCCAGCTTGAATTCAATTGTTCAGATTTTACAACATACATAAGCTTTCCTGATACATTGAACGGGTGGGCCGTACAGTATACGTGTTTGGGAAATAACATGGAGGTGTGGCACACCTCTGATGGAGGCTCGAACTGGAATTTGCAATGGACATATTTTTCACCGTCCTATTCGCGCCCCCTCAGGGTTTATTTTGTGGATCTGAGACATGGATGCATCGTGGGTAGTCAGGGTGAGATATTTTATACAAATAATGGCGGTGTGACGGACGTGGAAGAGCGGGTTGAAATACCTGAAAAGTTTCTTATCGAAAGAAATTATCCAAACCCGTTCAATTCCGAGACGGTGATCCATTATAGTATCCCTGAACGCAGCGAAGTCCTGATGAAAATATATAATGTCCTTGGCCAAGAAGTAAGAACGCTTGTCGCTGAAACCGAAGAAGCCGGGAGCAAATATGCGCGGTGGGATGGAAGAGACAACTCTGCAATCCCAGTTGCATCGGGTGTGTATGTCTGCGCTTTAACTGCAACGAGCAGTATCGGCGAGAGGTTTAGCGCGACGATCACAATGATGTACTTGAAATGAAAAGAGAGATGTTGCAACTATTGACTTTCGCATAAATAATGGCACATATGTTTTATTATAGTTATATTCCCTGTCATGAGACCACAAAGGAAGCGCTCACCAGTTGGAACGCCGCCGCCGACAGGCCATCCGACTGCTGCGCCAGAGGAAGTCCGTGTCGGCCATAGCTCGATTGCTTGCAGCATCCAAGAGTTCCATCGTCCGGTGGCGCGACGCGTACAAGAAACATGGGTTCAAGGGGCTCCGCCCAAGACCAACACCCGGACGTCCACCCCGGCTGAGCATGGCACAAAAAGTGAAGTTGGCGAAGTATCTCTTGAAAGGTTCCCTTGCGGTGGGGTACTCGACCGACCTGTGGACATTGCAAAGGATTTCCACATTGATCGAGAAACGGTTCCAAGTGAGCTATCACCCGAACCATGTCTGGCGACTGTTACTGAGCATGGGATGGAGCTGTCAGAAACCGGAACGCCGGGCGCTCCAGAGGGACGAAGAGGCCATTGCCCATTGGGGTCCGACACGAATGGACTCAGATAAAAAAAACCGCAAGACTTGGCGCCCATCTCGTATTCACGGATGAAAGTGGATTCCTGCTCATTCGCAACGCGACGATGATCATGAAAAGACTTTTGATGATTTCAATTTTGATTCTTGTCTTGACTGCCAGTATCAGCGCTCAGTGGTCAACCTCCACGTATGCTGAAAGTGCACTCTGTGTCTGTCCTGGTGCAATTCCGAATACTTTGACATTTGATGATGGTAGTTCTATCATCGCTGGGAGTCTAAGCAGTTACATTTTCGTTCAGAAATTGGATGAGCTTGGTTACAAGGTCTGGCCCAATTACATTGAGGCACACCACAACGATAGCACTGACAATACAGGAGGCACCGCGTTAATCAGTGATGGGGATGGTGGCGCCATTTTAGAGTGGGGAGATCACAGAGGTGCGACACTAGATAAATTCGGCTACATTAATAGCTCGCTTTACATTCAGCGTGTCGATAAAAACGGGAATGTCAAATGGCAACCCGGTGGAATACAACTTGCGCCAGCATACACCGGATCAAAAACCGGTTCAGTTGTTGCTGATGGAAGCGGAGGTGCAATCTTTATTACAGGTGAGGAGGATTTCAATCACCCTGGCGCGACTAATAAAGCCAGTTTATGGGCCACACGTTACGATGGGAATGGGCAAAAGCTTTGGAGGATTGATATTGGAGTGACCCCATTAAACCGGACAGGCAGTTAGGCTGCTCTGTGTGAATGAAATTTATCTTCGAACTCAACCGGTGAGCAGTAGCCCAGCGATGAGTGAAGACGTTTTTTGTTGTAGATTGTTTCAATGAACTGTCCG
>JACOSX010000152.1 GCA_016178625.1 Ignavibacteria bacterium
AAGGTAGATCTGGCATTTTCTGCCTCCGATAATCTTGGTGAAGTACTCGTCGTGCCGAATCCGTATCGAGTCGATCGGGATTACACATATGAAAATGGGGGATGGGAAGGACTGAGCAGAAATTGGACGGAGAACAGCCGCAAAATAAGGTTTATCCACCTCCCGAGTAAATGTACGATTCGAATATTCTCACTCGTAGGTGATCAAGTTGCCACACTTGAGTACGACTCCCACCAACTTGCTGTTGCCGGGAACGATCCACAATTGGAAAACAAGTGGGAGCTCGACTGGGATCTGCTCAGCGATAGCCACAGAGCGTTGGCAAGTGGAGTATATGTATTTACTGTCGAATCTGAATTTGGAAAACAGATCGGCAAATTTGCGTTGATCCGATAGAGGCAAAGAGCGTTCATATAAACGAGGGAGAACCTGCCTGGTGAGAAAATACGCGCAGGGCATCGTCTTCGTTTTGCTTGGGGCTTTGCCAAGCGTATGACTCCTGAGTGTGCTTGGAGGGTGAGAGTGTTTCTTTCGTGCGAATTCACGACGAATACTCCGTCGGTCTTTTTTCCTCTTTCTACTTCACTGCAACAATATGCCTTACATCCGTATACTTCTGGGACATGATTGAAATCAAATCGCTTACCAAAGTCTTTCCGTCTGTTACTGCTCTCGACAAGATTTCTCTTACGGTGAACGACGGAGAATTCTTCGGCTTGCTCGGACCTAATGGTGCGGGAAAATCCACTCTCATGAATTTGTTGGTTGGTTACCTCGATCCCGATGCGGGCGAAATTCTTGTCGGTGGCGAGAAAGTCACCCGCGACGGCTTGCAAACAAGAAAAGCTATTGGACTTGTTCCTCAATCACTGGCGCTATACGATGACCTTTCCGCTCAAGATAACCTCGAAATATTTGGAAGCTTCTACCATATTGAAAAAAGGATTCTACGAGGGCGAATCAAGGAAAGGCTCGATTCCGTGCAACTCTACGATCGCAGAAAAGATAAGGTGAAGAACTTTTCGGGCGGGATGAAACGAAGATTGAATCTCATCGCAAGCCTGCTTCACGATCCGCCGCTCCTTCTCTGTGATGAGCCAACTGTGGGTGTGGACCCACAATCACGCAACGCCATCTTCGACTTTTTGATGATGCTCAACCGACAAGGTAAGACCATTGTCTATACGACACACTACATGGAAGAGGCAGAACGGATGTGCAGTCGTATTGCCATCATCGATTTCGGAAAGATCATCGCCGACGGGACCGTGGATCAGTTGCTCGAGCGATTAACCTACGATGAATCGATTTCTATTGCGAAGAACCAGGCGACAATGAGTAAGGCTGAGCTGTTTAAACAATTTGGTTCTCTTATTGACGAGAACGATCACTTTGAATTGAAACCAAACAACGGTTTCCTTCTTTCTTCGTTCTTCCGACAACTCGAGCAGAACGACATGAGCCATAAATTCATTGAAATGCACAAGCCGACTTTGGAAGCATTGTTTCTCCATCTCACCGGAAGGAGATTGCGAGATTGAACACTGTCATCAAACTGATCGCGAAGGAATATCGGATCTTCTGGAGCGATCGAGTTGCTGTGAGTCTTACGTTTCTTATACCGATCCTGCTTATTATGCTCTGGGGTTCGATCTTCGGGAATGCTAACTCCGGAGCGAACAATCTCAAATTGGCATTCCTCAATAACAGCACTTCTCCGATCGCTGCTCGCATCGAGCGGGTGCTCGATACAACACGAACATTCAAACTGATCAAGTCGGTCAAAGATGACAATGGTGTCGAAGTGAAGTTCGATACGAGCATCATCAAAGACTATGTCCGCAAGGGGAGTGCTGCTGCTGCTCTCGTTATCCCCGCAGATGCATTCACAGATACGTCACTCGGGTTAAAGCTGAAGTTTTACTATGATCCAAAGAACGATATGGAAATGCAGATCATCCAGGGAGTGTTGCAGCAAACCATCATGACGCAAATCCCTTCGATGTTCTTGGACGGGATGCAGCGTCGGGCAATTAAATTCTTAGGGGGAGATTCCGGAAGGCTATTCAACAATGAGATCGCCAAGACGGTGAGCAAGTATTTCAAAATCGATCCTGAGGAAGTAATACATCCACTCGTCGAAAAAGTTGACTCGTTCACTTCACGCGCGACAAACGACGGACCTACTATTTTCAATAATATTCTTGACATCGAGAAAGAACAATTAGTCGGAAAAGAAGTAGCAAACCCCATGGCGACGAGAAGCGTGGGTGGTTGGGCGATGATGTTTTTACTTTTCACCTTGAGCCACTCAGCAGCATCGTTATTCGATGAAAAAAAGAGCGGGGTTGTCTTGAGAATTCTCGCGTCACCAATCTCTAGAGTCCAAATTCTGGCAAGCAAATATCTCTACAGTATGTCATTAGGCTTTATCCAGCTTGTGGTGTTGTTTGTCGGCGGAGCGTTGCTGTTTCAGATCGACATTTACTCAAACTTTTTGAATCTCGTATTCATTATTATCGCAGCTGCCACTGCCTGTACGGCTTTTGGGATGTTGCTTGCTGCTATCAGCAAGACATCTGCCCAGGCGAATGGGTTAGGAACCTTCCTTATCCTCGCGATGAGTTCCGTGGGCGGAGCGTGGTTTCCGACATCCTTCATGCCTGAATTTATTCAGACGATGAGCAAGGGAACAATCGTCTATTGGTCAATGGACGGATTTCTCAAGGTTCTCTGGAGAAACGCAGGAACGATCGATCTCCTACCCAACGTTAGCATCCTCTTCGGTATAGCAATACTCATCACAAGTATCAGCATCCTCCAGTTTAAGAAGGGCCATGTATTTTAAACACCTTGACTGGTTCGCGTTCAAATCGCTTTCCACTGGTATGTTCACTAAATTTCACCAAAGATAGTGGGAGAGGATTAAATTGCTGGTCCCCTTTAACGTCAAAGGACAACGCGTTTCCCGTTCCTCCCAGGTATTAAAATATGTACTGCATATCAACATCGAAAGCATTATATTGTAAGCCATCAAGTTGATGAAACTCACCATTTATTCATCATGTAACTCGGGAGATATCTTTATGCTCACATGCCGTCGAAATTTAATGATACATCTTCTCGTGCTTGTTCTTTCTTTAGTTTTGCCAACTGCCGCAACAATCGCGCAGGCACCTTTACCAAATGAGACTCAGAAACCTATCGACCCACGGAATTTCGACACGTCTGTAAAACCAGCAGAGGACTTTTATCAATATGCAAACGGCGGTTGGATGGCGCGCAACCCTATCCCAGGCGACCAAAGTCGGTGGGGCAGCTTCAATGAAGTCCAGGAGCGGAACTTCAAAGTCCTGCACGAAATACTTGAGGATGCTGCCAAGCAAACTGATGCACCGAAGGGAAGTAACATGCAGAAGGTCGGCGATTTTTACGCGAGCGGGATGGATTCCTCTCGCATCGAGGCTGACGGTGCAAAGCCTCTTCAAGAAGAATTCGATCGGATCAATGCCATGAACAATACCGGCGATCTTCAGGACGAAATCGCTCACCTTCATACGATCAATGCTCGTGTTCCGTTCGTGCTCTTTGCCACGCAAGATGCCAAGAAGAGCACGGAGGTCGTTGCTCACCTTTATCAAGGGGGACTCGGCTTACCCGACAGGGATTACTACACAAAGGAAGATGACAACTCTAAGAAGCTTCGCGACCAATATCTTACCCATGTAGCAAAGATGTTTGAGTTGCTTGGAGACGACGTTGCGACAGCATCTGCTCATGCCAAGACAATCATGGAAGTCGAGACACGGATGGCGAAAGCCTCGATGACTCGCGTTGTGCGACGAGATCCGGATTCGACATATCATAAGATGACCGTCGATGAGTTGAATAAGCTCGCGCCCGATTTGGGCTGGAACCGGTACTTCACAACCATCGGTCTGCCACATCCGGGCAACATCATCGTTGGGATGCCGCTCTTCATGAAAGAGATCAATGGCATGATGACCTCTGTGCCGCTGAGGGATTGGAAAACATATTTACGCTGGCACGTGATCAACGGTATGGCAGAATTTCTGAGCTCGTCCTTCGTCAATGAGGACTTCAATTTCAAAGGAACAATCCTGACAGGTGCAAAAGAATTGAAGCCGCGATGGAAACGCTGCCTTGAAACAGTCGATGGTGAAATCGGGGAAACTCTCGGCGAATTGTACGTGCAGAAAGCATTCGGGGGTCAGGCGAAAACCCGTGCAAAAGAATTAGTTGAGAATCTTCGATCATCTCTGCGGGACCGGATCAGTAAGCTTGAATGGATGAGTGATGCGACAAAGCAGCAGGCACTTCGAAAGCTCGGTGCGTTCACCGTGAAGATTGGTTATCCTGATAAATGGCGCGACTACTCAACACTCGACATCGACCGCGGATCATACGGTCGCAATGTGATGCGCGCCGAAGTGTTCGATTTTAAACGTACCATGGACAAAATTGGTAAACCCGTCGATCGTACTGAGTGGGGGATGACACCACCCACAGTCAATGCGTATTACAATCCATCCATGAACGAGATTGTCTTCCCGGCAGGGATCTTGCAGCCGCCGTTCTTCGACGCAAATGCCGATGATGCGGTGAACTACGGTGGCATTGGTGCAGTGATAGGTCACGAGATGACTCATGGATTTGATGACCAGGGTCGAAAGTTTGACGCCGACGGAAATCTCAAAGAGTGGTGGACAAAAGAAGACGAGGAGAAGTATCTTGCGCGAGCCTCCATAGTCGAAAAGCAGTTCAATGGCTACGCTGCGCTTGATACTCAACACGTCAATGGAAAGCTCACGCTCGGTGAAAACATTGCCGATCTCGGTGGCTTGACGATTGCATTCGCAGCGCTCCGGAAAACGTTCGAAGGAAACCCGAAGCCGCCGTCGATCGATGGCTTCACACAGCAGCAGCGCTTCTTTCTGGCATTTGCCCAGATCTGGCGGCAAAACATCCGACCGGAAGCACTTCGACTCAGATTAAATACTGATCCTCACTCACCGGGTCGCTTCAGATGCATGGGACCGCTCTCGAACATGGTGGA
>JACOSX010000153.1 GCA_016178625.1 Ignavibacteria bacterium
CAGATTCTCAGCGAAGTCAACGCCGAAGTTCGACGTGTCATGATTGAGCGCTTTGGTGTGCAACAGTTTATCGTTGCTTCGGGCGCCAAAGTCATTCACCAGGATGAGTGCGGTGTTTTGTATAAAAAGGAATTGATGATGGATGAGCCGCTGGTCATGGTGAAAGTGATCAACAGCACGCCGGAGCCGGATGGCACCTACAAGTCGTATTTCCTGCGCGTGCCGCCAACCATTACCACGGCCCGTGAGGCAGTTGCCTGGACCTTCGACATGAAGCCAGAGGAATATTCACCCAAGCGACAAACCTGACCTTGGATGTTCTTTTCTTTTTCGAGGAAGTGATTTGCTCTTTAATATGTTAAGCAAAAAACGCGGACTTCTTCATCTCCGAAAAGCATTGTTGGGGAAGCTTTGGGAGAACTCGCAAGGGCCCGAAACCCTGATGTAATAGATAGTGTATTACCTGTCAAGCATCGACTGTATCTTGATCCGCATTCGCCGCAATATGACCACCAAATAGCGGTCATTTTGCGGCAAATTTTGATCCAAGTCTTAGACCACTACAGCAGCAGCATTGAAGCTTGGTTTCACTGATTTGAAGTTCACGTCATACGGTTTCCCGGATTTCAAAACTGTGAACATTAGTCGCAGAAGCTTTCGCATGACCGCACAAACAATGACTTTGCCTGGCTTTCCGGCGAGCTTCAAACGTAAGGCAAACTCTCTCAATACGGGATTGGTCCGAATCGCACATACTGCCGGCATGTACAGAGCTCGTCGTATTCGTGAGTTTCCAACTTTAGAGATCCGGGATCTCGATTTGATCGAGGATCCAGACTCGTACAGGCGGGGAGCAATGCCGCAAAACACCTCGATCTCGCGACTCTTGGTGAAGAGTCTCGCTGCCGAGACTTCTCCAAGGAAGGCGATAGCAGTATTCTGACCGACACCGATGATCGAAGTAAGCAGTTTAAATTTCTCACTTACATCTGGATGCGTCTGTATGTACTTGAGCAACTCTGTCCCAAGCGTCTTGATTTGGCTATCCAGATATTCAATGTGTCTCAGTATTGAAGCTCGCACTACCGAGTCCAGTTCACCCGACTGTAATCTATTCAGTTCCTGCACTCGATGATCTTTCAGAACATCGAGATATCTTTGCCTGTCACGAATAGCTTTGATCTCTGGAGGCGGAGCCACCCACACTGCTGGGTTCTGTGCTCGACAAAAGCGAGCAATGATTTTGGAATCAATCTTGTCTGACTTGGACCGTCTTAGTTCGCTTTGAGCGAAGCCCTTGACCTTGGCCGGATTGGCTACACTAACCCGAATCTCATGCGAATAAAGAAATTCGGCGAGCGGCTCCCAGAGCCGACCAGTGCCTTCCATACAGACGTGGATGCTCTCATTCTTGTAAGCAGACAACCACTCCAGTAATTGCTTGAATCCATCAATTGTATTGACAAAAACCTTCGTTGCGTACTTGCCGTTCGCTAGCAACAACGCCACATCGAACTTAGCCTTAGAAATGTCAATTCCCAGTTGGTACATTTTTCCCTCTTCTAGTTGTGATGAGTGATAAACGCCAGGTAGAATCTTGTCAGGGCGAACCTTGTATACGAGCTAAATCCGCATGATTTGCTAAAGATAGTGTTCTGCCTTAGAGGACAAGATCAGGGAAGGGAGTCCGAATCTAATACACTGATTTGAATCACATGCTTCATGCTGGTTTCTCCCTTCCCTGCTATCCTCGCGCCCGAGGATAGCCTCGTCTAACTAACGAGCACCGTCAATGACCGCCGCTAGTCAAGACCAACATACAATGTTTCATGCACTTTTCTGACGGGCTGAGGGTTTCGGGGTTTCGCAAAATTAAAATCGGTTTTTGGGGCAGCCAAAACCCGGGCATTTCAGCTGCGTGGTGCGGTAAAATATTCTAGTCTTAAATGCCACCGTATGCAGTGCCAAAGTGACACCTCAAGGACTCGACAGTATCAATCCTCCCTCTGATCTGGCTGAATGCCAGAAGATGATCGGCGATCTGGTGGCAACGTTAAAGCAAGCAATTGGGCGGCTTGATGAGAAAGATGAGCAAATCGAGGAACTGCAGCAGCGACTGCAACTTCTTTTGAGAGCCCGCTTCGGACGCCAATC
>JACOSX010000154.1 GCA_016178625.1 Ignavibacteria bacterium
GTCAATACAGCGTAGGTTGGTATGTGTTGGATTTTTACATTCCCAAAATAAAATTAGCAATCGAAGTTGACGGTGCGACACATTGTACAGATGAAGAGCTTGCCTACGATAAGCATCGGCAGGAAGAAATCGAGAGCCTTGGAATAAAGTTCGTGAGGTTTACAAATCCTGAAATTTATTCTGACATGGATAACGTTCTTGAGAAGATGAGAGAGCAGGTGAAGGAGTTGGGTAAATGAACCCTCTGTCCCGATAAACAGCGTCGGGATTTCGCTCAGGGTGACTTCGTCGGTTTGATGCAGCTGCTTTTGAGAGGAAGAATCAGATAGTATCCCATTATTCCACTACTCCGTCATTCAATCTCTCGCAGGGACACGTTGCGATTCGTCCGTTTTTTCATTAAACTTTTCAGGTGAATAGTTATCCAATGTACAGATAAGTGAAGTAGAATGGCGCCGAAAACGGATTTCGAGCTGGTTGAAACATTTCGCGAAGGTGACATTGCAGGTTTCAACGAGCTCGTCCGACGATATCAGGAAAAGGTGTATTGGATTGCCCGACGCGTGATTGCTACCCATGAAGATGCGGACGACATTGTGCAGGACGTCTTCGTCAGGGTCTACGAGGGTCTGAAAGATTTTCGCGGAGATTCAAATTTCTATACGTGGTTATATCGGATCGCCATGAATCTTTCCCTGAACGCACTAAGGAAAAAACGAATCAGAGATTTGTTGCCTTATGATGAGGCGATGGAAGAAGTTCTTCCGAGCGACGCACAGACGGATGGACCCGTCCATCGTGCAGAATACGAGTCGGTCTTGCAGCGGGCAATAGACCGGCTACCCGCAAAGCAGAAGAAAGTTTTTATCATGCGCTATTACGATGAATTGCCGTATGGAGAGATGGCAAAAATCCTCAAAAAGTCTGAAGGCGGGTTAAAGGCAAATTACTTCCACGCTCTGAAGAAGATTCAAGAGTATGTGCGGAGGGAAATGGAATGATGAGATGTAAAGACATACAGGTTCTGCTTCCCGATTACATTCGAGGAACTGTATTAGATGATGATCGCCGGGTGATTGATGAACATCTTGTGACGTGCAAGCAATGCCGGCATGAGGAGCAATCGTTGGCAACGCTTCTCAATCCTCTTAAGCCTCTTAAGCCTCTTAAGCCTCTTAAGCACTCCACTGCCGAGTCTCCATCTGAAGCTTATTGGTTATCTATCCTGCCGCGCGTTCATCAGCGTCTCGATGAGAAGCGGAGGAGAACGTTGCCCGATTGGATAACGCGTATTGCAATGCCTGTTGCAGCAGCAGCGGTGGTGTTAATCTTTCTCATAGACTACATGCCAGGAACTTTTGGAAACAGTGGCCAGAATATGCAAGCGATGCTTCAGCAGGTTCCTTCCGATGAACTTCAGGAATATGCAGGCCAGCAATCGGTTGTTGGACTGGATGAGTCGGCAACAGTGTCGAATGACAACGGTACCTCGCTCATCGACTCTGCTCTCTTAAAGGATTTTCTGCAAGATGATACTCATGCGTTTGCCCAGGCGGTTTCCGATCAAGAATCCGTACTTGATGTTATCAGTGATACTGACGATGAAGAAATTGTTCCACTTCTTGAGAAGAATGGTCAATCATCCATTAACTAACAGTACTAAGTTCTACCAGTCATATGCTGAGGTGAATTATGAAATATCTGTTGAGTGGAATAGTCATAGTCTCGTTGATGTTCTTGGCTGAGGATGCGTTTGCTCAACGACGGATGCCGCCGCGACCGGACGAGATGGGAAAGCGCCCGGGACGTTTGGAGAAATTTAGGAAGATGCGTCTCATCGAAGTTCTCCACTTAAATGAAGAAGATGCCGTTCGCTTTTTCGCCAAACAGAGTGCGCATGAAGAGAACGTTCGTACCTTAATGCAATCGCGAAACGACCTCCTGGACGATATCGAACATATTGTGCGGAGCAAAGGTGACATGAAAAAACTTGATGGACTTACCGATCAAGTGCTCGCAATCGACCAAAAGGTGTTTGGAGAGCGGCAGCGGTATCAGGATGAGCTTCGGAAGTTTCTCACACCTGAACAGTTCGCGACGTACTTGGCATTCGAGCGCAATTTCGGTCGGCAGGTACGAGATGCTATGGAAGAACTGCATCAGGATCGACGTCAACGCGGCGACGATTGAACATTGCATAGTCTCAGAAGTGTAGCCTTCGTGTGGATTATTCGCCGAAGGCTTTTTTATTTGTAGATGTTCAAAAAGGAACGTATATTTTTTCATGCGACGAGTGTATTTAGATCACACAGCAACCACGCCGCTCGATCCTCGCGTGTTTGAATCGATGAAGCCTTTCTTTGTGGAAAAGTATGGAAATGCCTCGTCAATTCACCGGTTCGGGCAAGAGGCAAAAGCCGCTCTTGATGAAAGCCGCGACATCATCGAGAAACTGATCGGGGCACACCCTGGTGAGATATTCTTTGTCAGCAGCGGTACGGAGGCAGACAATTTCGCTCTGAAAGGTGTCGCGTGGGGACTGAGGAAGACATCAGGGAAGAATCACATCATCACAAGCAAGATTGAGCATCATGCCGTACTGGGCACATGTGAGTTTCTCGAAGAGAATGGTTTCGCAGTTACGTATCTCAATGTCGATGGGGATGGAATGGTGGACCCAGACGATGTTCGGCAGTCAATCACGCCGAACACTGGCATCATCTCAATCATGCACGCAAATAATGAGGTTGGGACGATCGAGCCAGTTGCGGAAATCGCCATGGTTGCCCGTGACCATCAGATTCTTTTCCACTCGGATGCTGTCCAGTCGTTTGGAAAGATACCGGTCTCCGTCGGTGAGCTTGTGGTCGATCTGCTTTCTCTTTCTGCACATAAGATTTATGGTCCGAAGGGGATTGGTGCATTATATATCAGAAAAGGGACCGCGTTGGAATCACTCATTCACGGTGGGGGACAGGAGCGTGGCAGGAGGGCGGGCACCGAAAATGTTCCGTTGGCGGTTGGCTTCGCTAAAGCTGCATCGCTCGTTCAGAATGATCGAGAGGTTGAATCAGCAAGACTTCTTTGCTTGAGAAGCAAGTTGCAGTCCATGATGGAGGGTCGTTTCCCATGGATCCTTGTTAATGGACATCCACAACAATCCCTGCCGCACCTGCTCAATATTTCATTCGATAGTACTCGTATCGAGATTGATGGTGAAGCATTGCTGTTTAATCTCGACCTTGCCGGAATTGCAGTGACAAGCGGCTCTGCGTGCACATCGGGAAGTATCGAGCCATCGCATGTCTTACTGGCGATGGGTCGACAAGAAAAAACTGCAAAGGCGACGATTCGGTTCTCGATGGGGCGCTCAACGACTGCTGAAGATGTCGAATATACCGTCGATGTTTTGGAGGATGTTGTGCGAAGGATCGGCAGAGTAAAGGAGTAGGTGACGGAGATATCCTCACTCCGAATGTGCAGATGAGTGAGTCCTTTCCCATTCCCTGAGGATTAAGCCATACCGTAGTCCTCGTTCGCTAGCGATGATCTTGGTAAACCCGAAGTGATTCATGATTTCATCGAGGATCAAGACCCCTGCGAGAAGGATATCAGCACGTCCTTCCGTTGTGTTTGAGAGAGAACGAATTTCTTGGTTTGTCATCTTGCACAACTTACGGAACCAAGCGCCAACGCGCTCACGCTCAAGCGTGTATCCACTCACTTTTGTAATGTCAAATTCCATAAGCCGCTGATCGAGGCAGGCGAGTGTTGTCACCGTGCCAGCAACGCCAACAAGTTGATAATTTCCGAAGTTACCGTTCTTCAGTCGCCCAAATTCAGCGTTGATAAGCTTCATTGCATTTTCGACTTCTTCAGGTTCAGGAGGATTGTGCTTGAAGAAACGTTCGGTCAGACGCACAGAACCCACTTGTAAGCTGTAGCGTTCGTGACGTATATGTCCGTTCCTTTGGTTTAGACTGGGATAGGAGATCTCTGTGCTGCCGCCGCCGATGTCGATGACAGCTACTGGTGAGGAGAGATTTGAAAAACCGCTCAGAGCACCGCGGTGCATCAATAACGCCTCATCATCGCCGGTCAGGATTTCAACGGAGATACCGGTCGTATCCCTGAGATAGGAAAGGAAGTCTTGTCGGTTTGTCGCGTCTCGCACCGCACTTGTCCCACATGCAACAATTCGATCAGATCTGAGCTGTGCCGCAAGATTCTTGTATTCGTTCAGAATCCAAGCGATGCGATCAAACGCTGCCGTGTGAATGGTCTGATGCCGATCGACGTCTCTGCCGAGACGTGGAAGCCTCTGCTCGTGATGAACTGGAGTGATGGTTCCTCGTTCATCAACATCGGCGACGAGCAAGAGTACCGTGTTCGTTCCAATATCGATAGCCGCGATTCTCATCGTAGCTTGTGTGCAGCAATGGCAATCCACTCATTCTCACACAGTTCATCTATAATGTGGAATCGCTTCTCGATGAGGTGCTGAATCATTGAGTCCCGGTCTGTCCGCAGTAAGCCCGAGAGGATGAGATATCCGTCGGGCTTTAGTGCTCTCGAAAACTCGCTAAGCAGATCGATGTTGGTATTCAACGTAAGATTTGCCGTGATTAAATCGATCGTGGATGAATCACATGTATCTATTGTCCTATCTGAGATCGTCACTCTATCGACAACCTGATTTGCCAAAACATTCTCGTGTGCGTTTGTGACCGACCACTCATCGATGTCGATACCGAATGCTGATCTTGCTCCCAGCTTCACGGCTGTAATTGCAAGAACACCTGTTCCAGTTCCGACATCCAATACAGTCCATCCTTGCTTCAACCATTTTTCCAACAAGCGCAATGTCAATCGTGTTGTTTCATGGAAGCCTGTTCCGAACGACATCTTCGGATCGATCTGAACGACGATTCGATTACCACGATTATCATACTCGCACCACGATGGCTTTATGACAATGCGATCTCCGATTTCAATCGGCTGAATTGTCTTTTCCCATTCTTCATTCCAATTCTTTTCCTTAATTTCCCGAAACTGCACCGCTGCGTTCACAGATATTTTCAGCAGCATCCTCTTCACGTTATCTTTAAAGAGTTGATAGTTGTCGTCTTTCCAACGACTCTTGTCGACGTAACATAATAACGAGGAATCGGTTTCTTGAAATCCTTCACAGCCGAGTTCTATCATTGTTGGAATGAGGAGCTCTCGCTGCTGTTCGGTTGCCGAAACAGAGATTTCAAGGAACGTCTTCATCGTAGTGAAAAGAACAGGGGTGGAATTATTGAGCCGGTTGTTGATAAATCACGTACATCAACACCTTGCCCACTGCCTCCAAGCTTTCCGGACTACATTTGTCAGGTGTGTCTTCTGTTGTGTGCCAGAAACGATTCGAATCATCCGGATAATTGAAGTCGATGAGGTCAATAGTCTTAATCCCGACCTCATTCAGTGGAAGATGATCGTCGATAACATACCTCTGGTTGCTGCTGATGAATTGTTCCACGCCAAGTTGTTTCGCAGTTGACCACACCAACTCAACGATGTCTGGTGCGTACTGAAGCGAATAAGGTTCTTTCTCGATCTCAAGCTGCCTGTCTCCAACCATGTCGAGCAAGATCCCAAATAACGGTTTGAATCCCGGCGGCAGGTGTTTCGCGAAGTAGCGAGCTCCGAGCAAGTAATTTTTTGTATCGCTTTCCTTTCCGAAATCTTCACCATCGACAAACAACATATCGACACCGATGGAAGGTGGGTCTTCCTTTAGATGCCTACTGATCTCCATCAAGACAGCGACCCCGCTTGCGCCATCATTAGCTCCCAGAATTGGTTTTTTCTTCTTCAGAGGATCTGCTTCCTGGTCTGCCATAGGTCGTGAATCCCAGTGGGCGATGAGGAGAATCCGAGAGGTTGCTTTTAGATTGAATGAGGAGATAAGGTTTGTCATGTTCAATAGCTCACCTCGATATCCCACATGACTGAACTGCTGCTGATTGACTGCCTCGGCATACATTGCCATCTCAGTCTGGAGATAGGTGAGACATCGCTGATGTGCCACGGAACCAGGTGTTCGAGGTCCAAAGTCTGTTTGTGCAGTCAGAAACTGGAACGCTCTCATCCCATCAAAGGCTGGCACTATTTGTGATTTTGCACTATGTTGAGTTGGCTGTGCCTTTGGATCGGAATGATCTTTTCCGCAACTGAGAAGGAAGAATGTCGTAAGCAGGAAAACAAGTCTGTATTGCATCGGATATCCATTGTGGTCACTATTGTCGTGAATCTAACGAAAACTTCTCTCATTCGCAATCGTTCGCAATCGGAGGTGGTGGCTCAGTTTCACAGGTGTCACAGCCTGTCCCGCTGAAAAGCGGGAGTCCACACCGTGACACAAGCACAGAATTCGGTCACGGAATGGTCCGTGACCGCCGTGATGTCTCAAAGTGAGCCAGCACCCAATCGTTCGGTTTGCAACTTTTTCTTCCAAGTAGCGTCTAA
>JACOSX010000155.1 GCA_016178625.1 Ignavibacteria bacterium
GATGAATCGGTTCACCAAGAGAAAAGGAATGTATAGCAATGCCGATATGCAATCGAAAGACATCCAATCGTTCTGTAAACTCGACGCCGCAGGGGAAGAACTATTGAAGATGGCGATCAACAAGCTCGGACTCTCCGCACGCGCGTATGACCGGATATTGAAAGTTGCGCGGACGATTGCCGATCTCGGCAATTCACCAGAGATCCGACCTGAACACGTCAGCGAAGCGATACAATATCGCAGTCTAGATCGAAATCTTTGGCAAACTTGAGCTACATCAACATTCTTGAATAAATGCGACAGCCAGACATCAAGTTTATCAGTAATTAATCATCTTAGAGCTCAAAGAACCTCTACGCATCAATCGCCGCTTCAGATGAAAAGCGGCGGGGTAGGGTTTTTAGGAGGATGATTCCTCTCTCTGTTTTGAAGGACAGGCTACGTCTCCAAAAGAACAGAAAACACAGCAGTCACCCGGTTTCGGTCTGAGAATTGTTTTGCAATTCGTACATTCGTGAAAGAACTGACAGGCATCGATCGGCATCTCCAGTTGTTCGGTAAAGCCACAGAGAGGACAAGTCAGTTTTGCTTTGGTGATAAGTTGCATAATATTTTAAAACCTCGATAAGTAATTTGTTTGTCGCTAATCATCCTGGAGCTCAAGGAATTTTTGAACATCGATTGCTGCCATGCAGCCTGTTCCTGCGGCGGTAATTGCTTGACGGTAGACAGAATCTGCAACGTCGCCGGCTGCGAATACCCCCGGAATGGTTGTTGCAGTGCTTCTTGGGTGAGTGGCAATGTACCCATGTGAATCGAGACCGATCTGCCCTTCGAAAATATTTGTATTTGGCTGATGACCGATACCGATAAAGAGACCGTCTGTGTTGAAATCCGTGACTTCACCGGTCTTTATGTTCCGAAGTCGCAATCCCGTCATCATTTTTTTGTCCCTCTCTTCTTTTCCGATCACGTCTAATACTTCGGTATCCCAAATAAACGAAATTTTTGGATTTGCCTCTGCACGATCCTGCATAATCTTCGATGCTCGCAATCGATCGCGTCGGTGGATGACGGTGACCTTCGTGGCAAAGTTCGTGAGAAAATTAGATTCTTCCATTGCAGTATCACCACCACCTACAACGGCTACTTCAAGTCCCTTGAAAAAGAATCCGTCGCATGTAGCACAAGCGGATACACCGTAACCCATGTACTCACGTTCTGATGCAAGGCCAAGGAGCTTTGCAGAGGCGCCGGTGGCCACGATGACAGTATCGGCTCGATACTCTTCGTCGTTGGAATAGACTGCGAACGGACGTGCGCTGAAATCCACTTTTGTGACATCTTGAAAAAGCGTTGTCGCGTGAAATCGTTGTGCCTGCTTTCGAAAGAGCTCCATGAGCTCGGGGCCGTGGATACCATCTGGAAAACCGGGATAGTTCTCGACCTCAGTTGTGATCGTCAACTGACCTCCGGGTTGAATTCCTTCAAATACAAGGGGCTTAAGATTTGCCCTTGCGCTGTATAGCGCGGCAGTGAGTCCGGCAGGTCCTGAACCGATGATGATAACTTTATGATGATTTTTCAAAAATGAGTCCTTTCATTGTCTAAATGATCCGAGAGTCGGGCATTTCCTATCTGCCCGACCCTCGGGTTCTGCCGTTATACTATCCGTCCATCACCACACTGCGGCACTTGCAATTCAACGTGGCGGTGTCCTGGTTACTTATTCATGTCACCCTTGTGCATCGCAGCGCAATTGGCGCAGTACCACTTGCCGTCCATCTCGACTGCGGAAGCAAGCTTTTCCTTATGTCCCATATCGTCGACGATGTTTCCATCTTCAAAGACGGTTTGCCATTTGTCTCCCTCTTTTACCGAAACTTTCTTGGCAAAAATGCCGTGGTCTTTCTCATAGACCGTTCCTTCGACCGCCACGTCCTTTATGGGCCACTGTGCGAGGAATGTCGGGGGAACATTCACAAGGGCATAGAATTTATTGTCCTTGGTGAAGACACCGGGAAGTTCGGCACGACGCAAATCGTGCGTGGCAGAACATGCCATGCCGTTCACGCCGCAATGTGCGCCGGAGATAACGCCAGTGATTTTTCCCTCCTTGCCGCCTGCGACAGCGAGAACTGTCACGGCAAGAAACGAGAAGATGAGCGAGAATAATTCGGTTTTCATAGGTACTCCTTTAACGATTGTGATTGAATGAGTGAGTTATGTGTTTAGTTGTGTTTCAATGAGCGGAACGATTGTTGTGTCTTCTGATTAATTCGTTGTTACTTTACTGGTTCGACCTTTGTATACACGAGCAAGTTTTGACCGCCTTTGTGAACAACCATGCCTGTGAGCTTCACCGTCTCTGCAGCGTACTGCACTAACTCTTCATTGGCGCCTTTCATTCCTGCCTTGGGGACAACGGTATATACCTTTTCTGTCTTGTCCTCAAGGACACCGATTGGCAATCCACCTTTAATGCAAGAAATAGCACATTCTTTGTGTGCTTCACCCCTGGCGCCATTCATGCCGGTGAGATAACATTTTTGGTCGATGACTTCACCTGTAATAGTGACTTCTTTCATCTCTTTCATGCCTTTTTTTCCTTGAGCCGATACTGTAAGGGTCGAGACAATTGAAAGAACGGCGAAGACAAACAAACCGGATTTTTTCATAACGATTTACTCCTTTAGTTATTGTGAAGATGTATGTGAATTATGTGTTTATTTGTGTTTCAATGCCTCTTGAATAAGAGGAACAAGAGTTGCTTCTTGGGTGAACCCGACAAAATGTTTGATCAATTTTCCATCTGGTCCAAAGAGAAAATTATCCGGCAACCCGTAGGTTCCATACACATGTGCAACATCATCCCCCAATCCTATGGGCCATCGTATTTTGTAATTGTCAACGAACTCCCGGACGTTTTTCTCATTCGTTTCCACAGCGACACCGATAACCTCGAAGCCTTTGTCCTTGTACTGTTGGTAGAGTTTCACAAAGCCGGGTGTTTCCATTCTGCACGGTCCGCACCAGGGCGCCCATATATTCACGAGTACAACCTTTCCTGTGTTATCGGAAAGACGGATAGCTTTGCCATCAAGGATCGTCAAATTAAAATCATATTTTCCATAGTCTGCTTTAGTCTTATGTGTAGAAACGGAATCCGGGTGGGGGATAGCCTCCAGGCCCGAGGGCATTTGTTGGGAGGATGAACCATTCGGATCCTTCTGGAGAAGATACTCGGGGTTCATGAAGTCGAACTTCTGAGAAATGGCAGCCAGGTTTCCCGTAAATATCAATAACCCGATTGCAATAAGTATTACACCCCCGGCGACCTCAACTTTGTGGAGATGACGTTTGATCTTTGAAAAGGCAGCGAAGAAAGCATTCAGAAAAACCGCGGAGAGAATGAAAGGAATCCCGAGGCCAAGCGAGTATACGCCGAGCAACATGACACCGCGAGTTGCTGTTTCCTGTGCGGCGGCGATCGCCAGGATTCCTGCAAGTATGGGGCCAATGCAAGGAGTCCATCCAAACGCAAAGAGGATGCCCGCAGAGAATGAGCGTCCAACTCCGCGCGAATTTGAAGACGAGCCAAGGCGTTTCTCGTACAAAAGAAATGGTATTCGAACGAGTCCTACCATGTGCAGTCCAAGCACCACGATCACCGCGCCTGCAACCTTTCCAAGGATGTTAAGATTCGATCGCAAGTAGCCTCCTACAGCAGTGGCGGATGCACCCAGAAGAATGAAAACAATTGAGAAACCGACAACAAAGAGAACACTGTTGAGGGTCGCTCGCCGAAGAACCGTTTTCCGTCGATCATGATCGGTTAAATCTTCCAATCCTAAACCCGTAATGAACGAGAGATAGCCCGGAACGATCGGCAACACACACGGAGAGGCAAACGAAATAACGCCCGCGATCAGGGCTGTCAATAATCCAATGTTAAGGGTGTCCATAAATTCCTTTCTTACTGCTTCTGTGAATGTTCAAGAAACCGGATGGCCTCTTCCATGGAGAATTCTCCGTAGAACGCGAAACGTCCGTTGATAAATACTGCCGGAAAGATGACGATGCCAAACTTCCGGCATTTGTCCGGATCGTCGATCCGATTGAGGACAACAAGGTTGGTGATGATGCCCTGATCACGGAGAACGCCTGCGGTGCGTAGCACCCGCACACACGCTACACAATCCGGCTCTACCAGCACCACCATTTCTTGAATCGGTTTCATTGTGCTTATGCTGTCACGGAAACGTTCAACAATCTGCTGATTCGAGTTTCAAGCTGACTTCTTGAGACAGCGCCGGTGATACGATCGACAATTGCGCCGTTACTGAAGAAAATAAGTGTCGGGATGCTCGTGATACCGAAACGCTGAGAAGTTGCAGAATTCTCATCAACGTTCAGTTTGGTCACTTTCACTTTTCCGTCGTAACGAGAAGCTATATCGTCGAGGACGGGTGCAATCATTTTGCATGGTCCGCACCACGGCGCCCAGAAATCGACGATTGTGAGCTGGGCGCTCTGAAGAACTTCTCGTTCAAAGGATTCATTGTTAATATTGACTGGTTTCATAGTGTTCGATTTCCTTTCGGGGGTTAATGTTGTACTGCGCTGGCGGTTTTGACTTGAGCCGATTTTGTACCATAGACTCCGCCGACAACGGCACCGTAAATCATGTGGCCCATGAGACTGCCGATAACCATCATGACAGGAGCCGGGGTATTCGAAGCGAAGATTCCGGCACCCATCATCGGATTGACCATAACCTGACTCATAAGCCAAGGAAGTAATCCGAACAGAGTGCCACGAACCACACCGCTTCCGGGCAGCTTCGATGCGAACACGGAGGCGTATATCAAAGCGAGAGCCGTCCCAATCATGAAATGAGCAATCCATCCAAGAGCTTCCGGCATACCCATAAAATCCGCCAACATCTTCCCGATGGGCATCGGGGGCATACCCATGAGTGGCGCCATCAGCATGACCATTGTCATCGCGAGTGTGCCGGCAAAACCAGCAACGATTGCCTTACCAAAATTCTTTTGCATAACCTATCTCCTTGAAAAAAATATTGTGAACGTAATTTCACAACCAATATAGGAATGAATGCTATGTAGAAACTGTCGTCAATCCGACAAATTCAGGGAATTGTCAGACAGCTGACAAAGCGAGGAACTATGGAAATGGATTTCTAAAGGGTGGAATTGGTGAAACTAACGAATGAGGGTGCGGAGAACTTCTTTCACAAAGGAATTCACGTCACCAAGGCAGCACTCACCTTTGGGGTTCTTGATGTCGCAAGAGCAATTACCTGCTTTGACTTCTTGTGCGATTTGCATTGACGCAGTGGATTTTCCCGTCCGGGCAACCTCGTCCTTGATGTGACCACGAGTCCAATCGAAGCAGTAACAAACATTAACATCCTCCCCTTTGTCTTTTGGAAGGACTTTAATACTCACATCATCGATTGTAACATTTGGTACTTCTTGATTGGAGAAATATACAACGTTACAATTCGGATCTGTGCAATAGTAGTATTGTACGTTTGCAATCGATCCAACTCTTTCCGGCTTGAGAAGGTGTTCAAGCGTTCTCCGTTGAACTTTCCGAGAGAGTGTTCCTGAGACTGGACAAGCGGCTCTGGGCAGCGCCTCAGTTTTCTCCGTGATAAGACAACACTCTTCGTTCTGCCGATGTTTATCAGTAGCGATTGTCTCAACGGGTAGAGTGCAGCAGGAGTTCATGTTATTGTCCTTTCGATTTTTGACTTATTGAGGCTTCATAGCTTGTTTCATTTATTCGGTCAACAAAAGTTTGAGCTGAAACTGTCTCCGGATTATACTCTATGACCGCCTGTTCTTTGTCAAAATCGACTGTTGCACGACGAACCCCTTTGATGCTTGCAAGCACACCTTCCACGCCTGATGCGCAAGCTTTACAATCCATACCCTTGATCGTCAGAACAGCTACGGCTCCAGACGATACGCCCTGGTTTGCCGCTGTAGATCGCTGTACATAAAAGTATGGGAAGGCAAGCGCGCCAACGGCGATAAGCGTCGCAAGCCAGACAGTAATTTTATTCCACTTCCCTGCGCTCTGAATTTTACACGAACCGTCTTCGCATTTGATCTCCCGTTTTCTATACGTGAAGTAGAACGCAAGCCCGAGGAGAATGACAGTGAATCCAATGAAATAGGGGCGATACTTGACAAATGCGGAAAATAAACCGATGCCGCTTGCACCAATGATTGCCAGTACTGCCGGGCCAATACAACAGAGCGATGCAATGATTGCAGTACCAATTGAGCCAATCGTAATGAGTTTTGTTTCCTTCATACTTCAATCTCCTTATGCATAAACAAATGTTGTTCTCTTGTCTCGTCCATGGCAAACATGTCTTCAAGATTGGCAGTAAAGATGGTGCGGACAAGCGAATAATAAACGGTTTGACCCTCACGCCGTGTCTTAACGATATTCTTGTCCTTGAGTTTTCGCAGATGCTGTGAAACCGCCGAATCAGTTACTTCCAATACTTCTGCAAGGTCGCAGACACACATCTCCTTATGAGCATGCAGCAGGTACAATATTCTCAATCGCTGTGGGTTTCCAGCTACGCCAAGAAGCTCTGCCAACGTGTGTAATCCTTTTTGTTCAGTGAGATTACGTTTGATGAGCGCAAACTCGGCTTTGGTGAACGTTGGACCGATGCACACTTTGCCGTCAATGATGATCTTTTTCATTTATACATTAGTACTTTAGTATTTGCTAAATTATAGAACTAATATACTGACAAATTCGTTCCGTGCCAAGAGGTTTAGGAGAAAATCTTTGGAGAGTGTCGGCTACACGACCAACTCAGCGGCTGAGATGTCGGAGTTTATCGAAATCGATAATGCTAAGCGTCTTGCGGGTAAAGTCAATGAGCCCTTTATCCTTGAGCTCGTTCAATACAGTTGTGACGGTTTGTCGAGAGGCAGCAGTAAGGTAGGCAATTTCCTGATGGGAAAGCAAAGAAGATACTTGAACCGTGCCCTCCTTGATCCTGCCAAAGTCATCGGCATAGCGAACGAGGAAACTAATAATTCTCTTGGTAACATCCTTAAATGCAAGGTCGCTCACTTTTTCTTCAAAGCGTCGGAGACGCAGGCCAACCCATTTTGTCAATTGAACATTAAGACCTGGGTTATGCAGCACCATGTCTTCGAAATCCCTCATACTCATGGAACAGACGAGAGCATCATCAAGGGTTTCGGCAGCTTCTCTCCTCCCGCCTTGATCGACGATGGAAAGCTCACCGAAAATCTCTCCCGGTCCAAGGATATCCAAAATCACTTCACGTCCGTCCTCGTGTAGCCGGTAAAGTTTTACGTGCCCTTCCTTGAGGAAAAAGATATTGTTCGACGGTTGCTCAGAGAAATAAATGGGATGATGCTTCCCCATCTTGCTCATCGTCGTCATTTTCTCAACCATCTTCATTTGGTTATCATCCATACCATCGAAGATGTTGATGTTCTTGAGATACCAGAATTTTGATTTGTCAGCCATAAAGTGATGATAATGTATGGATTCGGCCGGGCTTTTTCAACTCGAAGAAACAATCATTCGGCATATCAACGGCCACCTAGGGCGTCACCTACAGCTCGATACAGTTCGTACTCTGCCTTATTGTATCCGCCCATTGCCTCGATGAAATCCTTTTCGGAAGCATAGTACGTCTTGAGAGCTTGTACGATTTCCAGGGGAATGCCGATGCCGGTGCGTTGGCGCTCCTGGGCGAGTTTCACCGCATGCTGGACATCCTTCAGTCCCTGCTTCATCACATCTATCTGACGAGATTTGGTTTGTACTTTCATATAGGCGCTCAGAACATCAGCCGCGACTTGATCGTGGACTTTTTCCAATTGCAGCTCTGAGGTTTTCTGTTGGGCAGAGGCAAACTGTCCACGACCGAAATCAAGCAATCCTCCAGTACCGATGCTCCACTGCAGAGTCAATCCGATATCGTTGGAATTTTTCAAATCATCAAACTGCGGGCCGAATCCTCCACTCGCTACCATTCCTTTGATGGAGGGAATCAGTGGGCCCCAGATCGCTGCGTTCTTTTCGCTCGTCGCAGCACTCAGCAGCGATTGGCTGGAGAGGAGTTCCGGGCGTTGAGCGAGCGCGCTTGCGAGCAACGCTCTTTTGGAAGAGTCTTTCGGAACGAGCATCACTTCAACGAGCTGAGAATCTGCTGGAACGAGCGTCACCATCGGATCGAGCCGCAGCGTCTGGGCAAGCTTCAGTGAGGCAAGATCAGATTGCTCCTTCGACTGCTCGAACAGAACCTTCGAGTGTGCTTCTTCCGCTCGAACAAGATAAAGATCAGATGGGGAACCAAGTCCAACGTCAACTTTATGCTCAATCTCCTCCCCGAGTTCCTGAAACAGCTTTGCGGACTCTTCTGCCACTTTCTCCGCCTGTTTTGCCTGAAGAAGATCGTAATATTGGCTCACCACATGGAGCAGCACATCGTTCGTTGTTGCCTGATATGTGTACTCGCTTGCGTTCGAACGCTGGTGCGCAGCGAGCGACTGAAAGATCGCATCGCGTAACTCCCATGACACCTCTCCTTTCACACCGCCAAAGATAGAGTGTTTATTCACGAAGAGAAACGTTCCATCCGTCGCCTGAAGACGATTCTTGTGCTGAAGGTAAAAGATACCTGGTGTGAACGTTGGGAGGTACTTCTCGTTTGCACTCAGGCTCTGTGCGTGAGCAGCCTCCATTTTCTGCTCGGCAAGTTGAATCTCGATGTTATTTGCACCTGCAAGCTTGAGGACCGTCGGCAAGTCTATCGGAAGAACTTCAGTTGAATCCCCGAGTGGCTGGGCAGCGGTCATATTCACGAAGGTGTAGAGGAGCGGCAGGCAGTATCGCATTCGAATCATGTCTATTCTCCCGGTTACTTCTGAATGGGATTAGCTCTTGAGCCATCAACAACGGATTCTTTCCCTTGGACGATGACAAGCTCGTCTCCCGTCAAGCCTTGTGCGATGACTGGACGGACGCCGTCGTCTATCCCGATTACAACAGACTTCTTCTTCACCGTATTCTGCTCGACACAGTAGACGAACGTTTGATTCTTCTCCACGACAAGAGCCGCGGCGGGAACAGTGAGGGCATTGTCCTCGGCGAGTAAATAGAGCGTGACTTGTGCGAACATCCCCGGTCGAAGCGTGTGTTTGGAATTTGGAAGGTCGATCTCTGCTTGCATGGTTCGGGTGCTCTGCTCGATGGCAACGCCAAAGCGAGCAACGGTTCCTTCGAACTCGTACCCCGGCAGCTCGCGAACAGAAACCTTCGCTTTCGTTCCGACTTTGACGAGCGGCACTTCACTTTCTGGTACATCTACACGAATGCGGAGCTTGTCCATTGAAGCAATCTTGACGATCGGCATAGCGTTCATCGATGTATTCGCCGCCTGAATCATTGCACCGGGGTCGGCCAATCGTTGAGTGATAACGCCCGCAAACGGAGTGCGGATCGTTGCATAATCCACCAAGACCTTCAGGCGTTCCATCGCCGCCTTCGCCGATTCGTACTTTGCATTCGCTACATCGACATCCTGTTTCGAGACAAGATTGGGAGTGC
>JACOSX010000161.1 GCA_016178625.1 Ignavibacteria bacterium
GTACCTCCGTGATGCCTCAGCCAACGACAGCCCAGACTCCAATTCCTGGACAACTTGTAACTTCAACTCCTTCGTAAACTGCCGACGACCCATAACCCATATTCTCCTTTCCGCCCAACTTAACCATTCTTACCGTCCGGCGCAAGGGGGTCACATCAGTTCGGGTACGAGAGCACAGGCGTTGAGACCTTCTTCCGAGATGTACGAGACCCTGAGCCACGCTCACGTCGAGTGTTTGCATTCCACAAACCTGAGACGCTCGGAGAATGGTTTGCAAAGGAAAAAACTCTACGAGCGAACTTGCGGACGATGCCACCACTTAGCGCCAATGATTTACGAGCTTGTTCGGTTGAGGCAATTACGAATTTGGAGAAATCACTTGCAGAGGATAAGCCACGAGCATTGGTGCAGATGGCAACAGGCAGCGGCAAAACACGGATGTCAGTCGCTCTCAGCTATCGGCTTGTGAAATTTGCTGGAGCGAAAAGAATTTTATTTCTGGTGGATAGAAATACGTTGGGAAGGCAAACGAACACGGAGTTTCAGCAATACGTGACACCTGACGATGGACGAAAGTTCACAGAGCTTTACAATGTTCAGCATCTCAAATCCAATACTCTTGACCCTGTGAGCCGTGTTTGTATTACAACGATACAGAGACTTTTTTCAATGCTGAAAGGAGAAGAAGCATTTGACCCATTATTAGAAGAAACTTCCTTATTCGATATCTCCAAACTCGATGGACAGCAACGAGAGATTGAGTACAATTCCAAAATACCTATTGACACGTTCGACTTTATCATCACCGATGAATGTCACCGCTCGATTTACAATCTCTGGCGGCAAGTGCTTGAGTATTTCGATGCGCATATCATCGGTTTGACAGCAACGCCGTCGAAACAGACGTTGGGTTTTTTCAATCAAAATCTTGTAATGGAGTACAGCCACGAGCGGGCTGTCGCTGATGGAGTGAACGTCGGCTACGATGTGTACAGGATTAAGACCGACATCACTGAACACGGCTCAGACGTTGAAGCTGGCTACTATGTTGATAAGCGAGACAAGCAAACAAGAACAATGAGATGGGAACAACTTGACGATGATTTAACATACTCACCTAATCAACTTGACCGTGATGTGGTAGCGAAAGACCAGATTCGGACGGTGATTAGAACGTTCAAGGATAAATTATACTCAGAAATATTCTCCTCACGTACTGAAGTACCAAAGACTCTCATCTTTGCCAAAGATGATTCCCACGCTGAGGATATTGTGCAGATTGTTCGTGAGGAGTTTGGAAGAGGAAATGATTTCTGTAAGAAGATAACTTACCGTTCAACCGAAAGTCCAGAAGACCTCCTACAAAGTTTTCGCATTTCGTATTATCCCCGCATTGCTGTCTCCGTCGATATGATTTCGACTGGTACGGATATTCGTCCGTTGGAATGTCTCCTCTTTATGCGTGACATCAAATCGAGAGTGTACTTCGAGCAGATGAAAGGGCGAGGAACGAGAACCATCGACCCAACCGATTATCAAAATGTTGTTCCCGATGCAAAATCCAAAACACATTTTGTGATTGTCGATGCTGTCGGCGTGTGCGAGAGCGATAAAACCGATTCACGACCTCTTGAGCGAAAGCCGACGATTCCGTTTGACAAGCTTTTAGTTTCGGTAGCGCTCGGCAATCGAGATGAAGACACAATCTCATCGCTGGCTGGAAGGCTTGCAAGAATAGATAGAGAACTTTCTGATAATGACAGGCAAGAAATATTGCAAGTAACTCAAGGTCAGCCGTTGAGACACATTGTAAATCGCCTTCTGGATTCCATTGACCCCGATAAACAGGTAGAAAAGGCGAAGGAAATGTTTGGTGGAGCGATTGAACATATTCAACCTCAACAGAAGGAGAAAGCAAAAGAAGAATTAACGAAAGCCGCCTGTTCGATTTTCGATAACCCAAAAGTGAGAGACGTATTCGTTGATATTCAAAAGCGTAACGAACAAACGATTGATACCGTAAGCCAAGATACCGTGCTCTTCGCTGGCTTCGACGCTCAGGCAAAAGAAAAAGCCCGCACGATTGTGGACTCGTTCAAGAAGTTCATCGAAAAGAACAAAGACGAGATTACTGCGCTCCAGATTATTTACAGCAAACCGTATGGCACACGGCATCTTACATTTAAGGATATTCAACAGCTTGCTGAGGTAATACGAAAGCCGCCGTACCAGCTTACGCCTGAAGTGTTATGGCACGCTTACGAGCAACTTGAACAATCCAAAGTAAAGAGAGTAGGAACGCAGAAGCTTTTGACAAACATCGTTTCGCTCATCAGGTTCGCTGTTGGACAGAGTAACATTCTTGAGCCGTTCGATGAAACTGTGAACGAGAAATTCAAGCGTTGGATTTCTGCGCAGGAAGGATTGGGAAGAGAATTTACTCCCCAGCAAATGGAGTGGCTGACGATGATAAAAGAGCACATTGCCACGAGCTTGAGCATCTCGACGGAAGATTTTGAGCTTGTGCCCTTCGTTGACAAAGGCGGTGCTGTGAAAGCGCATCAATTGTTTGGAAATGAGTTAGATAAAATTTTGACTGAACTCAACACCGAGCTTGTATGATAACTGACAAAGAATTACACGTCATACTCCAAGAAGGTGAAGGACATCTAACCGAGTTTAAGGAATCTATCAGCGACGGACTTGATAAAGAACTCGTGGCTTTTGCGAATGCCTCAGGAGGAGGAATCTTTATTGGCATTGGCGACAATAACCGAGTCAAGGGTATTTCCATCGACAACAAGTTGAAAGCTCGCGTTCAAGACATTGCAAACAACTGTGACCCTCCAGTGAAGATTAACCTTGAACAGCATAAGAATCTGCTTATCGTTCACGTCAAGGAAGGCGACGATAAACCTTACCGATGTTCGTCGGGTTTCTATATCCGTATGAGTGCAATTTCTCAAAAATTGAATCGAGATGAAATCGTTGCGTTTATCAAAGCCGAAGGTAAGGTGAGGTTCGATGAGCTTTTCTGCAAAAAGTTCAACTTCAAGAAACACTTTGACAGCTCCAAACTTGAGAAGCTTTTGAATCTGGCAGGAGTCTCAAAAGTTCTTGACAATCCCTCGATGCTCAAGAGTTTAGGCATTGCGGAAAAACAAGCTGGAAAACTCATTGTGAATAATACTGGAGTGCTGTTCTTCTCAAAAAACCTCGACGAAATATATAAGCACACGGTTGTAACTTGCGTCTTGTACAAAGGAACGGAAAAAGTTGATGTGCAAGACCGCAAGGATTTTAACGAGGACATTCTCTCCAACATCGACCAGGCAATGATATTTCTTAAGCGCTACATTCCTGTTCGCTATGAAATGACAGGAACGCCGCAACGAAAGGAAATTCCGCTCGTTCCAGATGGTGCACTACGAGAAGCATTGATCAATTCTGTCGCACATCGGGACTATTTTGAACAAGGTGCAAATGTGATGGTGGAAATGTTCGATGATCGGATAGAAATTTCCAATCCAGGTGGTTTAGTGAAGGGATTGAAACCCGAAGACTTTGGTAAGAAAAGCATCTTGAGGAATCCAAACATCGCCTCAATGCTCCATCGTGTGAACTATATTGAAAAACTTGGAACGGGCATCAGTAAAATGCGAAAACTCCTGCGTGAAGCAAAACTCCCCCCGCCAAAATTCGAGTTCGATAATTTCTTTACAGTAACATTTCCATTCCCAGCAAAGAAACCGATGGCATTTGGTGTTCCCCGTGATACCGTTCGTGATACTATTCGTGATGCTATTGATGATGCTGTTCGTGAGGGTGTTCTTGAGGGTGTTGATGAGGGTATTCGTGAGGCTGTAAATGAGGCTGTAAATGAGGCTGTAAATGAGGCTGTAGCTGCTAAGGCACGAGCCCGACTTGTTATGGAATGCCTCTACGTTTTCCAGATGGGGTCGGTAGACTTCCAGCGAATAAAAACAACGCTTCATCTCACTCGCTCCACCGTACAGAGAGACATAGCTCTTTTGAAAAAAGTAGGATTGCTCGCATTCTCTGGTCCACCGAAGATAGGAAAATATGTGCTGACTGACCTGACCAAAAAACTGCTGATGAAAAAAACTAAAAAGCGATGAGATGACTATCATTACCAGTAATGATACTACAAATGGCACAGTATATGGCACAGTAAATGACTCTATGAACCTATGACTCAAGAACAATCAAATAACGGCTTGCCCCCCAAAGCTCGAAGAGCGACGGCGGGATTGCCCAAAGGTTGGGTTTGGACGACAATCAAAGACGTTTGTGATGAGCTGATAGGGGGAGGCACGCCATCAAGGCAAGTCCCTGAATACTTTGGAGGTAACATAGTTTGGCTGACACCGACCGAAATTGCGAAACACAACATATTAACGATATACGATTCCAGAGAGAAATTGAGTGAGCTTGGTCTAACTGAGAGTTCGGCTCGTCTAATTCCAACGGGCGCCGTACTTCTTACGTCGAGAGCAAGCATTGGATTTGTAGCCATTGTGGGTTGCCAATTGTCTACTAATCAAGGATTCGCCTCATTTGTTTGTACGAATGCTTTGATGAATTTGTACTTGGCGCACTGGCTTAAGCATCAAAAGCAAAAGTTGGAGCGAGAAGCGACTGGAACTACTTTCAAAGAAATATCTAAAGCCAAGCTGAGGGGATTTGATTTTCCTCTTCCACCTCTCCCCGAACAGCATCGCATTGTTGCCAAGATTGAAGAACTCTTTACCAAGTTGGATGCAGGTGTGAAGGCGCTGAACGAGATCAAAGTTCAGCTCAAGCGCTACCGCCAGTCGGTGCTCAAGTCGGCGTTTGAAGGGAAACTGACAGCAGAGTGGCGTAATGCGCACAAAGGTGAGTTGGGGTCTGCTTCCATTTTGTTGGAGCAAATAAAGGAAGAGCGGAAGAAAAAACTTGGAAACAGATACAAAGAATTTCCGCCGATTGATACGAGCGAACTACCAGAGTTGCCAGAGGGGTGGGTGTGGGCAAATTTAGAAGAGTTAGCTGCCAACGAACCCAATTCTATAACGGATGGGCCGTTCGGTTCGAATCTCAAGACTTCCCACTATACGACTCATGGTCCACGAGTTATTCGTCTTCAAAATATCGCTGATGGTGAGTTTATAGATGAGTACGCCCACATCTCTCCCAACCATTTCAATTCTCTGAAGAAGCATCAAATCTTTGCTGGCGACATTGTGATCGCATCTCTCGGTTCTGAGCCTCCACGTTCATGCATCATTCCTGAATCGGTTGGAGTAGCAATTGTGAAAGCCGATTGCATTCGATTCAATACTCACCCGCTAATGAAAAATAGATGGATAAATTTCGCTCTGAACAGCGACCCTACAAGAAAATGGGGGGCAAAAGTTGTTCACGGTGTTGGCAGGCCAAGATTGGGTCTTGGGAAGATCAGAATGATTCCTATTCCTGTCCCATCTGCTACTGAACAAAATCAAATCGTCTCTGAAATCGAGCGGTGCTTCTCCGTCGCAGATGCCATCGAGAAAACGGTCGAGCAAAGTCTCGCACAATCGGAGCGGCTGCGTCAGAGCATCCTCAAGCGGGCGTTCGAGGGGAAGTTAGTGCCGCAAGACCCGACTGACCCGCCTGCGTCGGAGTTGCTGGAACAAATCAAACGTGATCGTCGAGAGCAAGAAAGAACTGTCAGAGGGAAGCTCCTGCGGAAGAACGCACCTGCCCTGAAGGGAAACAGGTAGGGCATGAGCGAATTAAAACCAACGGTGCTTCTCTCGACGAGAGAACACCCACGCCGATGGAAGCCGGGTGAGATCGTCTACCTCAAGCAACACTATGCACGAGACGGCGTCGCCGCCGTTGCTTCCACTCTTAAGAGGAGCGTTCGTGCCGTCGCGTTCAGGCTGACCAAGTTAAACCTTGATAGTCGCAAGGTTGGTCGCTGGAGCAAAGAGGAAGACGCGTATCTTCGACGATGGTACGGCAGAAAACGCCCGAGGCAGATGGGTCGGAATCTAAGACGATCGTGGCAATCGGTGACAGGACGCGCTGTGCGGCTGGGATTGAAGGTCTTACGGATTCGTCCGTGGACAAGCCGGGAGATTACGTACTTGAAGCGGAACTATCTCCGTGTGAAGTACAAGATCTTAGCGTTGCACCTCCGGAGATCGGTGGGGACGGTAAACGCAAAGCTGCGTCTGCTCGGTCTGCGGAAGTTGCACGAAAAGAAAAAATGGACTCCGCGAGAACGACGGCTGGTGAAGAAATACTATGGTAAGATACCAAATCCTCGTCTTGCGTCCATGGTCGGAGTAGCCGTGCATGTTATCGAGAAGCAGGCACGGCACCAAAAACTTGTCCAGACAGCCGCACCGAAGTATACGGCACAAGAGCTTGAGTATATTCGCAGCCACTACTCGACGATGTCAGCGGAAACCATTGCAAGAACGTTGGGCCGAAATGCCAATGCCATTCGGGGTCTTGCAGGAAAGAAGGGATGGCACGGAATAAAGTCTCTCGACACAATGCTCACCGCCCACCAGCAACGGTTTATTCGGAAGAACTATCACAAGAGGTCGACGGAGGAGATTGCCCAGTCTCTTGGCTTGAAACGGAATACCGTGCTTGGGTTTGCCCGTCGTGTTGGCCTCGTTCAGCGAGTCAGACCGTTCACGAGGGCGGAACACAAATACATCGAGTTGCACCACGGACGACTCCTTGTCGAAACGATAGCGAAAACCATCGGACGAGGCACGGACGCTGTCCGGTATTATGGGCGAACACAAGGATGGGAATTTCGCTTGGTTCAGCCTCAGACTCGGGCATCGTGAAGCGGGCGTTCGAGGGGAAGTTAGTGACGCAAGACCAGACGGACCCACCTGCGTGGGAGTTACTTGAGCGTATCAAAGCTGAAAGAGCCAAGAGCGATGCAGAAAAGTCCAACAAAAAAAAGAGGACTTCCGCCAAAAAGACGGCGGACAGGTCGGCGAGCAGGCAAGTGAGCCAGCGGAGGGCGAGCAGAGGGGAAAGGGAGGTGGGGTGAAGGAAAAAAAATTTCTTATTTAAATTTAAAGCGTTAACTTTAAATAAGGCGGTTCCTTAATTAAAGTTAGTCGTTTTTCCATCGAAAAAGTAATGAAAAAGGGGTCTAAAACATTGCATAAAGTCGAATATAGCGTTTCTGTCAAGGGTTTACCAACCCCCAGCGGTACTATTGCGTTCAGTGCGCTCAAAAAAATCGTTGAGGCACTTGCAGAGGGGTCTGAGCGGGTTTTGAGGCTTGCACTTGAAGGAGCGAGCATGAAAAAGGGTCCGCTTCCAACGTGGCTGTCAAATTCAACTGATTTTGTTCTCACTGGAATCAGAAAAGGCTCCACAACATTGGAGTTTAGCGCCCCCACCTTAGGCTCAGTAGCTGGTGAACAAATACGCCAACAAGATTTATGGAACATCGTTCCTCAACCTGATGAAACTGCATTATCGGTTTTGTCGAGATCGGTTTCAGATGCTGAAAGAGAAAACCTCGATAGCAGTTTATATGACTCAGGAGTACTCGATACACTTCTTGGCTTCAAACGAATCCTCGATGATGATAATGTGAAAATTTCTCTGACCTCAAAAGAGAGGAAACAAGACGCATTCAGGCTTGACAAAGAAGCATTTGTCAAAATAGAGAATCTCAAGATAACTACTCCAGAGCCGCAATCAGTTTTAGTCACTGGGTTCTTTAATATGATTGAACACAGTCGTCGAAGATTTCAACTTACGCTGGAGACAGGAACAACTGTTCAAGGTAAGATCGATGAGGGATCAATCGCTGTAGAACAAATGAGAGAGTTATGGGGGAAGAAAGTGACTATCAAAGGGATATTGTATTTTGCTGCTTCAAAGAAGCCAAGATTCCTTGAAGCACAGGTAATTAACCCACGACAGCGAGGCGATGAAGTAGTAAGTACGATCAATCTCCCGTTACAAACGACAGAGGTGGATTCCAAAATTCGGAGAGTTTCAGATCAGAGTGTTGTCTCAGAAATTTGGGGGAAGTGGCCAGGGGAAGAAAATATTGAAGATCTTCTTACTGCATTGAAAGAACAGAACGCAAAGGGTTAATGGGACGGTACATCCTTGATACAGGTGTTCTCGTGGGTTACTTGAGGGCTTCATCGTACGCAGAGCATATCGAAAAAAGTTACTCCCCATTTCAACATCCAAACATTTCTGCAATATCGGTTGTGACGGTTGGCGAGTTGTATTCATTAGCAATTCAACTTAGATGGGGAGATGAAAAGAAAAGGAAATTAGCGGAGCTTTTACTCAAAGTTCCACGCATTGATATACACAACGAGGAAATCCTACAGAAATATGCTGAAATAGATTCATATAGTCAGGGAAAAAACCCAACGAATACATTGCCAATGGGACTGACCTCAAGAAATATGGGGAAGAACGACATCTGGATATCTGCTACTACGTCTGTATTCCAAGCAACGCTGTTAACTACAGATAAAGATTTCGATCACTTGAATAATTTTTTCTTCTCGGTAGCGTTCATCGATCCATCAATAAAAAAGTAAGTTGGTTATGGCAAATGAATCATCAACGATAGTCCAACGTCTGTGGAATTACTGCAACGTCCTCCGTGACGACGGCGTGAGCTACGGCGATTACGTCGAGCAGCTTACCTACCTGCTCTTCCTCAAGATGGCTGATGAGCAGGAAAGAGAACTCAAGAAGAAATCATCCATCCCCAAAGAGTTGAATTGGCAAAGCCTGCTCTCGAAAGACGGCGATGAGCTTGAGAGGCATTACAGACGAATTCTTGAGAGTTTGGGGAAGGAAAAAGGATTGCTTGGGGTTATTTTCAGGAAGTCGCAGAACAAAATTCAAGATCCTGCTAAGCTGAAACGGCTGGTCGAACTCATCAACGCCGAGACGTGGGTTGGCTTGGACATTGATGTCAAAGGAGAAATCTACGAAGGGTTGTTGGAGAAAAACGCTGAGGACACGAAGAGCGGTGCGGGACAATACTTCACTCCGAGAGCGCTTATCAAGGCAATGGTCGCTGTAATGAAACCGAAGCCGAAGATGTCGATTTGCGACCCAGCTTGTGGTACTGGTGGATTTTTCTTATCGGCGCACGACTACCTTTCCCACAACTACAAGCTGGATAAGGAAGAAAAGGAATTTCTGAAATTCAAAACCTTCAAGGGAAAGGACATCGTTGATGCAGTCGTGCGTCTCTGCGCAATGAATCTGTATTTGCACGGCACTGGAGGAGAAGAAAGTCCAATCGAATCGAGCGATAGCTTGGCAGCAGAGCCGTCAGAACATTTCGATATGGTACTCACAAATCCGCCCTTCGGGAAAAAGAGTGCTGTAACGATTGTCAACGGCGAAGGCAAAGCAGAAAAAGAAGCACTCGTGTACGAGCGTCCAGACTTTTGGGCAACGACATCAAACAAGCAACTAAACTTCTTGCAGCATGTGAAAAGTTTGCTCAAGATCAACGGAAGGGCAGCGATTGTTGTTCCTGATAATGTGCTGTTCGAGGGAGGTGCGGGAGAAACAGTGAGAAGAAAATTGCTTGCCGAATGCGATGTCCATACACTTCTCAGATTGCCGACGGGGATTTCCTATGCACAAGGCGTGAAGGCGAACGTCCTCTTCTTCGACCGAAAGCCCGCAAGTGAAAAATCGTGGACAGAAAAGCTGTGGATATACGACTTGAGAACGAACAAGCACTTCACGCTGAAAACAAGCACACTCAAGCTCGATGACTTGCAGGATTTCATCACCTGCTACAATCCCGACAACAGACATGAGCGCAAGGAGAGCAAGCGTTTCAAGTGCTTCACCTACGATGAACTCGTCCAGCGAGACAAAGCGAGCTTGGATATTTTCTGGCTGAAGGACGAGAGTCTCGAAGATGCAGCGAACCTACCAGACCCAGACGTGATTGCGAATGAGATTGCTGAGAATTTGGGGGCGGCGCTGGAACAGTTCAGAGGAATAACTGAGGAAAGGGATCGTCAGTTTGCCAATGGCATAGTATTTCCAAGGAGGACTTAGAACAGTTTGTGATTAAAACGATTCAGGAACAACTTATCGACTCCACAATACCGGACCGATTTCAAAAACTTGTAGAGGATTATCTCGCCAGCCGATCTGGAAACGGTGGCATTCAGGAAAACCAGATGAGAGGCTTCTCCAACAGAACGCACATAAAATGCAAAATCTGTTAGTTGCGGTCGAGAAAGGTGTTGGCTTAGAAACAGTTCTCCCGAGGATCAAGGAGTTAGAGAGCGACCGTGAGAGGTTATATGGGGAGCTCGAAATTAGCAAAAAGTCTACTATGGGCAAAAGGGAAGTGAAGAGTGCTTCTGAAGAAGCTGCAAGGTTCTTCCTCGACTTCCGTGGTACATTTGTCAAGGCTCCGGTGTTTGACCAGAAACTCATGATTAGACAGGTCGTACTTGGGATGGCGGTTGATCGCGAGAAGAATGCTATTCATTGCCTCATGACAAAATTCCCGAGATTGCAACATCCTTTGATTGATTGCTTATTAGGGGAGGAAATGCACAATCAATCAAGAGTGTGCCCGGAACAGGACTTGAACCTGCATGCCCTTGCGGGCACTAGACCCTGAATCTAGCGTGTCTGCCAATTCCACCATCCGGGCTGCACAACATTAGGCTCTCCCGCAATTCTACGGCACCCATGTGGGTGCCCTTTATCGATAATCAGGAATATTGCCCCCTGACAGAAAAAATGTAAGAATATTTTGAGTGACATCCAAAACGCTTACCATTATCTGTCGTTAACCTTCTCCTTATGCACGTACTTTTCCATAGAGATAGCATGAGGTTAGGACAATACACCAACACAACGTGCCGGTATCTCATTCGCCGGCATTTCAATTATTGACTTTCGAGCCGTGAAAAACTATATTACGGCAAGCACAATCCCTCACACATGAAGAACCTTTTCGTATTGTCGTGGATCGTAAGAAAAAGACGATACTATTTCTTGAAGATGAAGAAGAACTTCTTTTAACAGTCGGAACATTACTCGATGACCAGGGGTATGAGGTCACGGGCATCGTCTCTGCTGAAGAGGCTCTACGCGTGATCAAAGACTCCACCCCCGATTTGATCCTTGCAGATATCAAACTCCCGGGTCTCGATGGGTTGGATTTCTATAAAGAGATTCGGAATCTTGAGCAGTGTCGCACTACACCGTTTGTGTTCCTCACGGCATTCAATAATCTCCAGGCAGCCCGGGAAGCAAAGAGACAAGGTGCCGCGGAGTATATCACCAAACCGTTTGATTTTGAATATTTGGTTAGTAGGGTACGCGCTCTCGTCCCGCCGTAGTAAATTCTAATCCCATGAGGAAAACGATGCAACCCGTTTGATCAAACCGGGAGGGAAGCACTGTGCAGTATGAACCCCGTGATAGTTATCACCTCACGAGAGGTTTCATTGTTGTATGTTGTGGAAAAAGTCAACAGGGGGTACTGAATCCAATGGATGAAAATGTCAGCTTGAAAAAATTCCTCACGTGGGCGGGGATAGTCACTCTCGTCGCTTTACCGGTTGTTGTTTTGCTCAAGAGAAGGAACAAACAACGATCAGATGACCGCTCAGTGGATGATGATTCGAATATTTTTGCGGCGGAGTTAGAAGAGTAAGTACATCGTGCGTGTGCATCTCGCGCCGGAATTTTCCTTCAGAAATTAATAGAGTTCTTCGAGTTCTCACCTTCGCGCCAGTTCCAGCTTGTGTGCTTCTGGCACTTGCCCGGCGGATACTTCTTATTGAATACTTCCATCACTCGCTCAGGGCAATACTGTGTCGCGATCTTCTTTGTATCGGCACAAATCGTGTCCTGTTCAACACCATCAGGCTGAACAAAATACTGCACCGGCAAAGCAATGGAGGGATCTTCATAGACGTACTTCATGAAACGTCCCCAGATCGGCGCTGCAGCGCGACCTCCTTGACCATCACTCGTTGTAAAATGGATCGCCTTGTTGTCGAATCCCACCCATGCACCTGCAGTGATCTGCGGCGTGAATCCGATGAACCAGGCGTCGGCGTACTCCTGCGTTGTTCCGGTTTTTCCGGCTGCCGGTTTTGAGTAATATGTTCGCACTCGAGAACCTGTCCCGCCGTTGACATTGCCTTCGAGCATGTTCGTCATCAGGTAAGCCGTTTCTTTGCTGAGGACCTCTCGTTTTGTCGGCTGATTCTCCTCGATAATGTTTCCGTCTTTATCCTCGATCTTTAGAATCGACACCGGTTCCACATACACGCCTTCGTTCGGGAAGACACCATACGCTGCGGTGATCTCCAGCGGTTGCACTTCTCCCGTCCCGATGGCGAGCGACTCGTAGGGCGGCAATTCTGTCTTGATCCCCATGCGATGCGCATATTGAATCACTTGCTTCACGGGAGCAATTTCCATAATTGCACGAATTGCCACAAGATTGATTGACTGTTTGACGCCCTCGCGCAGTGAGAATTTTCCTCCGAAGCTATGATCGAAATTCTCGGGCGCCCATCGTTTGCCGTCTGCCATCACCAGCGTGACCGGCTGGTTGAGAAGTTCGAAACATGGCGGATACCCGTTATCGATAGCCACGGTGTACACGAACGGTTTGAAGGCGGAGCCGGGCTGTCGACGGATTTGTGTGACATGGTTGAGTCCATATTTAAAATTTTTGAACTCCGATCCACCAACCATTGCAAGAATATTACCATTGCTGTGATCGAGCGCGACAAAACCGACTTCGATCCTCGAGGCGAGCTTCTTCACGGAGTCGATGAACGCTGGATTCTTGCGGAAGGCACGGGCAACACTGTCTTTCTCTTTCGAGGTTGTCACTTCCCGATATTGATCGGATGTGCGGATGGCCATCGAGAGCGCTTGGTTCAGCTCGTCCTTGTGCTCTTTCCAATTCCATTGCTGTGTGAACATCGGTTGATATTCTGAAAGATGTTGCTCAACGGCGCGGTTGGCAGCGCGCTGCATCCGGCTGTCTAGAGTTGTGTAGACGGAAAGACCATCGCGGTAGATATCGAAGCCGTAGTTTTCTGCTTTCTGGATCAACTGCTGGCGCACCCACTCGACGAAATGCGGTGCAATGCCTGCCGCCACTTCATCCGAAGAGAGAAATTCCAACGCTTCTCCTTTTGCTTTCTCTCCGTCAGCGGTCTTGAGGTAGTCATACTTTACCATCTGATCGAGCACCGTGTTGCGCCGGTTGACGGAGCGCTCGAGATGCCTAAACGGGTCGTACGTTCCCGGACCTTTCAACATCCCGATGAGGAGAGCACTCTCACTCAAAGTGAGGTCGGGCGGATTTTTTCCGAAATAGATTTGCGCTGCTGAGGCTATACCATATGCACTCCGGCCGAAATACGCGACGCTTAGATACATCTCCAGGATTTCTTGCTTGGTGTAGTTTTTTTCGATCTGAATTGCGGTGATGAACTCTCGGATCTTTCGCGTGCCCTTTGCGAAAATCGATTCGTGAGCACCTTTCAGGTCATAGAGGTTGCGTGCAAGTTGTTGGGTGATCGTGCTCGCTCCTTCACGGAGGTGGAGGGTAAGAATATTCTTGATCATTGCTCGGATGAACCGCGGGAGGTCTACACCCCAGTGATCATAAAAGTTTTTATCCTCAGTTGCGATGAGCGCGTTCACCAAACCGGGAGGAAGCTGTGAAAGTGTAATCTGCGTTCGATTCTTGATGTAGAATTGATCGAGCACTTCGCCATCGATGGAGTATACTTTTGTGGCAAGCTCGGGTTTCGGGTTTTCAAGTTGCTCGAGCGACGGCAATCCTGAGATCAAGTACACCATATACGCGACGATGAGGGTGCCGAGTGATAGTCCCACAACGAGGAGTACTCGTCGATTGTTCGTCCAGAGTTTCTTTCCAGCCATACTGCTTCCTATATCTTCCATGTTTTCATAGCGATCACTCCATTAACCATCTCTGCATAGGTATTGTGTGAAATCCAATCCCCAAGGTTGATATATACGCCGCGTCCGATCTCGCGGCACGCTGGCTCGTGGCGGTGACCCATGATGACAATATCGTATCCTTCGTCGATCTTTTGAGAGGCGAAATGCAGCATGCCATCTCCCTCACCGTAATCCTTGGTCGAAGTGTAATCACGACTCTTCTTCGACGAGCTGCGGGCAAGCGCTATCCCGATATCGGGATGGAGCCATGAATAGAGCCAAATGCTCAACCGGTTCCGCAAGACCTTCTTCAACATCTTGTACCCCGTGTCGTTCGTTGCAAGTCCATCGCCATGATGGAGAAGGATTTTTTTTCCATCAACCTGTATATCAAACGCATCGGCGTACGTTTTCATTCCCAATTCGTCTCGAAAATAATCCCGCATCCAGAAATCATGATTTCCCGCGAGGTAGTGGATGGTGATACCGCGGAGACACAAATCCTCCAATTTTGCAAGAACACGATGATGTCCCTTCGGGATAACAGTGCGGTACTCAATCCACGCATCAAAGAGATCGCCGACGATAAAGAGTTGCTGTCCATCTTCCATGACCTGATCGAGAAACGCAAGCAGACGCTCTTCCTTCGCCTTCTCTTTCTCCTTCGATTCCAGCCCCAAGTGAACGTCGGATATGAAATACACTTTCGACATGCCGACTTATGGGGCGACGGTCACCGTGACGTCGATCGGTTGTTTGAAGCGGCTGCACCAGCCATCGGCATCGGAGCAGAAGAAGTAGGTGAGCGTTCCTTTGAAGGAGAGTGAACCGGCCTTTGTCGACTTCGCGAGGGTGAACGACTGCTTGATGGGCTTGGATGCGTCGAGATATTCGGATGTATCGACCTTCATTCCCACAAGCTCCGGTTTCCCTGAGAGCGTAACCGCGGGATTTTTTTCCA
>JACOSX010000175.1 GCA_016178625.1 Ignavibacteria bacterium
GAAGACGCTCGATATCTATCCTACCATTGAGTATGGTACAACTACTCAGTACTTGGACTGGTTGAGGAAGCAAGATGTGTCCACTGTTCCGACGTGGAAGGACGAGCTCTACCTTGAGTATCATCAAGGTACCTACACGACGCAGGCGAAGATGAAGGAATGGAACCGAAAAAGCGAAGTCTTGCTCACGAATGCTGAGAAATTTTCCACCGTCGCTTCGATGTATAGCAAACCCTATAATTCGGCGGACCTCGAGGAGGCATGGCGCAGCGTACTCTTCAACCAATTCCACGACATCTTGCCTGGGTCTGGCATCAGAGAGAACTATATTGATGCAACGGAGAAATACACAGCGTCAGAAGAAATCGGAGCATTTGAGCTGAAAGGGTCGCTCAATCACATTGCGAAACAGATCAACACCTCAAACGTCAAGAAAGGAACTCCGGTCATTGTGTTCAATCCGCTCGCGTGGGGGCGGACGGACCTCGGCACTGCCCAGTTGCCGGATGGTGACAGAAGCGACTACGCGCTGTATGATCTGAGTGGGAAAGAAATCCCAACGCAGATCGTTCAGAAGGACAAGTACGTCCGTGAGATCATGTTCATGTGCGACAATATCCCATCACTTGGCTACAAGATCTACGAACTTCGGAAGCAGAAGCCGTCCGCATTTATTAGCCATCTCACTGCGTCTCCAACGTCGGTCGAGAATGAGTTCTTCAGCGTGACGATCGATCCTGACTCCGGGTGGGTAAGAAGCATTGTCGATAAACGAAATGGCAGGGAAATTCTTAGCGGATTTGGGAATGAATTGCAATTGTTGGAGGACAAGCCGAGGGCATGGGATGCTTGGAACGTCGGATTGACTGGGGTCAAGTATCCGTCGCGGCTTCGGAAGATTGAAATTGTCGAGCGGGGTCCCGTACGGGCAACACTGCGTATCACTCGAGATTACCTTAAACCTGGTGTGAAAAAAGATGATCCCACACCCGAATATCCAAGCTCATTCTTCACACAAGACATTTCTCTTTATGATAATCTTGATCGTATCGACTTCAGGACCGACGTCGATTGGTGGGAGGACAAGACGATGATCAAAGTCGCGTTTCCGCTCACAATCTCCGATACAGTCGCAACATACGAGATCCCTTTTGGGACAATTCAACGCTCGACTCAGTGGCGAAACAGTTGGGATAGTGCAAAAGTAGAAGTGCCAGCACAACGCTGGGCTGATCTCTCGCAGAACGGTTATGGCGTGAGCTTACTGACGAAATCGAAGTATGGCTATGATATTAAAGGAAATATAATGCGACTTTCGTTGCTACGCTCCCCCCAATGGCCCGATCCTACGGCTGACCGTGGCAAGCATTCGATAGAGTATGTCCTCTATCCCCATGCCGGAACGTGGAAGGAAGCAAGCACAGTTCACCGCGGATATGAATACAACAACCCCTTGATTGCGACAGTGAGCGGTCGTCACACAGGGACGTTGCCGCCGTCCAAATCGTTCATTCAACTTGCACCCTCGAATCTCATTCTCACCACATTCAAAAAAGCTGAAGATTCTGATGAGTGGATTGTCCAATGGTACGATGCCGGAGGAAAAGATTCCGAAGCGATGCTCACACTCCCAAAGGCCCCGAACAAAGTTCTGACCTCAAATTTTTTGGAAGAGAATGGAGCACCGTTGGCACCAGAAGGAAATACGGTGAAGGTGTTGACCAAGAAACATTCTGTTGTTACGATCAAGGTATTCTACTAATGGAAAACCTTTGAGTTGTTGTGCACTCAAAAATCGGTGGTGGCTCAGTTTCACAGGTGTCACGGTCCACACCGTGACACAAGCACAGAATTCGGTCACGGAATGGTCCGTGACCGCTGTGATTTCTCAAAGTGAGCCAGCACCCAAAAATTGGAAAACTGCACTGAATGGAAAATTTTCTTGAAAGATTGCATTTCGGTAATATACAAATCAATGGATAACCGTAACCGACGATACCTTTCTGAAGGAACATAGGATGAGGAACACTGTCTCCTTCAGGTTCTCTCGACAAACGATGCTACACGTTGTGCTCTTCATGCTAGTGATGCTTCCTCATGTTGTTCTTCTCGCACAGCCCCTTCGACCCGACATGGACGTCTTCGCTGAACGAAGGCGGGTGTTTATGTCGAGGATGGATTCCGCCGGCATCGCTATCTTTCCATCAAAGCCGGAATTTATGAGGAATCTCGATATCGAATATGAGTACAGACAAGAAAGTAACTTCTACTACCTGAGTGGTTTTGAAGAACCGTACTCCGTATTGCTCATGAATCCGTCTCATCCGAAATATAAGTTCGTCATGTACGTGCGAAAGCGGGATCCTCAGCGCGAGACGTATGAAGGGCCTCGCGCCGGTATCGAAGGTGCCATTGCGGACTTCAAGGCGGATACGGCCCTCTACTTTGATGAGTTCGAGAGCACAGTCCGTACTTTCATTCAAAAAGATCGACTGATCTATTACACATTCGGCATTAACCATGATCTCGATGAGAAAATCCAGTCGTTCACAATCAATGCGCGGAGTTTCGGGAATTGGCCCATCATCGACCCCGCCCCGATTGTGAATGAGATGCGAGTGATGAAGAATGAGGGAGATTGGAAGATGGGGCTGCAACGCGCCGTCGACATCTCGGCTGATGCGCATCTTGAAGCGATGAAGGCAATAAAAGCAGGGAAGTATGAATATGAGATCCAAGCAGTCTTTGAATTTGTTTACCGCAAGGAGGGTTCGCCTCGCAACGGATATCCTTGCATCGTCGGGTCGGGACCAAATAGCACGATACTGCATTACAGTAAGAACTCCAGAAAGATGAATGACGGTGAAATGATCTTGATGGATTGCGCAGCTGAATATGGTTATTATTCTGCCGATATCACACGTACCGTTCCGGTGAATGGAATATTTTCAAAGGAACAGCGTGCAATTTACCAGCTAGTATTTGATGCGCAGGAGACAGCCATGAAATTGGTGCGGCCCGGAAGGCGGAAGAAAGAGCTTGATCTGGCGATTGATTCCGTGCTTGGCAATGGTTTGGTCACGTTGGGTCTCATCAAAGATAAGAAGGATTTTCGGATGTTTTCCCTTCATGGTTATTCACACTGGATTGGCTTGGAGGTGCACGATGTTGGCGCATACGTCGTACACGATTCATCGCGTGTCCTCGAACCTGGCATGGTTTTCACGATTGAGCCTGGCCTCTACATCCGAACCGATGTTGTTGGGAAAATGAAGGAGCGTGGGTACACTCCCGAAGAAATGGAGAAATACCGTTCAGTTATGAATAAGTATATGAACATCGGCGTTCGGATTGAGGATGATATCGTAGTGACAAAGAACGGATTTAAGAACCTCTCAGAAAGAGTCCCCCGACAGATCAATGATATTGAACGCGTAATGAGATAGCAAGTTTGCCCGGTCCTCTCTGCTGTCAAAGCTAACCTGTTGCGTCACATGCTGCTTTTCAATACATTTGCCCTATGGAAAGAACATTAGAATCACTCTTCGAAATCAGCAAGGCGTTGAATTCCGTTCTCGATATTGATCAACTGCTTGAGATTATCATGGATTCAGCGGTTGCTTCGGTTGGAGTTGAACGTGGAATCCTGTTCTTGAAGTCAAGCGATGGTGCGCTTCAGCCACTTGTCGCAAGGAATGTTGAGAAAGAAACGGTTGTCAACGCCGAAGAAATCAGTCGAACTATTATCAGTGAAGTGGCTGGGAGCGGAAAGTATTTCTTGTCCTCAAATCTTCAAGATGACCCCAACATCCTTTCGCGGCCGAGTGTCAAAGCGTTCAAAATCCTTTCGGTGATATGTGTTCCTCTTGTGAATAAAGACGCGATCATCGGCACATTGTATCTTGATAGCCGCAAAGCGACCAAGGTATTCACGACAAATGATATTCAGTTTCTTCAGACGTTTGCAAACCTTGCCGCGATCGCTATCCACAACGTCAGTCTCTTTGACGCGACGAAGAAAGAGGCCCGTTACTGGAAAGAAGAGGCCGCTCATCGGCACAGTTTTGATACCATCATTCACACGAGTGAGGCAATCAAAGAGTGCATACACCGCGCAAAAAGTGTTGCAAGTTCTTCAGTCAGCGTGATGATTCTCGGGGAAAGTGGGACGGGAAAGGAACTGTTTGCACGTGCACTTCATTATAATAGCCCTCGCAGAAATAAGAAGTTTGTCCCGATAAATTGCAGTGCGTTACCGGAACATATTCTTGAATCAGAGTTGTTTGGCGCGAAGAAGGGCGCCTACACTGGAGCCGTAGCCGATACCAAGGGTCTCTTTGAAGAGGCAGACGGCGGCACGATTTTTCTTGATGAGATTGCTGACATGCAGCCGACACTGCAAGCAAAACTCTTGAGGGTATTGCAGGAAGGAGAAATCCGCCGTGTGGGAGATACACAGTATCGCTTCATCAATGTTCGCGTCATTTCTGCCACGAATAAGAATATCCATGACGAAATTCACGCCGGGAGATTCCGCGAGGACTTGTTTTACCGACTCTGTGGTCTCGAGATTCAGATTCCCCCGCTCAGGGACCGGACCGAAGACATTCTTATACTTGCCCTTCACTTCATTAAAGAATTTTGCAATGACAATAATCTTATCTTAAAATCCGTTAGTCCCGATGCACTGAAAACGCTTCAAGAATATCCCTTCCCAGGTAACGTTCGCGAGCTACAAAACATTATCCGAAAATCGATCTTGCTTTCGGGGAAGGGCACCCTTATTTCCCAGGTTGACCTGCCACGGATTTCATCACCCCAGTTGACAGCAGAAGATTTTAGTGAGGCTGCACGAGCACACATTATACGCATTCTAGAAAAAGTTGACTGGAATCAGACAAAGGCAGCAGAACTCCTTGGGCTCAACCGCACGACCCTCCAAGCGAAGATGAAGAAACTCAATATCGGACGGACCTGAAGACAATTGGCTAAGTAAGGATCCGACCTTTTGCCAACATATTGTCGCCATTGCCAATATAAAGGCACTGACGCTTGCGATAAGGGCCATTGGTTACTCAGAACCCTTCAATGTAATGAAATTTCGAAGTATTCATGGCTCATGCCCCCTTATTCTTTCGGCACAGAAGTTGACGTTCTTTATTGTACCTTCCTTAATGAATAGTTTGGAATAGGGACAGTGGCGCAGATTCGGGATGGCGAACCCTGCTACCAATAAGGTAGCAGGGTTCGCTTTTCTTATTCCCTAAGATCATTCCAGTTGCTTCTCGTTATTTCCTTTAATATATTTTCTTACCCTATTCTTCTTACCTTTTACAAAGAAGTAGACCTAGTCACTCAGGTACCTATAACCTATAATTGAAAACCAGAAGCGAATGGTAGGACATACCCTTTCTCATTACAAGATTATCGAAAAATTGGGCGAAGGGGGAATGGGGACTGTCTACAAGGCTGAAGACCTAAGACTCAATCGTAAAGTTGCGGTCAAGATTTTTTCCTCGATCGTTACTGCCTCGCCAGATGATCGAACGCGGTTTTTTCAGGAAGCCCGATTAGCCTCTGCACTTAACCATCCAAACATTGTTACCATTCACGAGTTCGATGAATCTGATGGCACGGCGTTCATCGTGAGTGAATGCGTTGAGGGAAAAACACTTTCCTCATTAATCCAAACAGGACCCCTTCCCATCCAACAAGTACTGAATATTGCTGTTCAGATCGCGTCTGGGATTGCTGAAGCACATTCTCACGATATCATCCATCGCGATATAAAACCTGACAATGTGATGATCTCCTTTCAGGGTCAGGCGAAGGTCATGGATTTTGGGCTTGCGCGGATGATGGGTTCAAGTCACTTGACAAACCCCGGCAGCTTGATCGGCACGTTCGCCTACATGTCTCCCGAACAAATCAATGAGGAAGAAGTAGATGCACAAAGCGATATTTTTTCGTTTGGAACACTGTTGTATCAGTTGATTGCCAATGATCTTCCGTTCAAGGGAAAAACTGTTGCTGAGCTCTTGACGTCAATAACGCGCAAGCATCCGGATTCGCTGCAGAAGTATCGAGATGATGTCTCGGAGGAACTTGACCGAATAGTGTTCAAGGCACTCCAAAAAGATAAACAACGTCGGTATCTATCTATGAACGACGTAAGAGCAGATCTCGAACGTTTGCGCGATAATCCTTCGATGAAGCGACGGTTCAACACTCACATGCAGATGCGGAAGCATATAATCCTTATTGGAATTCTCGTCCTCAGCCTTGTGATCGCGGGATACTTCGTTTTCCAAAGGATGCACGTGAATCAAGAGGTGCCCAGAAAGCAATCAATTGCAGTTTTGCCGTTTACAAATGAAAATTCCGAGGAAACAATTGGCTTCCTCAGTCTTGGTCTTGCCGATGATATCATCACCCGGCTGTCCTTTATTCGCAATTTGATGGTGAAGCCGACAATCGCCATCGCAGATTATCAGGGGAAGAATGTAAACATTTCCAAAGCGGGAGAGGAGCTCGGAGTCGATTATGTAGTGTATGGAAGATTCCACAAGGTTGATGACCAATTCTATGTTTCGGTACAGATTATCAACGTTCAATCGGGAAGTATACTTTGGGCGGATAAGATTGCGTTCCAATGGAAAGACATTCAATCTGTTCAAGATAATGTAGCGAACCGTCTCCTTGAGGCACTGCAGCTGGAGCTTACGAAAACAGAATTCAGTGAAGTACATAGAATTCGGACAGGGAATGCAGAAGCATACGAATACTATTTACGAGGGGTCGTGTTTACCGTGCGAGATTCTCGATCGAATAATGAGATGGCCATGAAGATGTTTGAACGAGCCATTGCTCTTGACGGTCATTTTGCGGAAGCCTTCGCCGCGATCAGCCGTGTGTACACTGAACGATTCTGGAGTAATTACTCACCGGATACGGTGTGGATTAGTAAAGGAGAGGCGATGGCACGCGAGGCACTGCGGCTCGACAGCAAGCTTGCCGACGGACACTCCGCTCTTGGATTCGCCTTGCGCGTGCGCGGGAAATACCCTGAGTCCATTATGGAAGTCGTCCAAGCGCTTTCCTTAGATCGGTACACAAGTTTTTCAATCGAGGATCTTACGGAGTTCTATCGCAATCGGGGAGATTTTGACAAGGCAGTCGCACTTGCAGAAAAAGCAGCAGAAATTGACCCTTCCTTTAATATTAATCGCGTCCGCGCGCGCTTGCACATGTTCCAGGGAAAATATGCAGAAAGCGTTGTCGAGCTCGAACGCGCGATCCGGTTCAGTCCGGCAGATTCGTGGTTACGTGGCAGCTTACTTGCGAACTGTTACATCCACCTGGGTGAGTTGGATAAGGCAGAGAAAGAAATTCAGATCGCTGAAACTATGGATTACGACAAACCGGAAACCCGCGTCACACGAGCTATGTTATACACGGTCCGCGGTGATTATCAGCAGGCACAAATGGAACTCGACAAAATCCAGAGGTACATTGAGCATGACTATGCTATTGCATATTATGCTGCAGCAATCTACTCTAAGCAAAAAAGAATTCCAGAAGCCATTGCTGCCATGAGAAACGCAAAGAAAATTGGGAATTACTGGTATGCTTCGTATTCAGATTCCTGGTTTGCGAACGTGCGAGACAACACTGAGTTCCAGGAGATTTTGCGTTCGATGAAAACAGAACTAGACTCCCTTGCCGTTGAGCTCATGAAGTATGGATATTAACTCTTACTTAATGAATTGCAACCTGTTGAGCACGTGGTAGGTTGAGACGATCACCAGCTCAACGAGTTTCTCCGTGGCATGATCGGGGCGCACTTGAAGATTATTTAGGGAGCAGATCGTTTGCAATTCTCTCAGATATTTCCGAACATCACGCCTATCGGCTTTCGCAATCCAAGTCACTAACTCATCTTCAAGATAGTTTGCGTAGTTCTGGATGAACAAGTCGGCTCGGATGAGTCGACCCCGCCTCGCCCCGATCTCCGGAAATATCTCTTTTAAGTCTTGCGTATACTCTTTCACGCGAGGGTCAACTTTCTTTTCAATCTCAAAGTACTCAGCGACAGTTGGGGCGATGCCGCGATAGCTTCCTGTTTCATTGAAACGGACTTTGAGCGGGCGCCTTGTTGCAATCCGTTTCCTGCGAAAGAGGTGATCTATGAATCGGAGTTTTTCCAATGCACCTGTCCATGAGCGGTAGTTCCATCTCCACTTAGAAGATGGATCGAGCCACACCGCAAATGTTTCAGCAAAGTCCTCATCCGGATGTTTCTGTGCATAGTGGGGATTACCAATATGATGCAGGTACCGGACATAATCCTTACTGCTCGAAATGAAATTGTAGAAGCGCGGGTATGGTTTACGGAACTGACCGAAGAGCCCTTTCCAGTCCCTCCTTGTCCATAGCTTGTAAGCGTAATTGATCGCATGACCCGCTTCATGACGCAAGATCATCATGATTTCCTTCTTTGAGTAACTGACATAGTATTTCTCGGCGAGACGCCGTAGCCTATTGTTCGCAAGATAGAAGGGGATCTCCACCGATCCTGTGCGATCAATGCAACCCCACGGTTCTTCGCCAAAGTAAAAATGAGGAAAGAAAGCGATATGCTGACGCTTCAGCTCATGACGTAGTTGGATAAGACACTCGCGAAGTGAATCTGCTGGACGGAGATCCAGTTCGCGGACTTTCTTATTGAGCAATTGCTGAAATGATAATTCCCGAACGCGAGGATATTGCTGAGAGTGAACCATGGTGTTTCAATAAAAAACCCCTGTCCGAGATGCACCGAGGACAGGGGTCGTACGATGTTGTCGATCAGTTATGGAACGTTAGCCTTGCTTTGTTCTGCCTCGGGTTCAACGTTGTCCTTTTTATGCCGGGTACCTTCCGTAAACTTCAAGGACTCAGTTTTCTTGTTGAACTTTACCTTGATGACGCTTCCCTGCCCGAACTTATTGCGAAGGATTTCTTCCGCGATGGGATCTTCAATATACTTCTGCAAGGCACGTTTTAACGGACGAGCGCCGAAGGCCGGATCAAATCCTTTATCGACGAGAAACTCTCGCGCCTGCTTATTGAGCTGAATCTTAATCTCCATTTGCGCCATGCGTTTCACAAGCTCGCGCATCTGGATATCGATAATCAGATTGATGTGTTCTCGTTCGAGGCTGTGGAACACAATTGTATCATCGATCCGGTTGAGGAATTCGGGATTGAACACTCGCTTCACGGCGTCTTCGATCGTGTTCTTCATCGACTTGTATGCATCTTTCGGCGTATCCAAACCAAACCCGAATCCACCCGTCGCTTTAATATCTCGCGCACCTATATTTGATGTCATAATAAGAATCGTGTTCTTGAAGTCGACGCGGCGACCCAGGCTGTCAGTAAGAATTCCGTCATCCAACACTTGGAGAAGGATGTTGAAAACATCGGGATGTGCCTTTTCGATTTCATCCAGGAGGACAACGGAGTAAGGTTTACGCCGTACTTTTTCAGTCAGTTGTCCGCCTTCTTCGTATCCCACGTATCCCGGCGGCGCGCCGACAAGTCGTGACACGCTGAACTTCTCCATATACTCGCTCATGTCGATTCTGATCAACGCTTCTTCGGAATCGAATAGATATCGCGCAAGGGCTTTTGCCATCTCTGTCTTTCCAACACCTGTTGGTCCAAGGAAAATGAAGGAACCGATGGGTCTCTTAGGATCTTTCAAGCCAGCGCGTGTTCGGCGGATTGCTTTGCTCAATTTCCCGATCGCTTCGTCTTGACCAACGATTACTCCGTTCAGAGCATTCTCCATCTTCAACAATTTGTCCGATTCTGATTGGGCTATCTTATTGACTGGAATGCTCGTCATCATTGATACAACATCAGCGATCGTATCTTCGTTGACTTCATAGACGACTTCTTGGGCTTTGAGCTCCCATTCACGCTTGGCAATTTCCAAATCATTCAAATACTTCTTCTCGAGGTCGCGCAATCGTGCGGCTTCTTCAAAGTTTTGGTTTTTGACCACATGATTCTTGGACTGGCGAATTTTTTCAACTTCGCCCTCGAGATCAAGAATCTCCTTTGGGACGTGAATATTGGAAAGATGGACTCGGGAACCGGCTTCGTCCATAACGTCGATTGCCTTGTCAGGAAGATAACGATCGGTGATGTAACGGTCGCTCAATCGCACTGCGGCTTCCAGAGCTTTCTCTGAATAGCGGATATTGTGGTGCTCTTCATACTTGTGTTTGATGTTTTTCAAGATCTGAATGGTTTCGTCGACTGAAGTTGGATCGACCATAATCTTTTGGAAACGACGATCGAGTGCACCGTCTTTCTCGATGTATTGACGATACTCATCGAGTGTTGTGGCACCGATGCACTGCAAATCTCCTCTTGCTAACGCCGGTTTGAACATGTTCGATGCATCAAGGGATCCTGACGCTCCCCCTGCGCCAACGATCGTATGCAATTCATCGATGAAGAGAATGACATCTTTTGCTTTCTCGAGTTCGTTCATGACAGCCTTCATCCGCTCTTCGAATTGTCCGCGATACTTTGTGCCAGCGACAAGAGCAGCTAAGTCCAGAGTAACGACGCGTTTATCGTGCAATACTCTTGAAACTTTTTTCTGGATGATGCGCAGTGCAAGACCTTCGGCGATCGCAGTTTTCCCCACGCCGGGTTCGCCGATCAGGACGGGATTATTCTTTTTGCGACGGCTTAGAACCTGAGCGACTCGCTCGATTTCCTTTTCCCGCCCGACGATAGGGTCAAGCTTGTCTTCCAATGCAAGTTTGGTAAGATCGCGCCCGAAGTTATCAAGAACTGGTGTTTTAGACTTATCCGCGCGCCGTTCTGTTGCTGGAGTTGCCGGGGGGCTCGAAGGCTTGCCACTGATGATATTGTCCAATTCGTTTCGGACGGCATCATAATGTACGTTAAACTGATGAAGGATCTGTGCTGCGATATTATCATCGTCTCTCAAGAGAGAGAGCAAGAGGTGTTCGGTCCCGATGACATCCGATTTATAGAGCTTCGCTTCAAGATACGTGATCTTGAGGACCTTCTCCGCTTGCTTTGTCAACGGAATATTACCGATTGTTAAGGTGCCGCCGGATGTGCGTACGGTATCTTCAATGGCTTTCTTGAGTTTGTAGAGATCGACGCCAAGATTGCGAAGGATCTTGACAGCGATTCCTTCTCCCTCCCGAATCACTCCAAGGAGAAGATGTTCCGTACCTATATAATCATGGCCCAGCCGCAATGCTTCTTCGCGGCTGAGGCGGATAACATCTTGAACTCTGTTTGAAAAATTACCTTCCATTGTAACCCCCTGCGTTAAGCATCTGATGTGTCCTCGTCATTCCAAAACATTCCCCACGTATAATACGTTTCAATTTTCCCTCTGGATTTAATATAGGCAAAACTGTAAGATTAGTCAAGAAACGGAGTGATTGACATTCGAGCTAGTTTTATATATATTGCAATTGTTTTAGCGAAGACTCCTTTCTCTAAAGAGATATTTAAACTTAACACAATTCCCGTATTGCCCATTCCACAGTAGCTCAATGGTAGAGCATCCGGCTGTTAACCGGAGGGTTGCAGGTTCGAGCCCTGCCTGTGGAGCAAATTATCGACCCATTATCGAGATTTTTCGTGAGAGCATCTTTCCCAATCCGAAACGGGTAGAATCTGTTTGGGATACTGACATGGTTGTTCAAGGATCTGGTCATTTCTTTCCCTAGAGACCAGTGGAACGGATTCGGTGATCCGCTCATCGTGAGCTTGATCGAAAATTCTAACCTAATACCACGTAGCAAATGCGGTATAACCAAAACCCGTTTCTGTGATTGATTAGGTGACTAACCGAACATGAAACTACCATTTCCCAGTGTAATGTCAAATCCTTTCAATTCTAATGGGGTACACCCATTCATTGTCACACTATACTTGACTTTCACTGCGAATGTTCTATATTTCACACACGTTAGTCCATTTACGAATGACGGAACTAGAACGGGGCATGTGGCTTTGTGGGTTGGCAATTTTATTAACTGAACTTATACTTTGGATAACTCGTCCCAATCCATACGGAACACGCCATCATCACCTCAAGACTCAACGAGGGAGCAAAACCAGCAAGCATTTCGTCAACACCTGAGACAAGCAGATAAGTTTATTCTCGAACACCAGTTCGAACAAGCCCGAGTTGAACTGGCAGCAGCGCGCAAACTCGACCCCAAAAACCCTTTCCTTATTGCTTTCGAAGAACGCATCGCTGTATTCGAACGGAAAAAAGCCACCCCTCACCCACAAGCCACAGAATCAGTTCAAGAGAATTCAGAGTCGGCTGAAAAGGAACCCCCCTCTCAATCCAAGGTGAACGAAGTCGAAAATATCTCGCGCGAGGCGATTGAGGTGAAACTGCGTCGGGAAATTGAGGAAGAATATAAGGGACGGTTTACAGAGGAGATTCGTAAAGCAGAGGAACGAACTGCAAGCATAGGAGAAGAAGAGCGCTCAAGACTCGAAGCTCAGCGCCAAGCAATTCGCGTAAAGAATGATCAACAAATTGCAGAAACACGAAAGCTTTTAGAAGAAGAATATCAACAAAAACTGGGTCAAGAAATTTCGGAAGCTGAGAAGCGACTCAAAGAACAACACAAAGCTGAATTGGTTCGCGTTGAGAATGAGATACGAAAACAAGTAACTGATGAATACGACTCCAAACAACGCGAACTTGTCGCACGGCTTGAACACGAACGGGACGAGCAATTAGAGAAAGAGCGTCAAGCGTTTTCCAAGCGTGAGCAGCAGTTAAAGGAACAATTCGATAGAAAAATGCTCGATGCATTGAGGAAGAACGAGTCAGTATTCCGTGCACAAAGTGTCCAACAGCAACAGCTCGAGAGAGAAGAACTGCGAAGAGAGTTGGCGGAAGAGTTCCAGGCCACCTTGGCGAAGGAACGACAGTCAATGCAGCAGGAAACTGAACAACTAAAAGCGAAGCTTCAAGATGCCATCACTGTGGCAAAGAAGCAACTGCAGGCTGAGTGTGAGCAACAGGTGCAGGAACAGCTTGACCAGATCCGAAAGCGTGAGGAATCAGAATTTGAGCAACGCCGGACTCGGTTGCAAGGAGAAATGGAAGCCGAATTCCAACGGAAATACGAGGATCAAATTGCTGCAGAACACCAACGCCTCCAAAAAGAAGCAGATTCCGCGATTGAACAGGAAAAGAAACGATTACAGATGGAATTCAATCAGCTCCTTGATGCTCAGAACGAGAATATTCACAAAATCCGTACCGACTTACGAGCAGAAATGGAAGCCACATTCCTCGAACGCCTCCAGCGGATCGCGGAGGACTATGGCCATAAGATGGATCTCTTAGGTGCGAAAATTCCTACGACGTCCGAAGAACGCAAAGCTCTTTACCGCGAGAAAATGTGTTCCTGCTATGAAAATGGTCAGCCTTCTGTTGATCAGGCAAGAACGCTCATGCAACTCAAAGAGATGCTCGAACTAACATTCGATGAACACATGGCAATCGAGTCAGACGTCCGCGTGGACCTCTATGTGAAAAGTGTCGAGAAGAAGGTTCTTGCGGGAGAGTTGAATTTGTCGGATGCTTCCGCCCTGGAGGATTTGAAGCAAAAATTCCAGATTACTGCAGAAGAATCGAGTCGGCTCGAGCCCTATATCCTTTCACGCTTCCAGCGTTTTGCAACCAAAGGTAAGCTCCTTCTCGTCGATGATGACTTGACGTTTCTGCATTTGCTCGAAGATATGCTCACGGAGGCTGGATACCAGATTGTCACGGCTCCAGATATAAAGACTGCACTCGAAAAACTCAACTCAATACCAATTGACCTCATCTTGAGTGACATTAAATTTACTGTAGGCGAGCTTGACGGCTTTAAGTTCTTCAAAACAGTGCAAGAGCAACCTCACCTACGGACGATCCCTTTTGTTTTTATGAGTTCTTTACAGGATGGTGTCATCATCCGTTCGGGGATGCAGCTCGGTGTCGATGATTATTTGACAAAGCCGATGGACACCGATCTCCTTGTCGCCGTTATCGAAGGTAAACTGAAACGCTACCGTAGTTACGGCAGGAACTGAATTTCAGTTTGCACCACCCACCATAGGATGTATCCCACATCGTGAGCAAACCCAACCGGAGGCGGACCACATGTCGTTCCTTCAATCCTTCAATCCTTGAATCCGATTTCGAGTTGAATTGCATCCTAACCATATCTCACACATAGAGGCAATATTGTTTTTTGGCCGCCGAATAGTATATTAATCTTCCGGGGTGTTTGAAGGACTAATTTCCATCTCCTGTACACGTGATTGAAGGATATCATAGCAATGTCAGTCCTTATCCGTGATGGCATCATCGTTACTGTAAACGCGCGGGGAGATATCTATTCCTGCGGGTCGATCCTGATCGACGGTGATCGTATCACCTCGATTCTGCCTGAAGGAGGAACTCTTGAGGCATCGGATGTCATTGATGCACGCGGATATGTGATCATCCCCGGTTTTATTCAAACACACGTTCATCTTTGCCAGACGCTCTTCCGAGGTCTCGCGGACGACCTTCAACTTCTTGACTGGCTTCAGAAAAAGATCTTTCCCATGGAGGCTGCTCACGATGAACAATCAATGTATGTCTCCACGAAGTCGGGGATTGTAGAACTATTCCGTTCCGGCACGACTACGATCCTTGATATGGGGAGCGTATATCATGAGGAGGAAGTGATCCGAGCGATCGGTGAAATGGGGCTGCGCGCATTCGTCGGTAAAGCAATGATGGATGTGAATGAGCTATTCCCAAAGCTTAGAGAATCAACTAGTGAATCATTGCGATCGAGTCGTGATCTGGCTGAACGATACCACAATTCGTATGGTGGACGCATTAAATATGCTGTTGCGCCCCGATTTGTTCTCTCGTGCAGTGACACCTTACTACGGGAAGCGCACGATATGATGACCAACGTTCCGGGAATGTTGTTCCATACTCACGCTTCGGAGAACAAGAATGAAATCCAGGCAGTATATCAACGCTGCAACATGGCGAATATCGAATTTCTCCATCACCTCGGACTTCTCTCGGAGCGATCCTGCCTTGCACACTGCGTCCATCCGAACGAAACCGAAATTGGTATACTCCAATCGACGAAAACGAATGTTTCCCATTGCCCGTCTTCCAACTTGAAACTCGGTTCGGGTATTGCGCCGATCCCCACGTACCTCACACGCGGGATCAATGTTTCCCTCGGCGCAGACGGAACACCCTGCAACAACTCGCTGAACATGTTTCAAGAGATGCGTTTTGCATCGCTTGTTCAGAAGCCTGCTTACGGACCGACGAGTATGCCTGCCAATATTGTTTTTGAAATGGCAACACGCGGTGGAGCAAAAACACTTGGACTTGAACATGAAATAGGTTCTATCGAAGTCGGTAAGAAAGCCGATCTGGTTCTCCTGGATCTGCATCGTATCTGGAATCCTCTTATACAGGACGATCATCTTTATTCTGCCATCGTCTATTCAGCCGGACCCGAGAACGTGGATTCGGTGATGATTGATGGGCGATGGGTGTATCGGAAGACGGAACTCCTCGGGACGGATGAACATTCTCTTGTCGATGCTGCTGCCAAAGAGCTCAAAAATCTGTTGAATCGTCTGTGACCATCTTATGCAGACTTCAATTACATTTGTTCTCGATGACAAGCTTCAGACGATTGATTGTGCATCATCAGGTTGGATCACACCAACGACGACGGCGCTGAACTATCTCAGGGGCTTACCGACGCATAAAGGTGTGAAGGAAGGTTGCGCGGAAGGGGACTGCGGCGCTTGTACAGTTGTGCTGGGAGAGCTGGGCAATGATCGAACAATCCGCTACAAATCTGTCGATGCGTGTCTTGTGCTTCTCCCAATGCTTCACGGAAAGCAAGTGATCACGGTTGAAAACTTGAGGACAGACCGTGGGGAACTGCACCCTGTCCAAGATGCAATGGTGGAGACAAATGGAAGCCAGTGCGGCTATTGCACACCCGGTTTCATCATGTCAATGTTTTCACTCTATAAAAATCGTGATCATCCCTCACGGGCAGAGATAGAGGACGCGCTGACGGGAAATCTCTGCCGGTGCACAGGGTATAAACCCATCGTGGAAGCGGCAGCTAAATCGTGCGTCCATCGCGGGCTTGACCATTTCTCAGAGCGGGAGCCCCACGTCGTAGAGTTGCTCGAATCAATTTCAAAAGAATCGATTCATCTTCGCACAAGTAACCAACTGTACATGAAACCTGCGAGCGTTCAGGAGGCAATTACACTCAAGCACCAACACGCGGATGCAATCATCGTTTGCGGCGCGACCGACGTTGCATTGCGCATTACCAAGAAACACGAACTTCTTGAGAAAATCATCGACGTATCAGATCTGAGCGAACTGAAAACGATTGCTGAGAGTGAAGCCGGTGTTTCCATCGGTGCGGGCGCGTCGCTGAGCGACATTATGCCAGTGGCGGAAAAGAATTTTCCTGCTCTCTATAGTATGTTGACAGTATTTGGCTCGCAACAAATTCGGAATCTCGCATCGCTTGGAGGAAATCTCGGTACTGCTTCACCGATTGGCGACATGCTGCCGGTGTTGATTGCGTACCATGCACGAGTAACGCTGGAAAGCCTCGACGGGCGACGAGAGATTCCGATAAATACGTTCATTACCGGCTACCGAAAGACGCTTAGGCGATCGGACGAATTGATCACCGCGATCGTCATTCCCAACCTGAACGGCGGTATCGTTGTACGATCATATAAAATTTCTAAAAGGAAAGATCTCGATATCTCAACGGTCAATGGTAGCTTCCGCTTGGAACTGGATGGAAATCAGGAGGTGAAAGCGATCATGCTCGTGTATGGCGGAATGGCGGAGCGAGTGAAACAAGCCGAAACATGTGAGCGATTTCTTCTTGGAAAACGTTGGGTGCGAAAAACTATCGAGAACGCAATGCCGTTGATGGAAAAAGACTTCTCGCCGATCTCGGATGCACGGGCAGGAACGGAGATGCGAACAGTGGCGGCGAAGAATTTGCTGATGAAGTTTTGGGGTGAAACCACCGGGGCGCTCATTGATAATCAACTGCTTAGCATGTAAGAATTGTGTATGGAGAACAATATCCCACACGAATCCGCTGCCAAGCACGTTTCTGGTGAAGCTGTTTATGTTGATGACATCCTCGTCAACGACCAGTTACTGGTCGGACGTGTTGTGTACAGTTCGCACGCGCATGCGAAGGTTAAGTCGTTCGATCTCAGTCAGGCGAAGAAGGTTCCAGGGGTTCATATGGTCATGTGCTTTCAGGACATTCCCGGTCATAATCAAATGGGACCCGTCGTAAAGGATGAGATTTGTCTCGCAATCGATGAGGTGACATTTGTCGGTCAGGCAATATTTCTCATCGCTGCCGAGACCGAAGAGCAGTGTATCAACGCAGAAAGGCTCATCAAGGTTGAGTACGAACCATTTGAAGCCATCCTCACCCTCGAGAAAGCGATTGAGAAAAACCTTCTGCTTGGACCGCCTTCCACAATCAAGCGAGGTGACGTAGATTCTGCTTTGAAGAAAGCGCCGCACACACTAAGAGGCGAGTTGCGGACGGGAGCGCAAGAACATTGGTACCTTGAATCGCAAGTCTGTCTCTGTATTCCCGGCGAGGGACGAGAGATCAATGTATATAGCTCAACACAACACCCGTCCGAAACACAAGCGCTTATCGCAGAACTCCTCGGCATCGGAAAGCACGAGGTAATTGTGGAAGTGAGACGCATGGGGGGCGCCTTCGGTGGGAAAGAGACTCAAGCGAACCATACGGCATGTTGGACTGCACTTCTCTGTTGGGCAACGAAGCGGCCTGTGAAGATTCGTTTGTTCCGCGATGACGATATGAAGATCACCGGCAAGCGCCACCGTTTCCTCTCGAAGTATGAAGTTGGCTTCGACGACGAGGGCAAGCTTCTCACCGCGAAGTTCGAGCTGAACAGCGACGGTGGCGCGGCAGTCGATCTTTCCTTTGCCATCATGCAGCGCGCAATGCTCCACGCAGATAACGCGTATTACATCCCGGACTTTTCTGTCATGGGTCGCGTGTTTAAGACAAATCTTCCGTCAAATACCGCGTTCAGGGGTTTCGGCGGCCCGCAAGGAATGGCGGTGATTGAGACGGTCATTGATCGCGTGGCGCGTTATCTGAAAAAAGATCCGGCAGAAATTCGGGTAAAGAATTTCTATGGGCTGGAATCGAACAACGTTACGCATTATGGCGAGACAATAGAGAACAACAGGCTCTTTATGATCTACGAGCAGTTGATAACATCGTCGGAGTACCATAACCGACGTAGGTCCGTGAACGAATTTAATGCGTCGAATGAATTCTTCAAGAAAGGACTTGCGATCACCCCGGTGAAGTTCGGGATCTCCTTCACAACATCGTTCCTGAATCAGGCAGGAGCTCTGGTCATCATATATAAAGATGGATCGATCCTCGTCAATCATGGCGGGACAGAAATGGGACAAGGGCTTCACACGAAAATCCAGCAGGTTGCGGCAGCAGAACTTGGTGTCAGTCTGGATCGCGTGAAAGTAAACGCGACGAACACATCCAAGGTACCCAACACATCGGCAACAGCCGCGTCGGCGGGAGCGGATCTGAACGGCATGGCGGTGAAGAATGCAATCGACATCCTGAAGTCGAGAATTGCCGAGACGATGGCACACATCTTCTCGGAACAATATCATGATGATCCCACTTTCCGGGATTCGATTGTTTTTGAGAACGACTCAATTATTGATTCCAAACATCCGAATCGACGAGTATCATTTACCGAAGCAATACCGTTGCTCCACCTCCACCAGGTTCCTCTCAGTGCGACCGGTTTTTATAAGACACCGAATATCGGTTGGGACAAACAGAAAGGCTTCGGTAAGCCGTTTCATTATTATGCGTTCGGCATGGCAGTGACGGAGGTGTTGCTTGATATTTTAACAGGTCACCATACGATTGTGAGAACAGACATTCTCCACGATGTCGGTGATTCGCTCAATGAGGGGATCGACATCGGTCAGGTCGAAGGTGGTTACATTCAGGGCGTCGGCTGGTGCACGACCGAAGAGATCAAATGGGATGACAAAGGAAATTTGATGACGCACTCACCGGATACGTACAAGATCCCGTCGGTTCAAGACATCCCGAGGGATTTCAGAACAGCGCTACTACGCGGGGTTCCGAATCCCGACACCATTCGAAAGAGCAAAGCCGTTGCGGAGCCACCCCTCATGCTTGCTCTTTCGTGTTGGCTTGCGATCAAAGATGCCATTTCCGCCGTTGCCAATCATCAATTCGAGCCGGAGTTTTCCTTGCCTGCAACGAATGAAGTTATCTTGCTCTCTATCGAAAAGCTGAAGAAGAATATGGAGGAGCGCATCACTCTGGATTTCGTCGTTCAGCGGTAGAATGAGTTTGGCGTTATCACGAAATACACTTGCCATCCGCAGTCGCCGCGTAGTAACTCCCGACGGAATACAGAATGCGAGTGTGCTCATCGACAACGGAGGGGTTGTTGATATTTCTTTTGGCGATGAAGTTCCATCCGGGTATCCTGTTGATGATGTCGGTGATCTCGTCGTTATGCCTGGGTTGGTTGATACTCACGTCCACGTTAACCAGCCGGGACGGACAGAATGGGAAGGATTTGAGACTGCGACGCGCGCTGCAGCGGCCGGTGGCATTACAACACTCGTCGACATGCCACTCAACAATTCACCGGTGACGACGACAGTTGATGCGTTCAAAGAAAAGCTGTTATCCGCAGAAGGAAAGCTCTACGTCGACTGCGGATTCTACGGTGGTCTTGTTCCGGGAAATACCCACGAGATCAAACCGCTAATCGATGCCGGTGTCCTCGGAGTAAAAGCATTCCTGATCCACTCTGGGATAGATGACTTTCCGAATGTTTCTGAGACCGACCTCCGCGCTGCGATGCCGATCATTGCACAGCATGGTGTTCCTCTTCTCGTCCATTGCGAATTATCTTCCTCAAATCTAAAATCTCACATCACAAATCCAAGATCATATCTTCAGTACCTTTCTTCTCGGCCTCGCCAGTGGGAACATGAAGCGATCGAGCTGATGATTCTGCTCTGTAAAGAGTATAGTTGCAAAGTACATATCGTTCACGTATCTTCCTCAGATGCAATTCCGTTGCTCAACAAGGCACGTGCTTCAGGATTGCCGCTCACGACTGAAACATGTCCGCACTACTTATATTTCACAGCGGAGGAAATTCCCGATGGCGACACGCGGTTCAAGTGTGCTCCGCCCATCCGGGGAAAAGAGAACCGCGAGCGGTTGTGGAACGCCTTGAGAAACGGTGCGATAGATTTCATCGTCTCGGATCATTCACCGAGCGTGCCGAGCTTAAAATGTCTGGAGACGGGAAACTTCACACATGCATGGGGTGGAATAGCGTCGTTGCAGTTCGGCCTGTCAATTGTCTGGACGGAAGCTCGCAAGCGAGGGTGTTCAGTGAGCGATCTTGGGAAGTGGATGGCTCAGCGTCCGGCAGAATTTGTCGGACTTCGGAAGAAGGGTAGGATCGCACCGGGATATGATGCTGACGTTGTTATCTGGGATCCGGATGCAACGATGACGGTCCAGCCTTCGATGATTGTTCATCGACACAAGCTGACTCCGTACGAGGGAAGAACACTGTATGGCAACATCGTGAAGACGTACCTTCGCGGGACTATGGTTTTTGACAATGGATCATTTGTGCAGAAGCCGTTGGGCAATATTTTACTGCGAAAGAATTCATAGAGGATTCCATGGATACCACTGGATTGACTGCAACCTTTTCAGGATTGATTGATCTTGCGTCAGAGTGCGTCGGGGGCAAAGCGCTTCTCGCAAGCGATGAGTTCTTCGCGCCCAAGGAAAACCTTCTCAAGCCGGGACGAGGCATGTTTATTCCCGACAAATATACCGACCGCGGAAAATGGATGGACGGTTGGGAAACACGCCGGAAACGAACTGCCGGTCACGATTGGTGCATTATCAGGCTCGGGCTTTCGGGAATGATCAAGGGAGTTGACATTGACACGAACCATTTCATCGGGAACAACCCATTATACGCGTCGATTGAAGCCTGCACGATCAGTGCGGATAGAGCTGCGAAGTCACTCGGCGGCGCGAACACAGAGTGGGTAGAGGTTCTGCAGAAATCGCCGCTGAGACCTGGCGCACAAAATTTATTTTCGGTATCAGATGTTCAGACGTTCACACATATCCGACTCAACATTTTCCCTGATGGTGGAGTTGCGCGTCTCAGGATCTACGGTGACGTCGTTCCCGATTGGAGCAGCGTCAAGAAAACTACCCTCATTGATCTCGCTGCAGTCACCAACGGCGGGCGTGTCGTCGCCGCGAGCGATATGTTCTTCGGAGCGAAAGAGAATTTGATCATGCCGGGTCGTGCAGCGACCATGGGCGACGGATGGGAAACGAAGCGTCGTCGCGGTCCCGGACACGATTGGGCGATCATCAGGTTGGGTCGCGCCGGAGTTGTCAAGAAGATCGAAGTGGATACGAACCACTTCAAAGGTAATTACCCAGACCAGTGTTCCCTCGATGCGTGCTACGAGCCCCATACAATGATCGATTCGCTGACAGCGCACCTCACACAATGGAAGGAACTCCTGCCGAAGACGAAGCTTCGTGCGCACCGGCGACATTTTTTTGAAAAGGAATTGCACGAGGTTGGATCTGTGACTCATGTGAGGCTCAATATTTTTCCCGATGGTGGAATAAGCAGACTAAGGGTATGGGGAGTTCTCAAACGATGAAGAATGACACTCAACGACCTGAATGTTCTTCCTGAAAAAGATGTAAGAAATGAGCTCCTTCGATGCTGCGGCTCGCCCCGCTGGGCGAAGCTGATGGTTGCACGAAGACCATTCGCCGCGATTGAAGAAGTGTTCACTACGGCGGATGAAATCTGGAACAGACTTTCACCGAAGGATTGGAAGGAAGCATTCTCTCGCCACCCGAAGATCGGTGACATCAAGAGACTCCGAAAGAGATTTACCTCTACCGCTCAGTGGGCGGAAGGCGAGCAGGCGGGCGTAACACAGACTTCGGAAAAAGTCCTCAAAGAGCTTGCTGAGGGTAACCGTTTGTACGAAGCCAAGTTCGGGTACATCTTCATCGTTTGCGCGACCGGCAAGAGTGCTGGTGAAATGCTTACATTATTACAGCAGCGACTCAACAATGTTCCTGCAGATGAGTTGAAGATTGCGGCGGCTGAGCAGGCGAAGATTACGAAGTTGAGGTTAGTGAAAGTGCTTTCTGAATGAGTTATTATTGCAAGGTTATCACAGCGCTGTATGAGTTGTTTGAGGGGGTGGAGAAATCGGTTCTCTCATTAGACAAATCCTAATGATGTCATAAGTAAACGCTAAATTATGTAGAACGTAGTCGCAGAAATGAATCACCCATCGTTATTTGAAGATCGATATCGTCTCTACTTGGATGAATCTGGTGATCATGTGTTCCGCGAGGTCAAAGAATTGCCTCACAGGTTTCTTTGTCTTCTCGGGTGCTGGTTTAAGAATCCGGAATACCTTCTCTTTCATGAAGAACTTGAAACTCTAAAATTCCGACACCTTCCACATCATCCGGATGATCTAGTTATTCTCCATCGAGAGGACATGATTAACGCTCGAAAATCATTTACGGCACTACGTGATGAAGGAAAACGAGAAGCATTTGATAATGATTTATTGACAGTCATCAGCAAATCTTCTTTTAAAGTCGTTGCTGTCGTTATTGACAAAGAATATTTGCGTGGTGCTTACGGAGACGCATCTGCTCATCCGTATCATCTGGGCCTTGGGTTCTTGCTACAACGCTTTGCTGGTTATTTGAATCATATTAACAGGGTCGGTGATGTTATGGGTGAAGCAAGGGGAGGTGTCGAGGATCGTTTATTGAGTGAGTCATACACGCGGGTTTACGAACATGGGGTTTGGTCAACCGATAGCCATTACTTTCAATCTGCTCTAACATCACGACAACTGAAACTAAAATCCAAGATAAAAAACATTGCAGGATTGCAATTGGCTGATCTGCTTGGTCACCCCGTGAAGCAGTGGGTCTTACAGCAAAATGGATTCCTGCAGGAAGAACAGGCACCCTTTGCTCAACGTCTCATGGTAACGATTAAAGGAAAATTTAACCGACATCTTTATGATGGACATATTGAAGGATACGGTTGGGTATTACCCCAAAAAATAAGGGCGCCTCGTTTGAGACGCCCTTACGCTCGCCCATGCGGGCGATCCAACTCCGCTTGACGGATTAAGAGTATAATAAAGAACGACCCATTAAAAAGCAAATGCCAAGAAAAATGTATAATTTCAAATTTTCTTTAAGCAATGGGGCGGAGTTCGCAAAGATTTGACGGGTCGAGCTCCATGGACGCACATATGATGAGATGCCTGTTTTAGCAACAACAAAACAACATGATCATCAATTACGGTTGGCCTGAATTCCATCCAAAAAAACTATAATGAAGATCCAGAAACAGTTATGAACGATTCACTCGACCAACGACTGCTAGAAAAAATTAACTCTGACTTGAAATCTGCCAACATGGTATTTAATAAAAATTACCCTGGCGATTTGCCCGCTCGTCAGCCCATCCACACCGTCTACGGCGGCGCGCAGATATTCACTGCTGACACAGCCCAAAAGCTTGGTAAGGTGGCTCTACGATCTCTCAAGGAATACGCGCCAACTCCATCTGCGTTTTCGAAAGCGCTGCACCTGAAAGTGAACACCAAACTTCAAAAGACTCTTTACACTCGTGTCGTTGAGAAACTCGAGCGAGAGCCTGTCGAAGATTTCCGGATCGATTTCGAAGACGGTTATGGTAACCGCCCGAACGATGAAGAAGACGGTCATGCCGTATCTACTGCGGAAGAAACTGCCCGTGCCATGAACGATGGTACGCTTCCACCATTCTTCGGTATCCGTATCAAACCATTTACGGAGGAATTGAAAGCACGTAGCATACGGACACTCGACATTTTCATCTCGACGGTGTTGGAACGGACCGGCGGAACACTACCGAACAATTTCGTTGTTACTCTGCCAAAGGTTGTCGTTCCAGAACACGTCTCCGCGCTGGTTGAGTTATTCAAGCACCTGGAAGCAAAACATTCACTCAAAGATGGCTCGCTCAAACTTGAGATCATGATCGAGACGCCTCAATCGATCATCAACAATCATGGCGAGAGTGCACTGCCTCATATCGTTGCGGCTGCGGAGGGAAGGTGCGTTGCTGCACATTTTGGCGTGTACGATTATACCGCGTCGCTCAACGTTACGGCAGCACATCAGACGATGGATCACCCTGCCTGCGACTTTGCGCGACACATGATGCAAGTCGCTCTTGCAGGGACCGGGATCTGGATCTCCGATGGCGCCACC
>JACOSX010000176.1 GCA_016178625.1 Ignavibacteria bacterium
ACGTGGTCACGATCGAGGGTGCGGGAGGGTGGGGGAACATTATTCAAAACAACTATATCGGGACCGATACTTCTGCTACCTACAACCTTGGCAATTTGGGCCGTGGTATTTCGCTCTTGGAGGGCACCAACAACTTGATCCGTTACAACAGGATCTACTTCAATGCCGGGCTTGGTATCGATCTGAAAGCGGACGGAGTGACTCCCAATGATTCGACTGACACGGACGAGGGTCCGAACACCCTGCTGAACTTCCCGATCCTCGATTCCGCAACGATCGGTTCAGGTACCATCCGGATCCGGGGGAGGATCAGGGGCAAACCGAATTTCGTCTACAACCTCGATTTCTTCAGGAACGACGAGAAGCACTCGTCCCATTTCGGCGAAGGCCAGACCCTGATCGGGAGCGCAACGCTCCTCTCGGATGGCGCCGGAAAGGTGGACATTAATGTTACTCTTTCCGCGGTCGTTGCCCCGAATCAGTTCATTACGGCGACCGCCACCGATCCCGATGGGAATACGTCGGAATTCTCCAGGGCGCTCTGCCTGTTGGATTCCGACGGCGACGGCATCCTCGATTGTTGGGAATCGAGGGATGACGGCATCGATGTGAACGCGGATGGTGTGATCGACCTCGACCTTTATGCAAAAGGCGCCAGGCCGGACCACAAGGATCTGTTTGTGGAAGTGGACGTCATGACCGGCATGTACCTGCATCCCACGACTCTTCCGCTCGTCCGCGCCGCTTTTGCAAGCGTCAAGAACCAGTATCTCGGTAACCCCGACGGCCAGGATGGGATCAATCTCTTTACGCAATACGACCCGATCGAGCCAACGATGCCACACGCACCCTGGGGCATCGATCCTTGGCCGCAGTTCTTTGCGGTGAAGAAACAGTTCTTCGGGAGCGACCTCGAGCGTCTGTCCCTGAACGCCGAGAACATCTTGGAGGCAAAACGACTTGTGTATCGATACTGCGTCGTCGCCGATACCTTCGTGGGCAAGTTCGGCGGACTGAGCGAACTCAATGACGGCGCGGGGGGAAATGACTTCATGGTGACACTCGGAGCGTTCAACCCGATCAGCGATGCGCTCCAGGCAGGCACCTTTATGCACGAGCTGGGCCATAGCCTCGGGCTTCACCATGGCGGCGACGACGACTGGAATTTCAAGCCGAACTACATCAGCGTCATGAACTACTCCTGGCAAGCGCCGCAATTCGCGACGCAGTATGGAGGCATCGGCTGGACACTCAACTTTTCGCCGGCGGCGCTTCCCACACTCGATGAGAACAATCTCTACGAATACCTGGGATTGAACCCCCCGCCCGGCGTCTTTCCGAGGATGATTGTTCCGTATAGTAGAGGGAATCTCATGAGAGCCGGGATTCTGTCTCCGGGAGTGGCAATCGATTGGGATGGCAATGGGGACTCTAGCAGAATCAGCCCTGTATCGGTCGATCTCAACTTCTTTAACCAGGCGGATACCTCCAACAAGCCCAGCCCGGGGGAATTCCTTGTCGGCCATGCAGACTGGCCGAACCTGGTGTATAACTTCCGGAACAGCCCGACGTTTCGGGATCCTTCGCCGACTTCAGGCGATCAGCCAATGGCTGCGGACACGAGTGAGCCTGGAGAAATGACACCGGCGATCTATCAATTTCTGCAATCACTGCCTCCCTACGGCATCCAGACGCCTCTTTCTTTGTGGCCCATCGATCCCGGCGAGAACATTCCGATCTCAACGGCATCCAACCATCAGGGCTCACCGGTCATCGCCGTTGACGGCAGAGGCGGGGCGATTATTGCCTACTCCTGGAATACGGCGGACGACAGCGCTCATATGGATGTCTACGCCCAGCACATCGATTCCTTGGGAGGAGTCCAGTGGCAGAATAATGGGGTTCCGATTTGCACCGCTCCCGGCGCACAACAACCCACCTCGATCACGCTGGACGGATACGGCGGTGCGATCATTGTCTGGCAGGACAAACGCGATGGAGGGTATGATGTCTATGCGCAGCGGATCAGTGCGCTGGGAGAACCGCTGTGGATGGCGGGTGGTGTCCCTGTCACAGTCTTTGCGCACGAATCGCGGCCTCCGTTTCCGGTGGTAATCGGCGTTGGGGGTGGAGGAGCCATTGTCGCCTGGAGGGACGGGCATTCGGGCACGTCCTCAGTCTATGCCCAGCTTGTTAGCTATGACGGAATCGTCCAATGGCCTGCGGGGGGCGTGCTCATCAGCTCAACGGCCGCCACTCTTCGAGACACTGTCGTTCAAATGACCAGCGATAATTTTAACGGTGCCATCATTGTCTGGGTCGATCAAAGGAGCGGTACCGGATTTCAACACCATGATATTTATGCTCAAAGGATTGGTGGCGATGGAGTCGTTCAATGGGCGTCTGGCGGCATTCCACTGTGCAGCGAACCGAATGAGCAGAATTGGCCGAGAATAAGGCGTGACGGTTCGGGAGGAGCGATCGTCGCATGGCACGACCTGCGATATTCCAGTGACGATATATACATTCAGCGTGTGAACGCGGACGGTGAGATTCAATGGGCGGCAGGCGCCGTTCCGATTTCCGTGGGAGGGGGAGGAAAGATCTACCCTGAAATTGCGGTCGACGGGACCGGCGGCGCGATCATCGCCTGGATGGACTCCCGGCGCCTGGGCTACATGTACGATGTCTATGCGCAACGGGTGAACGCGTCAGGCACGGTGATGTGGCAGGACGATGGCGTCGCGATTTGTGACACGACCATGTCCGGCATTCATCCGACGATCGTGAGCGATCTCAGAGGTGGAGCGGTGATCACCTATGCAAACCAGCGGGGCTCCGGGATGGACTTATTCTCCCAGCGCATCGATTCCTCCGGCACGACGCGATGGACGAAGAATGGCGTTCCGGTCTGTACCGCCGGTAACGATCAATGGTATCCCGTGTGCGTGAGCGATCGTGCGGGCGGAGCAATTATTACGTGGTACGACTACCGGAGCGATAGTACGTTCCAACGACCTCACATTTATGCGCAGAACGTGACGAGTGCCGGTGGACTCGGCCACGACGTTGTCACGGGCGTGGATGATCGACACCCTGGCGCATTGCCGACAGGTTTCTCGTTGAGGCAGAACTATCCCAATCCGTTCAATCCCGTCACGACAATCCGCTACGAGCTTCCAAAGGCTTCACACGTCACACTCAAGGTGTACGACGTGCTTGGACGGGTCGTGGCGGTGTTGGTTGATGAGACGCAAGAGGCAGGAGAGAAGTCGGTGAAGTGGAATGCATCACGATTCGCGAGTGGCATGTATTTCTACCGGCTGAAGGCGGATAATTTTATTGACACTAAGAAACTCATGTTAATGAAATAGAATCATTTGATACAATCAATCGATGAAAGGCGAAAGTATGAAGCAAAAAAATATATTGCGCCTGATTACTTTGTCGTTCCTTGCTATTAACACCGGTTTCTCTCAAGCTATTGAGGTCAACACGCTGCGTGAAGCGGAGCATCAATGGTATCAACACAGGCTCGGCAGCAAGGTGAGTTTTTTATGAGCAGGCAAAATTCTATAACCAAACTTCGTAGGAGATAAAGCTATGAGGACCTTATCATCAGTAGCTGTACTATTGTTTGCAACTGCTACTCTGCTTTATGGTCAAACCATTCAGCTCCCCTGGCACGTTGTGGATCGCGGCGGAGGAAAAGGAACAAGCGGCGGCGTCACGCTTCACGCATCTATCGGTCAAACAGCGATACAAGCCGGCGCGTCCGGAGGCATTAACCTTGAACCGGGGTATATCCCCGGCATCAGGACAGTCGCCGGCACGCTTGACCTTGCGAATGAGAGTGGATGGAAAATGGTTTCAGTCCCCGTGATTGTCAATGATTTTCGCAAGAACACACTCTATCCGTCTGCCACCTCAAATGCATTTGCCTACCAGGGATCGTACGCGCAGCGTGATACGCTGAAGATCGGCGCTGGCTACTGGTTGAAGTTTTCCTCGGCAGGCATTTCCTATGTGACGGGGGCAGCCATCGCCCGTGAAACGATCAGTGTCGCCGACAAATGGAACATGATCGGAACGCTCACCGACCCCGTCCTCATCTCGGATATTACTCCCATCTCCCCCACGACAATCGTCTCAAACTATTTTGGTTACTCCAACAGCTCGGGGTATTACACTGAAGACACGTTGAAACCGGGTAAAGCATATTGGATTAAAGTGAATACCTCGGGTAAACTCGTGTTAAAAACCGGGCTGGGTTTCATCGCACCAAAATCCTCACTCGCGCAATCCAAGTCTCCAGACAAGTCGAAATACCTGGCGTTCGAAGCAACGGCGGGTCATCGTGCCAACACCTTGACGGTTACAGACGCGAAGGGAAGAGAAAAGACATTGTATTTCTCCGTGGCATCGCCGGAGATCGATCTCAACAAGTATGAACTTCCACCCTCTCCGCCAACGGAGATCTTTGATGTCAGATATGTGACGAACAGGATCATGGAAGTTGCCGACAAGGAACGATCGAAAGAGGCCACGCTCCGGATTTCGGCAGGTGAGTATCCGTTGACAGTGGCATGGAAGAGTCACGATATCGCTCAGGGTGCTGTCCTCATTGTGGATGGGAAGGAGATCGCAATGAAGGAGGACGGGGAAACGCGGATATTACACCCCACCTCTCATATCAAGCTTCGTCTCTTGCCGGCTGCAGGAAGGGAACTACCGAAGGAATTCGCGTTATACCAAAACTACCCGAACCCGTTTAATCCATCTACTGTCATTCGATATCAGTTGCCTGTTTCAGGATACGTCACGCTTAAAATCTACAACGTCATCGGGCAGGAAGTTGCCACGCTGGTGAATGAGATGCAGGAGGCGGGATATAAGTCCGTCGACTGGAATGCCATTGCGTTCTCAGGCGGTGTCTACTATTACCGTCTGGTCACAGGTGACTTCAGCTCAGTCAAAAAGCTTGTGGTCGTGAAATGATTGCGGACCTAAGAAAGGGTACTCCTATGTATAGGTTAATTGCTTCGGTTATACTCATGCTGATCATCCTCCAGACTGATGGATGCAAGTCGAAGGACTCGCCAACGTCTGCCGACAATCATTCAACGCCTCCCGTAACAGAGATCACCGAGCAGGAGCGGAGTGATGCATTCAATGGAGTTGAACAGATGCTGAGTAGCGTTTCCAGTGTTTCTGCCGAGGCAGGAAATCAGGCAATCGCTGCTTATCTACGTACACTGCCGCAGATCAAGTCAGTTGGAATATCAGACAGCACCGCCAACGTCTGGGCCCTGTTCAAAGATAACCGAGTCCTCATCGTTGCGAATAATCGATTCCCGGGTGGAGACACGTCTCTCGAGATGCCGAAAGCTCAGCACCGATCGATCATGGATGGGCAACCTCCGGAACTGCCGGGCGCGAAGCAGGCACGTCTTATCAACGCAATGGGGACCGGTTTTGTTGACCCGCGGCCTGTTCTATCAGGTATGCTCAGCTCCCGCGGCTATGCCGTCACAACAGCTCAGGGGACTGTCGAGGATCTCATGAACGTTAGCGGAGATGGCATTTTCTACATCGACACTCACGGAGGAAAAGGAATAAATCCGCTTGACACGAACAAAGGCGGATATTCGCTCTGGACCGCAACACGACGCACCTCCCAACTTGACTCGGCGTATAAGGAGATGTTCCGACTTGGAGAGTTAGTATATTTCACGGCCAAGGGAGATCGGGCGCGGGCGGTTTGATTCCCTTCTCTCGGAAACTCACTACGCAATAACTCCTGTGTTCATTCTCAATCACATGACCTTTGCGCAGGATGCATTCATCTATCTTGATGGTTGCGGGAGCTTTAACGGGCTCATGCATGCCGCATTTCTGGACCTCAATGCAAATAAGACATTGACCTATGCGGGTTGGTCGGCGAGCGTGCTCGACGACGGCGCATACAAGACTGTAAAATTTTTGTTCGATAGAATGTTGGGAGCAAATTACCCGAACATCATTTATCCACCGAGAGAATCTCCGCCGCAGCGTCCATTCGATATCGCCGCTGTATGGACGGATATGGAATCCAGAAACCCACCTGTGAATAAGGTCGTTGACAAAGATAATCCCTTGAGGTTCGCTACGCTACGATATGTGAAAGGGGGAAGCAGCAAGTTTGGGATGTTTGCACCAAGTATACGGGTGGTGAGTCTGGATGAGCAATTCGGCTATTTTCATTTGGAAGGTGAATTCGGATCAAAGCAAGGATTGGTCAAGGTAAATGACGTTTCTATACCTGTTCTGAGCTGGTTCCCAACGGACGTCATTTGCACAATTCCGACGACCGGACCTGCCTCTGCCGGGGGAGTAGTCGCTGAAGTGGACGGTCGACGCAGTAATGCTGTACCACTGACCGAGTGGCGGGGAACTCTCACATTGTCGCTCACCTCGCTCGGAACATTGCATCAGGTGTACAGCTTCAATCTGCACTTTCGCGCTGATGTTCATTCTTTTCGGGATAAACCTCATACCGATCCTCAGCCGAAGGAGAGCTTTGATATTTCACCCGCGTTGGATTCAAAGGGAACGTTAACAGCCGGAGATGAGGGAATATTTCGGGAGGAGATAGCCGGAGGATGTGTTTGGACATCAGACGAAACCTGGACTCAGCTGGGATCGCATGACATGGTTTTCGTTTCTGTCCAAAACCCTCAACCCAATAACGGCATAGTGATGTTAACCAGGGTCAATCCCGCCGATCGGAATTTTGAAATTACGTTTACCCCCTATGCCAATAATGCCTTGGAAGTCCACCCTTCTATCCATATTGTCCGCCCCCCTCCCGCGCGGGATACAACCATCGATTATGGACGTCGGACACTGAGTATCGGGACCGACATCTTTCTCAACAGACCAATCTGGTTTAAGTATGACGATATCTATACGATCTTGCCCGGGGAGGTTGATACACTTGTTGAGCCTGTGCTCTACGGCATAGGGAGCCACGATCCCAGTGCGTTGCCAAAAACTCAAGTGAAGTTATCCTGGAATCTCATGGTGGCGCACTTTCCACCTTCGGACACATCGGGCGTGCACATCACGCCAATATCAATTCGAGGGGGAGACCTGCTGAACACCATTCATCCAAATCAGTAGAGTTCGCATCGCCGGACGGGGGGAAGGAGATTCTTCTTTGCACCCATGTCGAAGAGAAGTCCCAGCGCCTTTCGCCCTTGCTCTCCCATATCAATTGTCAGCTCGCTGACGTACATCTTCACAAATTTCTCTCCAAGGTTACGGTCAATCCCGCGTCCCCATTGCATCGCGTAGGGAATCGATTCGTCCTGGTGTTTATAACCGTACGCGATGCTCTCTTTGAGTCCATGTGAAAGTTTTCGTGCGAGATCTTCGCCCAGATCTTTTCTCACCACGTCGAGTCCGAGAGGGAGTGGGAGCCCATTCGTTTCTTTCTCCCATAACTCACCGAAATCTAACACCTTATGGTATCCGAGAGATTGATACGTAATCTGTCCCTCGTGGATCAACAAGCCTGCATCCACATCGCCCGCATCAACTGCTTCCATGATTTTATCGAAGGGGATGTCAACGTTCTTGATGCCGTACGTGAAAATTTTGAATAGCAGTGTTGCTGTCGTGAGTGGTCCGGGCGTTCCAACAGTTTTTCCTTTGAGCTCATCAAGCGACCGGTACTTGCGTGAAATGATTACCGGACCATACCCTTCGCCCATGCTCGCGCCCGTCCGCATGATCCAATACTTGTCGGCAACATACGGAAACGTGTGCGCAGAGATCGCCGTCACCTCAAGCTCCGCTCTCTTCGCCCGTTCGTTTAACGACTGGATGTCTTCAAGGGTGTGCTCGATACAAATGCCGTCGAGCTTCACTTTGCCGCTTGCCAGCCCGTAGAACATGAATGCATCATCTGGATCGGGACTGTGACCGATTCGAATAATTCTGTCTGCCATGATTCGATTCTTGCCTCAATAATGAAGGGAAAGATAAGAAATTTATGCTTGATTTAAAACCTCGGGAAGTAATTCTTTAAAGGATTGACAACGGAATTATATCTTGGTACATTTTCCTATCTTCTGAATGACGCTTAATATTCATGAAGGCATATCCATGACAAACGATGCACAAGCAATAGGGCTCTCAACAATCGGACAGATCGCTGTCAACGTTCACGACCTCAGGCGAGCGACTGCATTCTATCGCGATACACTCGGCATGAAGTTCCTCTTCGAAGTGCCGAAGCTGGCGTTCTTCGATTGCGGCGGCGTGAGACTCATGCTCAGCGTCCCAGAGAAACCGGAGTTCGATCATCCTGCGTCCATTATCTATTATAAAGTTAACGATATCAATGTGGCTCATGACGTGCTTACTTCGCGCGGGGTGCAGTTCGAAGACAAACCTCATCTCATCGCACATTTGCCCGATCACGATCTGTGGATGGCATTTTTCCGAGATTGTGAGAATAATGTGCTCGCGCTGATGAGCGAGGTAAGAGGCTGATGGGATGAGGATCATAGGATAATGGGATCCACCGCCGACAAGTTCTGGGAATTCGATCACACAGAACATCCATGTCCATTTTTCGGTGGAGTCTTTCCGTTTCGCTTGTTATATTTCAATCAATAACAATTGAAGGAAGGAGACCATGGAAACGACGTTGACTTCCCCGTCAAAAAGGGAAATGGAGCGCGCCTATAGGAGTAGCGATACTTCATACGATGGAATTTTCTATCTCGCGGTTCGAACAACGGGGATTTTTTGCAAGCCCTCATGCTCGGCACGCAAGCCCGATCCGAAGAACGTCGAGTATTACACGTCGCCGAAGGAGGCGATCTTCGCCGGCTATCGTCCCTGCAAACGGTGCCGTCCTCTCGACCCAAATGGCAAGCCGCCAGAGTGGGTCGCGGAATTGCTGACAAAAATCGATGCTGACCCGATTGCACGGTACTCGGACGCTGTTCTCCGATCGATAGGCATCGAACCGGCGCGGGCACGGCGGTATTTCCTTAAGAATTATGCAATGACATTCCAGGCATACTGCCGCGGACGGCGGCTGGGAAAAGCGCTGGAGCAAATCCGATTGGGAACTGATCTTGATGACATCGCGCTTGGGTATGGGTACAATTCACACAGCGGCTTCCGCGAGGCATTTGTCCGAACATTTGGTCAACCACCTGGCCGTAGCCGCGCTGCTGATTGCATTGTCGCGACATGGATCGAGAGTCCACTCGGACCGCTCATTGCTGCTGCAACATCAGAGGGTATCTGTCTGCTCGAGTTTATTGACCGCCGGATGCTGGAGGCACAATTTGCAACTCTTCGCAAACACTTCACGTGCGCAATCGTACCCAATCAAAATGATCACATCAAGCAACTGAAGAATGAACTGGCGGGATACTTTGATGGAACGGTCAAGAAATTTTCAGTGAAGCTTGTTTATCCGGGAACGCAATTCCAGCAGAAAGTCTGGAGTGAGCTGCTGAAAATTCCTTACGGCGGCACTACATCGTACGAAGAGGTCGCACAGAGAATCGGCTCACCGACCGCATCGCGAGCTGTCGGCACTGCGAACGGTATGAATCGCATTGCAATTGTTATTCCCTGTCACCGAGTAGTGAACAAAAACGGCGAGCTTGGCGGCTACGGTGGCGGATTGAGGAGAAAGCAAATGTTGCTGCGTATGGAATGCGGTGAACATATATTTAATTAAACCCGGCATCTGGTTAGGTCCACCCCCGTTGAATGTTCTGGTCATTGACTAATTTTCCACGTCTCCCCAATGTTCTCGAGCGCAAGGCTCGGTGAGTGCTGCGCGAGCGCTTTTTTCAATCGCTCAATCGGTTCGTTCTGCGGTTCGTAGCTGAGAGTGAAGGTGTTCCAGTGAATGGGGAGGATTGTTCTCGCGCTCATGTGGTTCGCCATAGCGACAGTCTGCTCAGGGTTCGCGTGAACGTGAATCCACGGGTCATACGCACCGATCGGTAGAATGGCAAGATCAATCGGGATGTTTCTCTCCGCGAGAGTCTTGAAGTACTCCTGATATGCCGTATCACCGCCGAAGACGATGTTTTTGTCATTCTTCGTGATGAGATACGCGTTGAAGCTTCTTCCATTCCAATCACCGCGTGAACGGTCGCTCTCCCACGGAAATCGCCACCCGAAATGTCGCACTCTCAGCGCTTCGAGCCTCACGCCAGCGACGTCAAGTCTCTCGCCCCAGTCAAGCTCGTGAATCTCCTTCCATCCGCGATCGACAAGGAGATCCTTTGTGTTCTTTGCAACGACCATCGGAATATTCTTATTGAACCTGCGCAGTGAAGGAAAATCTAGATGATCCATGTGTGCGTGAGACAGGAGGATCAGATCGATGGGTGGAAGCTCGTCAATCGAAAGCGCCGGAGCAACGAGACGCTTCGGTCCGACCGGAAAGGCACCAAGCAATTTTATTCCAATCCGCTCCGAGAAAACAGGATCAGTAATAATCCTCGTGCCGAAGAAATTGATGAGCACCGTTGCATGACCGATCCATGCTGCAGTGATCGTCGAATCATCCCAACTCTTCGGGGTGGGGTGCATTGCTGGTTGAGCCGTTGCAGGCTGATTAAAGAGAAAGCTTATCATCGATCGCCGTGGTCGCTCTTCTTGCGTGAACACTTTCTGTGCAGCAAGGAGACTCAATCCAAGTTTCGTAAGGAATGTTCGGCGTGAGGTCAATTTATGCTTTCGAGAGATGTTACTCACCTTGATGAAGCTTTACTACACCAATCACACCGGGGACGGATTCTTCTTTGGATTCCAGCACCGGTTTCCTCAACATTCTTCTCAAGAATGCTGGCACTGCCTCGCGCCATCGATCAACGTTCACATACACCACCGGCACGAGAATGAGCGTCAACAAGAGTGAACTTGTTAACCCACCGATCAATGCCCACGCGAGGCCCGATTTCCATTCTGAACCGGAACTGATGCTGAGCGCAATAGGCAACATACCGACAATCATCGATGCCGTTGTCATGAGAATTGGACGGAGACGTGTCTCCGCCGCCTCGAGCAATGCCTCAATCACTCCCAACGTATTCTCTTGACGCATTTGGTTTGTGCGATCGACAAGGAGAATTGCATTTTTTCCAACAAGACCGACAAGCATGATGACTCCGAGGATCGAGAAGATGTTCAACGATTTCATCATGAGGGCGAGTGCAAGAAGCGCCCCGATGATTGCCACAGGAATAGAAAATAGCACAACAAACGGGTAAACATAAGAATCGTACAGAGCGACCATAATCATGTAGACAAACAAAACGGCCGCCATCAGTGCCAACATGAGGCTTGAGAATGACTCAGTGCGATTCTTTTCGTCACCAAGGTATGAGATCGTAATACCGGGTGGTAATTCCTTGTTCGCCAGCGCGGTCTTGATGTCACCAACAATTGTTCCGGACGGACGGCCAACTGCTTGAGAAAACACTGTCACCGCATAGTTCCGATCCTGTCGTTGGAGTTTTGTTGGTCCGGCGGTTAGGTTAATGTGTGCGAACTGTTTCAGTTCGATGATCTGTCCCTTCCGGTTGACGAATGTAAGGTTCCCGACGTCTGTCGTCTTTGAACGATCGAACTGGTCGAGGACAATTCGGATGGGATATTCGTTCGCACCGTCGCGGAATTTTGATTCATCATCCCCATTGAACGCGACGCGTAAAGTTTGTCCCACCTCACCAAGGGTCAGTCCGAGATCTGCCATTTTCTCTCGATCGATCTCGATGCGAGTCTCTGGTTTTCCCTCTTCCGACGAAAGCCGTACGTCTGCCGTTCCGGGAACCGTTTTCACAACATCAAGAACTGCCGCCGCAGTTTTCCGAACCTCGTCATAATTTGTCCCACCAACAATAAGTGCAATGGGAGACTGGTTTGCCGTTCCAAAAATACCGATTGGATTAACGCGCACTTTGACACCAGGAATTTGATGAATCTTTTCCTTGATCTCGAACGTGATGTCGTCCGTTGTCCGTTTCCGTTCTTCTTTTGGTATAAGTGAGACGTTCACTTCTGAGATATTGTTCGACGATTGTCCGACAAACCCTTCACTTGACACACCCACGTTAACGAATGTCTTTCGTACCTCAGAGATCTCAGCAATAATTTGTTCCACCTCCCGCGTGATACGGTTGGTGTTTTCGATTGTCGACCCTGCTGGCAGCTCGAGCGATACGGTAAACTCACCACGGTCGACCTGGGTCATAAACTCCGTACCGATGAAACCGAACGGGACAAGCATCAGTGACGCAACAAAGAGGAGAAGACAGGCAAAAAGAATTGTGCCACGGTGGCTCAAGCTCCATGCAAGGATCCAGATGTATTGTTTGGTAAGTTGGTGATACTGTTGTTCGAACCAGAGCGCAAAGCGACCGAGGACTGTATGTTTCGTGAGGCGCTCCAGTTTGGCGAAGCGCGAGGCGAGTAATGGCGTGATTGTAAAGGAAACAAACAAACTCATCAGCGTCGAAAACACGACTACAAGTGCAAACTCTCGCATGATGTTACCGACGAGACCAGTGACAAGCGCTAACGGCACGAACACCACAATATCGACAAGCGTAATGGACAGTGCAGCGAAACCGATTTCATTTCGTCCCTTCAAGGCAGCAGTGCGCTGGTCGTCTCCTTTTTCAAGATGACGGTAGATATTTTCAAGCACGACAATGGAATCATCAACGAGAATACCGATCACGAGTGACATTCCAAGAAGTGTCATCAGATTGAGTGAGAATCCGAACGCGTACATCCCGATGAATGTCGAGATGAGTGAGGCAGGAATAGCAATCATCACGATGATGGAATTCCTGACACTGTGAAGAAACGCAAGCATCACAACTGCAACGAACATGATCGCAAGCATGAGGTCATGCTTCACTGCATCGGCAGCCTCAGTAGTGAACGTTGAGCCATCTTGAGCGATATTAAATTTCAGTCCGATATCCGCGAAGTCTTTTTCGATGTTGGGAATTTCCGTTCGAACGATCTTGCTCACTTCCACGGAGTTCGCCTCACCCTGTTTCTGAACCAACACGCCGACAGAAGTTTTCCCATCGATTCGGCTTATCGTTGAAAAATCTTTCTGTCCGTCTTGCACCTCGGCAATATCGGCAAGCCTGATATTACCACCTTGCTTTGACTGCCCTACGACAAGCTGCCTGAGTTCATCTGTCGAAGAAAACTTTCCTGCGAGACGCACAACGAATTGAACGTCACCTTGCTTGACTTTGCCTGTCGGGAAGTCAAGGTTCGAAGTCTTCAGGAGCTGAGACACCTGGAGGAGTGAAATGCCATAGGAGCGAAGCTTTTGCGCATCAATGTTGACCTTGATTTCACGTTCATCGCCACCGATGAGTGTAATCTGTCCCACGCCGGCAAGTTTCGCGAGCCGCGGCAGGACGCGGTCCTTGATCATCTGGTAAAATTCTCTCGACGGCATATTTGCCGTTACCCCCATGCGGAGTACTGGAAATTCATCGAGGGCAAACTTTGTTAAGGTTGGATTCTTTGCACCATCGGGGAGCTGGGATGTCACCTCATTGACTTTTCGTTGCGCATCTTGAAGGGCAATGTTGATATCCGCACTCATTTGAAATTCCAACGAGACGATCGAAAGACCTTCCTGTGAAGTCCCGTAAACTGTTGATACTTTATCAATTCCAGAGACTGCATCCTCGATTAATTTCGTGATCGATGACTCAACTTCGTTCGGCGAAGCGCCCGGGTATATTGTGATGATGGTTATCCAGGGAGGCGTAATTTTTGGAAGAAGTTCATACTTTAACTGACTATAGCCAAACAACCCGAGCACACCCAACACGGCAAAGATAACGACAATAAATGTCGGTCGTTTGATAGATAGTTCTGTTAGTGTCATAGTAATTATCTCCAGCTATTTCATAAGAGTAAGTCAGCAAATCGTGTGGCGAGTGTTCACTTCACAACGCTCACAGTGCCGCCATCTTTAAGATTATTCTGACCAGCAACGACAACTGTCTCACCTTCTGTCAGTCCGTTGAGCACGGTCAACCGCGTCCCGAACTCTGAGCCAACGATGATATCCCGTAGACGCGATATCGTCCCGTTGACTACAAAGACTTGCGGCTTCTTGAGGCTGCCGACAAGCGCTCCGCGAGAAATTGTCAACGCTGGGTCAGCTCCGATGGAAATAAGAGAGACGCGACCAAACATTCCCGCCTTGAGTCTATGGTCTTTATGATTAGCGACCCCGATTTCAACAGGATACGTGTGCGCTTCATCAGCTTTCGCACTGATGGTTTGAATCCTACCTTCAAATGGGACACCGGGATACACATCCGTTGTCACCTCAACCTTGTCGCCGATCTTCAGCCTAAAGACATCACTTTCTCCGACATTCAGTTTAACCTTGAGTTTTGAAATGTCCACGACATTTGCCACAACTGTCCCCGATTGAATGTATGTTCCAACATCCACTGGTCGAGCTGTAACGACGCCGGAGATTGGTGTGGTGATTTTCGTATCTCGCAATTGCCGACGCGCCACGATGTACTGCGCTTCGGCGGCTTTAAAGGCAAGACGAGCGGCGTCTACCTGTTGATCGGTCGCCGCCTCTTGCTTTGCGAGCGATTCAAATCGTTCAAGATCTTTTTTACCTTTTTGGAAGTTCACTTCCGCTGTCTCAAAGCTCGCCTGTTTGAGCTCATCGTCTACCTGTACGATGACTGATCCGGCATCTTTGTAATCTCCAACGGTTGCCATCACTGCCACAACTTTCCCTTGTGTTTCCGACACGACAGCGACGTCATTGTTCGCAGCTACTGTTCCAACAAACGAATGAGCATCGGACAGTCGCTCTCTCGTCACCTTCATGACGGAGACCGGAATAGTTGTGAGGACATCGCTCCTCGCCTTTGCTGCACTGCGCGACTTGTTATACAGCAAAACGCCGGTGATGACTGCGATGAGTGTGATACCAACCGTTATAATCTTAAGTTTGCTCATGGTGTTCCCTCTTCTCATTACCTATCGTTGCACAATAAAGAATAATACTCGATTCACACATTTAGTTAGGCGATTTAGATTCTTTGGCACCGATTGCCTTTTGAAGTCGCGCATCGGCAAGCTCGTAGTCAACAAGAGCTTGAATATAGCTCCACTTTGATTGTAATAGGGAGCCTTCAGCATCAAGCAGATCAGAATTCAATGCAACTCCGGATTTAAATTTTTCATTCGTGATGCGATAATTTTCTTCTGCCTGACTGACTCCTTTCTCTGCAACTGCGATTCTCTCCCTCGAATGATTGAGGTTAAGATAATCTTGCGTGACGTCGAGTGTTATGCCATCTCGAAGCTGGCTCAGTGCATCCTGACTCTGGGCAAGCTGTGCCTGCGCCTGATTCGTCTGATGAATTGTTGTCCCCCAGTTCCAAATGTCAAGCGAAACCGATAGGCTGACATCCCACGTATCTTTGAATTGATCCTCCGCAGGAAAAACGCGCTGGTTGGGGCGCGCATAGTAATAGTTTCCCGTAAGGTAAATTTGAGGGAACCACCCTGATCGTGCAAGTGTGAGTGCAGATTCACCCGCCTTCACGCGTAATTCCATTCCTTTCATCTCTGGTCGCAGATTTAGCGCTTTCTGGATCAGTGCGTTCACTTCACCATGTTCCTTCTCTTGACGTTGGATGCTAGAGGCAAGATCGATTTCTGTGTCAAGCGGAAGACCGATGATATTGTTGAGGGCGATCATCGCAAGACGGACACTGTTCTGCGCATCGAGTTGAAGAAGCTGCACATTTGAGAGTTGAACCTCAATTTTGAGAACTTCATTCTTTGTCACAATGCCCTGTGCGAAGAAATTTTGGGCATCTTTCAGGTGAGCTTTCACCTGGTCGACATTCTCATCGATCACTTTCTTGAACTCATTTGCTTTGTACAAGCTCCAATATGCGGTTTGCACATTATAGATGAGATCCGCTTTATCGCGGTGATAATCCTCGGCCGTTGCCTGGGCTGTGTACTCAGCGACGTCCGAACTGCTCTGCAATCGGAAGCCAGTGAAGAGTGGTTGCTGTAACGTCAACCGCATATTGTAATTGTTAAAAATCGATTGTGAAACGGTGACCCTATTGGGGATCAATGGAGGAAACGGTCCTAAGTCGAATGATGGGACTTCGCTCAATCGCGTATATGAGCCGCCAAGTTTAATTGTCGGAAGGCGTTGAGTATGTACCTCGCTCGATCTGGCATCCGCCGCTTGAGTTTTCATCAGTGACGAATGTAAAGCTTTACTGTTCTCTAGTCCAAGTTGAATTGATTGTTCGATCGTGAGTGAGACTTTCTGTTGCCCGAATGCCATCGGCACAAGGAGCGAGAGTACCAGTAGATATATCAATACCTCGAGAAGTGTTGTTCGCATAGTTATGGATGGTTTTTATTATCGATTGTGTGATTGAATCGTCAGAGAGAAATCGTTCTTCTCGCTAATCCGGCAAGCCTGCCGAGTCACGGAGAAATGCCGATGTTCTTCATGATATATTCGAATGCTTTCTGAGCGATAGAAGGAAGATCTTTGGGATCCATCATAGTACAGCGATTACGAAGAATCAATGAGACAACACCGTGCGCCAAGGACCACATGGCAAAGGTCGCCACATCGATATCGGACTTCTTTATGATACCCGCTCTCATGGAAGCCTCGACATCCCGTTTGAACAAATCATACGAGCGCATGCCAACGTTCCATTCTTCACTCTCAACAATTTTCTTTGCCGGCCCGCGCATAATAAACATCAGGTTGTAATATTCCGGGTTCTCCAGAGCGAACTTAATATATACTTCACCATGTTTCCGAAGCCGTTTCTTCGGATCCTTGATGGCAAGGATCTCCTGCTGCCGTTTGTACAGTTCTTCAAATCCCGCGTTGTGGAGAGCGAACAGGATATCATCCTTGTCCTTAAAATACAGATAGATCGTCGCCGGGCTGTACTCAATGTTATCTGCGATGCGACGGATGGACACGTTTTGAAACCCCTCTTCAAGAAACAGTTTCATTGCTGTACTGAGGATTTGTTTCCGCATTTCCTGCTTATTCCGCTCTTTTCGCTCATTTATTCCCATGATCGGTATTCATTTAGTGAACATAGTTCAATTTACGAACACAGTATATAAAAGTTTCACCTGAAAGTCAAGTCTTCGCGGAACTACTTGAATAGGTGTACTTCGTCATCACCGTGGAGGAATGAACACGATCAACCAAGACTACGAAATAAAAAACACTGGCCGCAAGAATTTCTTTATTTTTGTTCTGCGATTTATTATTTTAGCCACCACCACGAGAAACACAGTATTGCAGAAGCCAAACGTATGCTCACTGTTCTCCGCAACATTGTTTTGCTCATATTTGCAACGGCACTGATTACTTTGTCTGCATGGCAGCGCGAGGCCAGTATCAACGAGCGAGAGGAGCTCTATCCACTCCGGTGCGATTCAGGTATGATCTGTCCCGGCGAAGAGCTAACCTACGAAGTGCGATGGTGGGCGTTCAAGCTTGGGCAGATTCGCTTGAAGATCCTCGATTCGAAGATCAAGGATGGACAGATCTATCATTCAGCGGCAGCGTTCATCAACTCATACGATGGCCTCCCCTTCGTCGACGTGCATGCTATCGACTCTACGCAGATGGATTCATCGTTTTATTCTCTGGGGTTTCAAGCTCTCGAGAAGAAGAACGACATCTGGCTTACTGAGCGATCGCGATACGATAGACATCACAAGAAACTCATCATTGAGCGGTCGTTGCAGAAGGATGCTTATTCATCACCATCAACACAACCTACTTTTGATACTCTTTCCATCAAGCGCGAGCCATTCCACGATGGATTGTCGATTCTCTATTTCGCACGCGCAAACATCCATCGGAGCTCCAGCATACGCGTTCCAACAATTGTCTATGGAAAACTTGGAAGGACAACTTTCCCGGGCAACAACAAATCAACTACCATGGAGATCGATGCCCTTAAAGCCCCTGTGAGGGTTATTGAAGTTGAAGGTATAGCAGAGTTCGAAGGTCTCTACGGCTTTACCGGAGATTTCAAGGGATGGTTCAGTGATGATGTAGCAGCAGTTCCTATCAAGGCGGAACTGGAGGTCTTGATTGGGAGCGTTACACTTGAATTGCAGTCATGGAAACGTCAGTATTGGAAAATTCCATTCGTGAAGAAATAATTGCACTGCTTCAGAAAGATGGGAGTTACAATGGATTATGTTCCACGGTCCTATGTGTTGTGCAATCCATTGCCGCCCGTTTCTAACGAAACGGATTCAGGCATATAGAATCCTGTTCATGTCGAAACGTGGAAAAAATACCCCAGGTATTTCCCGGGGTCATTGAGAATTCACGCCTCACATGCTGATCTGTGTTCAGTCTTTTTTAATGGAAACCATGCCCTCCACGGATATGACCAGCCTTAACACTTTGAGTTATTCTGAACCGCTTGAGGTTTTCACTTTTTTGCTGGTGTTGAAGACTCAACCGGTCAAGCTTCCTCATCAGCCGTTTTGTTTTCTTGAGATCATTCTTTGAAGAGATGGACTCGTTTTTCATAAGCCCTCCTTACCAGATGGTTAACAATTGTGATAGTGCACCTCCTGAATATAATCTACCACGAAGATGGCAGAATTTCAAGTTCGGCGGCTTCGATGCACTATGAGTTCAAAAACATCGGGTCTCGCATAATGTCCTCCAACATCGAGCGTTGAGCTTTCCTCAACCGCTTTGTCGGTCTCGATCTCCGTCACGATAAACATTTCATTTCCAAACAGCGGCTCAACAACATAGGATCCATCCGGTCCAATGATGGCGCTTCCTCCCTTCAGCAACACCGCGGGTTGTGTTCGCAATTCATCCTTCAGCTGATAATCTTTCAGGAACATCCTCTTCTCGAGGTACATGGCGGCAGCAAGGACAAAACAGCGTCCTTCAAATGCATAGTGCCGGCTTGCGAGTAGACTCCCTTCAGCGCTAGATTCTCTTCAATAACCACTCGCTAGCTCTATTTGCTTTGTTTTAATCCGTTCCGTACTCTACGGTCATGCCAACCTTCTACCCACATTTCCCGTCCAATAGGAGAAAGAAGGAGACTCGGTGACCGATGAGCAAGTGCTGATCACTCAGGCGCAACGAGGCGACCCGGAGGCATTCCGTGAGCTTGTCGAGCGCTCGAAGATCAACGTATACCGCCTCGCCTATGATCTGACAGGCAACCATCACGACGCGGAGGACTTATCACAGGAGGTCTTTGTGAAAGCATACCGGGGCCTTCCCAATTTCCGCGGTAACGCGAAGTGGAGTACATGGCTTTACCGCATTACAACGAACGCCTGCATCGATCACAGACGCTCACAATCGAGAACAACTATGGAGTACAAAGATGACCTTGGTGATGACGAAACGACGAGCGAACACAACCATCGGCACAGCGTGTTGAACCCTGACCGTTCAGTAGAGGCAGGCATGATACAAGAGAACATCGAGCGAGCGCTCAGCCGCCTTGCGCCGCAAGAGCGATCAGTCTTCGTCTTACGACACTATCACGATCTCCCACTGAAGGAGATCGCCGAAACAATGAAGATTGCAGAGGGGACGGTCAAGTCGTATCTCTTTCGCGCTCTGCAACGACTACAGCGCGAGCTTGCATTCTATAAGAAAGATTTAGGATTGGAGGAACAGTGATGATGACGTGCGAACAAAGCCGGGAGTTATTCATTGAAGCTCTCTACGATGAGCTTCCCATTGACGTCAAACGTGAATTTGATCAACACCTCGTGTCGTGTGCAAAGTGCGCCACAGATTTTCAAAATATGAAAACAACTCTCAAGATTATGGATCAGCGGTCGCGCACAGAACCAGACCAAGCGTATTGGAATAGCTATTGGGATCGACTCAGTTCAAAGATCGCTGAAGAGAGAGACCCTTCCAAGAAATTCACATGGAGACCAGCTCGGCTACCCGCGTGGGCGTATGGGATTGCTGCGATGTTCCTCATTGCGATGGGCATCTATCTTGGACGAACATACTTCGGTCAGCATGAACTTTCACAACCGGAGATCGAACATCCGATCGCAACTAACCCCGTGCCATTGATCGAGGATTCTACAACGACACAGGCACTCGTCTACCTCGAGCGTTCCAAGAATTTGCTTATCGGCTTTGCCAATCGCAGTGAAGATGAATCCACGTCACGTGATCTGAGCCATCAGCAAGAAGTCTCACGGCGGCTCATTCAACAAGCAAGCATGCTGAAGACAGCGCTCAATAAACCTGATCAGCAACTCATGCGACAGCTTATCCTTGATCTTGAAGTCATTCTTCTCCAGCTTGCGAACATCGAGGTCAAGCGGGGTATCCCTGCTGTAGAACTGGTGAAAAAGGGAATCGATCAGAAATCTATTCTTCTCAAGATCAATCTTGAAGAGATGCGCGCTATGGCGCGTCGACCATCTGCGTCATCCGACAAAAAAATCAGAACCACTCTTTAATCTCGGAGAACAACAATGCGTACATCTTATATAACACTGAACCGAATTACTACTCTGGCACTTATCTTCATAGCATCCGGAATCGTGCAGCACTCTCACGTCTGTGCCCAAGATACTGCGGCAAAAGCGTATGAGAAAGCCTACGATTATATCTTGGACGAGAAGTGGGCAGACGCGCAGAAAGCATTCGCCGACTTCAGTAAGAAATTTCCCAAGAGCAATCTGGCTGACGCGGCGCACTACTGGCACTGCTACACTCGGGACAAGCTCGGCGAGGACAAGCAGCGGGTGTTCGAGTGCTACCAAGACTTTATAAAATCCTACCCGAAGAGCAAGTGGATAAGCGATGCAAAGTCCAACATGGTGAATCTCGCTTACCAGCTTTCCCGTGAAGGAAAACCGGAGTACGAGGCGCTCGTCAAGGGAATGGACAACACAGAAGATGAAGATGTAAAGCTCGCCGCCCTTTACGCGCTCGGAAATATGGGAAGCGAGAAAGCTTTAGCCACTGTCATCTCGCTCTACGACCAGACGCCAAGCGACAATCTCCGAAGCAAGATCGTCTACATTCTTGGTAACTTCGATTCACCGGACAGCAAGAAGAAATTAGAAGAGATCGCAATGAAAGATCGCAGTACCAAAGTGCGGAAAGATGCTATCTATGCCCTTGGGAACAGCGGTGGACCGGAGACAATCGAGGCATTGAAGAAGGTCATCCGCTCAATCGCGGAGGTTGAAATTCGCACTGCTGCCCTTCACACCCTCGGCAACATGGAGGATGAAGCTGTCGTTGCATTCCTGGGTGAGGTCGCACGTACCGATGGCGACGCCGAGTTAGCAAAGGCTGCAGCGTATTCTGTCGGCAATATCTCAACAGCCAAAGCATCGTCGGAGTTACAACGAATTATGAAGGAAGCGAAGAACATGGAAGTGCGCAAAGCCGCGCTTTACTCACTCGGAAACCAGGGAGGCGATGTAGCCGTCGCTGCGCTCAAGGACGCTGCACTCAATGACCCAGACATGGAGCTTCGCAAAACCGCGGCACAGTCGCTTGGAAATATTGAAGATTCCGTTGCGGTGAAGGCGCTTGAGGAGATCGCAAAAACCGGAACTGAACCGAAGACGCAGGAGGCAGCGCTCTACAGTCTCGGAAACATCGGCGGCGAAGAGGCGAAGAGGTTTTTGTTGACCATGGCGCTCTCACACCCCAACGAAAAGATCGCAAAGATTGCGCTCTTCGCACTTGGAAACCTTACCGGGGGCGAGTCGTCGGAACTGATGCTGGAGATTCTCCGCAAGTCCCAACACCCTGAAGTGCGCAAGCAAGCTCTCTATCAGATTGGCAACAGTGGTAATGATCCGGCGGCAGTTGCTACCTTAGGAAAAATTGTGAAGGAGGAGAAGGACCCCGATCTTCAGCTTGCTGCAATCAATGCACTCGGTAATACGGAGAGCGATGCTGCTGTCTCGATCCTCGTGGATGTGGCAAAGAAAGGTGGAAGTAAAAAACTCCGCAGCGCTGCAGTGAACGCGCTCGGTCAGATCGGCACCGACAAAGCCCGCGCTGCTCTACTTGAGATCCTCGACATGAAACCGAAAGGAAAGGAGTGAGTCATGATCACACGTGCCCAACTTCTTCTGTTAACAGTAATAGCATTGCTCTTCGTCGCATCGACTGCATATCAACAGTCAGAGAAGGTTGTTCGACACCCTGATTCAAATACACAGCTTATAGATCGCTGGAAATGGGCGCGCGTCGAAGCGGAGAGCAGGAAGTTCAGCAATGGCTACTGGATCGGCTACAGCATCCAGCGACTCATGCAAAGGAACTGGTCTATCGGCACGCATTTCTCCGATGAACGCAGAAACCATCCATCCCTTGCTGAGGTGATTACCGGGCAGAAGGAGGTAGATATCCGTTCTCTGAAGGCATCGGGACAGAATTTGACAATCGTGGGCAACCAGATCATCATCGAAGATGAAACAGGGAGACATGAAAAGGTAATGAAGGAAATCGGAATCTTGTTTCACTTTCCACGAGATCGCGCTGACCAAACCAATCAAGTTATCGTGAGCAATCTCTCGCTCATTGTTGACCTTGAAGGCGCTCCGCTTCTCTGGCTTGGTGGCGCCGATGAAGAAGAAAGCGTCGCGTTCCTCCATGATCAGTTCACCAGCTCCCGCTCAGATGAAGTGAAAGAACAACTCATTGCTGCAATCGGGCTGCACGAGAAGTCGAAAAAAGTATTTACTACTTTGCGTGAAGCACTCACCGGCTCAGAGACAAACGAGGTTCGTGAGGAGGCGGCGTTCTGGCTTGGTCAGATGAACACCGACGAGGCACTGAAACTACTTGTACACACCGTGGAGACAGATCGGTCGGATGACATACGAGAGAAGGCAATCTTTGCCATTAGCCAGATGGAGGGTGAGCTTGCGCTTGACGCACTGATTGGAATTGCACGCAAGAATCCAGACAGCGAGGTTCGCACCAAAGCGATGTTCTGGCTCGGACAGAAGGCATCAGAGAAAGCGGTGGCAACGTTGCGAGACATCGCATACTCCGAAGAAGAAACTGATGTGCAGAAAAGCGCACTTTTCGCGCTGACTCAACTCCCCGATCACACCGGCACGGACGAGCTAATCAAAATAGCGAAGACACATCCAAATCCGAAGGTGAGAAAAGAAGCGATTTTCTGGCTCGGGCAGTGCGATGATGATCCGCGAGCCCTCGAGACACTAATTGAGATTGTGAAAAACTAAATGCCCTATCCTTAAGCTTGCAAACTCCATCAAGTTAGTGCCTTGCCGAGAATCGCAAATCCGACTTCGGTAAGGGCGATTTTATTCTTTGTTTGCTTTCCTTCCTCAAATTTCCAATATTCGTACAGATTTCCTATACAGTAGAGGAGTTCATCAATGGTCGCCGCGATCGTTCTTGCTGCCGGCGCATCGGCTCGCATGAACTTTCCCAAAGCTCTCCTGCACATCCACGGGAGAACGTTCCTTGAGCATATCGTGAGGACGCTTCGTACCGCTGAGATTCAAAATGTCGTCATTGTGCTCGGCGCGGACGCGGAAGTAATCCGTAAACAGCTCCGTTGGTATGAAGGCACAGTCGTCATCAACGAGCACTGGGAGTTGGGGCAGTTATCCTCTCTTCTCACAGGGCTTGATTCATTGTCTCCTTTTCTTCCCGATGGCATCCTCATCTGGCCCGTCGACCGACCACTTGTCGAAACTACCACAGTCAGTAGCCTTGTGCAACAGTTTCAAGCGTGCACGGATAAAATTATAGTTCCAACATATCATGGCAAGCGCGGACACCCGGTCATCTTTGGACGAGTGATGTTTTCAGAATTAGCAACTGTAGCAGAAGACATTGGCGCTCGTGCACTGCTCTGGCATCATCCCGAGAAAGTGCTTGAACATATTACCGATGACGATGGCGTCATCATCAACATTGACACACCTGAGGACTACGAAGAAAACGTTATGAGGCGATTCCATACAACCGCTTCAACAAACAATCAAGCAATATAGAGGGAACACCATATGGCATCTTTCACAATCAAAGTGAACGGCACACGACACACTGTTACGGTCAATCCAGACACGCCATTGCTCTGGGTATTGCGCGACACGCTCGGGCTAACGGGCACAAAGTTCGGCTGTGGCAGAGCGTTCTGTGGTGTATGCACCGTCCACATCAGTGGTGAAGCGACGCGATCGTGTGTGACTTCGATCGAATCCGTCGATGGTAAGACAATTACAACCATCGAGGGACTTTCGTCTGATCTCAGTCATCCACTTCAGCAGGCGTGGATCCATGAAGATGTCCCGCAGTGCGGTTACTGTCAGTCAGGACAGATCATGACTGCTGCCGCCCTCCTTGCACAGAAACCAAAACCCTCTGACGACGACATCGACGCTGCGCTTGCAGGAAATATCTGTCGATGCGGAACGTACAACCGTATTCGACGCGCAATCCACCGAGCGGCAAATGAAGTCCAAAGCATCCAGAAAGGAGGCAGGCGATGACCGTACCGGATTCTTTTACTAGACGCGAGTTCATCAAAGTTATCTCTGCCGGAAGTGCAGGTCTGATTCTTGGCGTATACTGTTCACCCGGGAAAGAGCAACATGAAAACGGTGAATCAGATCCGTTTGCACCCAACGCATTTCTCAGCATCGACCGGCAAGGAAACATCACCATCACCGTTGCGCGCTCGGAAATGGGTCAAGGTGTACGCACATCCCTGTCCATGATCGTCGCAGAAGAGCTTGACGCCGACTGGACAAAGGTCCGCGTCGAGCAGGCACCCGCACATCCAGACAAGTACGGCGGGCAGAATACAGGCGGCAGCTCGAGCGTCCGTAATTCATACATGATGTTAAGGAAAGCCGGGGCAGCAGCTCGTGCAATGCTCATTGCCGCGGCTGCACAACGCTGGGGTGTAGCGCCGGAATCGTGCACAACGCAGAATGCCGCAGTCTACCACACCTCCACAGGGAAGACACTTGCGTACAATGAGTTGCTGGAAGAAGCATCGAGAGTCGCGGTACCTTCCGACCCGCCGTTGAAAGATCCAAACGACTTCCGCATCATCGGTAAACGTACGCCACGTGTGGATACAATTGAGAAGGTAAATGGAAAAGCTCTCTTCGGCATCGACATGAAATTCCCGGGCATGCTCTTCGCCGCAATTGCTCGCCCTCCAAAGTTCGGAGCGAAGGTCGTCAAGTTCGACGCATCCAAAGCCAAAGCTGGTGAAGGCGTTCGGCAGGTCGTCCAAATCGAAGATGGTGTCGCTGTCATCGCCGAATCCACGTGGGCTGCGTTCAAGGGTCGTGACGCACTCCAGATCATGTGGGACGATGGACCGTACGCTCGCCAGAGCAGTGATGCCATCTGGAAATCGTTCGAAGATGCGGCTATGAAAGAAGGTTCTGTTGATCGGAATGATGGAGACGCAAAAGCGGCGTTTGGCAAAGCCGCGAAGAAAATCGAAGCAGTGTACCGTGCGCCGTTCGTCGCCCACGTGACAATGGAGCCAATGAACTGCGTTGCCCATGTGCAGGCAGATCGTTGCGAGATATGGGCTCCGTCGCAAACTCCGCAGGATGCACTTGGCGAAGTCTCAAGTCTACTTGGCCTTCCAAACGACAAAATCCTTCTTCACGTCACGTTGATGGGTGGTGGCTTCGGTCGTAGATTGGAAACCGATTATGTCATTGAAGCAGTGAAGGTCTCGAGGGTAATCGGCGCGCCCGTGAAAGTTGTCTGGTCGCGCGAGGACGATATGCGACACGATTTCTACAGACCAGCGACGTACAACGTAATCAAAGCAGGGCTTGACAATAAGGGAATGCCTCAGGCATGGATGCATCGGATCGTAGGAGCCAGCGCTCATGGGCTTGTCGTCGGTGGCTCCCGACCTCCGTACGACATCCCCAACGTTTTCATAGACTCACACACGCTTGAGACGGGTGTTCCGATCGGCGCGTGGCGGTCTGTTGGATACTCTCAGAACGCGTTTATTGTCGAGAGCTTTATGGATGAGCTTGCACACGCTACCGGCAAAGATCCGGTGGAATACCGGCGTACTCTCCTCACAAAATCTTCTCGTCTCAGAGGCGTGCTTGATCTCGCAGCACAGAAGGCAGGCTGGGGAAAGAAACTCCCCGCTGGTCACGGACTCGGCGTTGCTATTGTTCAGGGCTTCGGCACGAGCGTTGCCCAGATAGCAGAGGTCTCGGTCGATCGGACCAGCGGTCAGGCACGTGTGCACCGTGTTGTGTGTGCTCTCGATTGCGGACCAGTGATCAACCCTGACACGATCGAAGCTCAAGTAGAAAGCGCTATCGTGTTCGGGTTGAGTGCTGCGCTCAAGGACGAGATCACCATTGAAAACGGTGGCGTCGTTCAGGGAAGCTTCGATACGTACGACGTCCTGCGCATCAACGAGATGCCGGCGGTCGAGGTACACATTGTTCCAAGCACCGACTCGATGGGAGGAATTGGTGAACCGGGCGTTCCACCGATCGCACCCGCAGTGTGCAACGCGATCTTTGCGGCGACAGGTAAGCGCATCCGTCGATTACCTGTGCGAGCAGAGGATTTAAAAACAGGCTAAAAGCGAAAAAGGATTTATGACCATGCTCACAAGAACAATGATTCACCTTACCTGTAATCCTATCCTCTGAGAAATCGGAGTTCTTTGCAGCAACACCCGGAGATATTCTCTTCCATCCTAAAACAAACGAGGCACTAATCAGGTTACGGAGTAAAGACCTGAGATTATTCCGGTGATCTGAGTGGCATGCCTTACTTCGCGCCAAGCGCTTCAGCAGCCTTGGACACGTCGACGTCGTTGACCCAGATGTACGATCCGAACTGACCACTAACCGCAATCGCGTCAGTCGTAACGATGTTGATGCCCGCGTTCGACAGCGCTTCCAGCGATGGAAGAAGCGCGCCGGTACGATCGGCGCCTTTGACCATAAATGCTGTCTTCTCCTCAGCGAGAATGCCCGCGTCTTGCCATACTTTGCGAAGCTTGTCGGGATTCTTCGCAACGACGTACAACTCCGCTTTTCCCGGTGCAGTTGCGAACCCCCACACCCCTGAGAGGCTCACGTTTTTTGCCTTGAGCTCCTTCAAAACATTGAGCAGCTCGCCTGGCCTGTCATTAAGATGAGCCTTGAAATATGTAACACGTTGGGCTTTTGCCATAGTACCTCCATGAGAAATGATGACTATATTCTACATCAACGGCGGGAAAAAAGCAAGGCGATTTTCTCTTTCCTCCAAAATTTCGTATATTGTTCGGTATCAGATAGCAATTGTTCTTTCAATTATGGAGATACAGATGTACGATATTCTTATTGAGCAAATCAAGAGCGAAGTCACAAGACTTGGTGTGAAGGAGCTGCGGACACCAGAGGAAGTGGATGCAACGTTGACCCAAAAGGGAACCGTGTTGGTGTTTGTGAATTCAGTATGTGGCTGTGCCGGCGGCATAGCTCGTCCCGCTCTTGGATTAGCAATGAAACATTCTGCGAAGCCTGAAGTCGTAGCTACAGTATTCGCCAGTGGCGATCGCGAGGCAACGATGCGAGCTCGGTCATTCTTTACCAACATGCCTCCATCATCACCGTCGTTTGCACTGCTTCGCGACGGTAAGCTCGTGCACATGATTCATCGCTCCGATATCGAAATCCGGGGACCTCAAGAAGTTGCCTCGATGTTGATCGCGGCATTTGATAAGTATTGTGCAACCGTTCCGCAGAATTCCGGCCTCGTAGCCGGTCACTGATTGGTTCGCAACGGGGGTCTGGCAAGTTGGAATTCTCCACAGATCTTCGTATCTTATTTACGCAAAAACATTACGCCTCAGCAATTTGAACTGCTTGAGGCGTTTTTATTCTCATGTACGTATCGGCAGCACAACAAAAAGGCTCTGCGTCATCGGGCTGCGCGGACGGGGATTGAATGATCATGCACCTCAGAGATAACATACGCAACATCGCCATCATCGCACACGTTGATCACGGGAAGACAACGCTCGTCGACCACATGTTACGACAGACTGGAACATTTCGTGACAATCAGGAAGTCGTCAAACGCGTCATGGACTCCAACGAGCTTGAACGTGAGCGCGGCATTACCATTCTCGCGAAGAACACGGCTGTCTTCTACAAGAAACCCGGAACCAAGGATACCATCAAGATCAACATTGTCGATACGCCAGGTCACTCCGACTTTGCTGGTGAAGTCGAACGTACATTGAAGATGGTCGACGGGGTATTGCTTCTTGTTGATGCTGCCGAGGGTCCGCTCCCCGGAACAAAATTTGTCCTGAAGAAATCGCTCGATCTCAACCTCAAACCGATCGTTGTCATCAACAAGATCGATCGGAAGGATGCACGCGCACACATCGTGCTGGATGAGGTGTTTGAATTGTTCCTCTCCCTCGGGGCAAACAATGACCAATTGGATTTTCCAACAGTGTACTGTATCGCCAAGCAAGGAATAGCAAAAAGAGAATTAGAAGAAGAAAGCTCAAGCCTTGAGCCGCTCTTCGATGCGATCGTCAACAAGATTCCGCCGCCGCCCGGTGATATGGAGTCGCCATTTCGGATGCTCGTCACCACGATCGACTACAGCGATTATCTTGGTCGCCTCGGGATCGGCAGGGTCGATCGTGGAACCATTCGCCTTGGTTCTCCGATGAAGGTCGTTCATCGTGACGGCAGTATTGATGACGCGCGTGTGACCAAGATTTATACCTTTGAAGGACTCAAGCGCCTTGAGGTAGCTGAAGCATCCGCGGGCGACGTCATTGCTATTGCCGGAATGGAAGACGTCGACATCGGTGAAACAATAGCCGATGCAGCAGATCCTACTCCCCTCTCATTCGTGACAATTGAGGAACCGACGCTCTCGATGAATTTTGTTGTTAATAATTCTCCTTTCGCCGGCCAGGAAGGAAAGTATGTCACAACGCGAAATCTCGGCGAACGACTTGCGCGGGAACTTCGATCCAACGTCAGTCTGCGAGTTGAGCTGACCGATAGCCCTGATGTCTTCAAGGTGAGTGGCAGAGGGGAGTTACACCTGGGAATTCTTATCGAAACTATGCGGCGCGAGGGGTATGAGTTTCAGGTCTCCGCACCGGAAGTAATCTATAAGCGCATCGCCGATGTGGTATGCGAACCGATGGAACACGTGATTGTCGATGTGCCGGATGAATTCACCGGTGTTGTTATTCAAAATCTCGGATCGCGCAAAGGCCTGATGAAGAATATGCTTCAATCTCAGGCGAACACTCGGCTCGAGTTTACGGTGCCGGCGAGAGGGCTCCTCGGTTTCCGGTCAGAATTTATGACGGAGACGAAAGGAACCGGAATCCTCCATCACAACTTCAATGGATATGAGCCATACAAGGGAGACCTCTCGACACGGCACAAAGGCGCTGTGATTCAACTTGAAGACGGCAACGCAACAGCCTACGCGATGTTCAAACTGCAGGATCGGATCACATTCTTCATCGAGCCGGGGATCCGCGTGTACAAAGGAATGATTGTTGGAGAGAACGCCCGCGAAGAAGATATTATCGTGAACGTATGTAAGGCAAAGCAGCTCACGAACATGCGTGCCAGCGGCGCCGACGAAGCAATCCGGCTTGAGCCGCCACACCTCCATACACTTGAACAGGCGATCGAATGGATTGCTGATGACGAGTACATTGAAGTGACGCCAAAATCACTGCGTCTCCGGAAGAGATATCTTGACCATAATGAGCGGGTGAGGATGTCGAAAAAGAAAACGGAAGCAATTGAGGCAGATTAGAACTCTCGAGTACGCTACAAGTAATTGTTTGTGATCTTCTCTTCTCGCACATCGTGGCATCGACATCCTAACCGACTCTCAGAACTTCTCGAGCGGCATCGCAAAAGCGGCGCTCATATTTACGACCTCACGATTTCAAATCCTACTGAGTGTGGGATTGTCTATCCTGAAAAAGAAATCCTGTCAGTGCTTTCAGACCCCGAGGCATTCCCTTACAAACCTGATCCAAGAGGGCTCATCTCGGCGCGCGAGGCTATCTCGCTCTACTATCGGAAACAAAACATCGGCGTCGATCCATCGAACATCTTCCTTACAGCCAGCACAAGTGAAGCATACTCGATGATCTTCAAGCTCCTTTGTAATAACGGCGAAGATATTCTCGTACCCCGACCATCGTATCCATTATTCGATTACCTTGCCCAGGTGAATGATGTTGTGCTCCGTCAATACAATTTGGAATACGATCATGAATGGCAAATTGATTGTACATCAATCGCCAATGAAATCTCAAGCAAGACGAAAGCGATCGTCCTTGTTCACCCACACAATCCGACCGGGGCGTTCATCAAACACGATGAATATTCTAACATCCTGGAGATTGCGAGAACACATCATCTTGCGCTAATCGTCGATGAGGTGTTCATTGATTATCCATTCGATAATGACCACACGCGGCTCAGTTCAACAGCCTGCCAATCTGATGTGCTAACATTTACACTTAACGGCATCTCGAAGTTAGCAGGACTGCCCCAGATGAAGCTCGGATGGATAGTCGTCAGCGGCGACTCATCAGTGACACGAGAGGCGGCAGAGCGACTTGAGATATTGTGCGATACGTTTCTCTCCGTCAATTCACCCGTACAGGTAGGATTGCCACATCTGATTAAAATAGGCGAGAGCGTTCGCCGCCAGATTCAAGAGAGAATAAAGAAAAACCTTGTAACACTTCACGAACACATGACTGCAAAAACCTCTTGCTCACTTCTTAACAGCGAAGGTGGGTGGTATGCGATCCTGCGAGTGCCTCAGACGAAATCGGATGAGGAGTGGGCATTGGAACTTTTAGAGAAAAAGGGTGTCAGCTTATATCCCGGATACTTTTTTGATTTTGTTAACGACGGGCACTTAGTACTGAGTTTGCTGTCTGACGAGAGGACATTCCTAAGTGCTGTCAGTAAACTGAAAGCGTACATAGACTCCACAGCATAAGCCAAAATTGGAATTACTTTGTATTTTAACAAAAGCAACGATGTGGGGCGCCGATCGAGTCCTACTTACCTAGTGCCTCATTCAAAAAACTCACGAGCGGCAAGAGGTTTTTATATACCGCGACGACTCTGTCAACGAATTTCGGTGAGAGACATTCTTTCTCGTTCCACGTGACTCCGGTGTAGAAACTCTTGTATTTCAGCCACTCAACCATCGGATGATCGGCCGGGTAACCGAGCGGCGCTCGCTGAAGTTTATCTCCCTCCAATGAACCGAATTGCCTCTTGAATGTCTTGCTTCCAGTAACTGAGAGGAACTCGTCAGAGCCTTCAGCAATAGCCTTCCGAATTCTCTTGAGTTGATCGGTGCTCGGCATGTAGATCCCGCCGCCGACGTAGATAGTGTCCGGTTCAATGTGAACGTAGTAGCCTGCACTATCTTCCCACTTTCCTTTGAGATGGAAGACTGCCGCAACATGTGTCTTGTATGGAGTCTTGTCCTTGCTGAACCTTGTATCACGGTGGATTCTAAACATACTGCGTTTAGGATTGACTTCGATCTCCGGTGCGATCTTCGCCATTGGTGTTTTGAGTGCGGCGATGAGCGATCGCATTGGAAGCTTTACGAAGTCTTCGTATTCTGACTTATGTTTCAAGAACCATTCACGAGTGTTATTCTTCCTCAACTGCGTGAGAAATCTTAATCCTTCTTTAGGAAACCCGCGGAATGGAGGGAGGGATTCAAGATCTGGGGGGAATTGCTGAATAAGGCTTCTCATGACTATGACCGAGAAGATCTATTATTGATGGCAAGGCGGACAAAGCCTTTCGCTTTTCTCAAGCGTCTACGGGCTTGAGCGGCGCTAATATTTGATTTGATCATAACGATCGCCGTTTTTACATGGCCGTTTGCTTCAATGAGTTCTCGGGATGCAGTCTTATAATCCACACCGGTCGCAATCATGATCACGCGCTTCGCGCGTTCCTCAAGTTTGCGACTGTTCATTTTCAGATCGACCATCATGTTCCCATAGACCTTGCCGAGACGGATCATCGCTGTTGTTGTCAACATGTTTAAGACGAGCTTCTGTGCCGTGCCCGCCTTCATCCGAGTGGACCCCATGATGACTTCGGGACCCACCTCTGGACAAATTGCAACATCGACACACTTTCGCAGTTCAGTGAAGGCAGTTTTTTTCAACATCGATCGCGGATTTGTCGTCACCAAAATTGTTTGCGCGCCACGGCGTTTTGCTTCCTTCATTGCCCCAAACACATAAGGTGTTCTCATGCTTGCAGCAATTCCACAAACTACATCGTTGCTCCCGACGCTTTTCAATCTGACATCACGAGCTCCGTCCGATTGCCGATCTTCGGCTCCTTCTTTCGATTTGAAAACTGCAGTCCTACCGCCGGCGATGATTCCTTGCACCAATGAAGGATTCGTGCCATAGGTTGGTGGACACTCGGCAGCGTCGAGAATTCCGAGCCGACCGCTCGTTCCTGCTCCAACATAGATCAGCCTCCCCCCAGATTGCAAGGCACGAACGATTATCCTAATTGCGTTCGTAATAAATGGAATTTCCCTCTTGACAGCTCCAATGGTTTTCGTGTCTTCGCGGTTAATTGCCCGAAGTATCGATTCTACGTCAAAGGAATCTATATTGACGGTCCGTTCATTTCTCTGTTCAGTTAAGAGAGCACTGAGGTGCTCGAATAAAGATTTATCGTTTGGCATTCAGGATCTTATGGTTCAATGATGACTGTTTTCTTATCAGCGAGTTCTGTCTGTACATCGCCCTGAATGACAATTGGATAGGAACAGATGGAGCGCGGTTTCACTTTAATTTTCAATTGATTGATCTCGGCGTCGACATTTCCACCCTTTAAGAATATTATGGATCCTCTTGGAATCATTTTCTTTTGATGACACTCGGATCCTATACTCCCGGTGAGACTCACTCGAGATTTGATAAAAGGTTCAGCCCACTTGGTCACATTATCCATTGGACCAACAGCGCGTGAAATTACATAGTCGAAGATATGTTTTAATTCCGTCCGTTTAGCGATTTCCTCTGCGCGCCCCGCAATTGCCGTCACATTATGGAGATCGAGCATCGATATGATGTTATTAAGTGCATTGATTTTTTTCTGTATCGAGTCGATGAGTGTTATCTGCATATCAGGGAAAAGAATAGCAATGGGGATGCCCGGTAATCCACCACCTGTTCCAAGATCCATGAGTGAGCTTGGCCGTTCAAGTTGATGTCGAAAAAGGAACGCGATTGAGCCTACCACATGATGAGACCATACATTGTGTTCATCTTTCCTCGAGATGAGATTAATTTTTTGATTCCACTCTTTGAGGTTCCGAACATATCCATCGATCAATTCTATCTTGGGTTCATCAATCTCTAAGTTATTTCGTTTGCAGATTTTTTGAAACCATATTTTCGTCTCCATAGAGTCAAGTCGCCCAACAAATTTGAAAGTGAACGGGTTGCTTAGCCTGCCCGAGTGTTAACAGGTTACTCTTTTATTTCCGAAGGTAGACCATGAGCACTGAAATATCCGCCGGGGTCACACCGTTGACGCGAGAAGCTTGCCCTATTGATATAGGTTTGAACTTCGCGAGTTTTTCCTTACCCTCAGTCGAGAGAGAGCGGATTCGAGAGAAATCAATATCTTCAGGAATTGCCAATCCTTCGAGACGATCGAATTTTTCGACTTGTTCTTCTTGAATCGCGATATACCCGCTATACTTCACTTCTATCTCGATTTGTTCTATTATTTCTTTGCAAAGTTTCCGGTCTTCAAGATCTTTTATTTTTCCAACAAAATCATCAGCAGGAAGAGTCTCAAGACATAAAAGTTCTTTCAACTTTACTTCTGGGCGACGAACAATGTTTAACAGTTTCTCCTTCTGGTTAATCTCAGCAGTTCCCCTTGCCATAAGGTATGAATTTATATTTTCTGGTTCGACACTTTTTTCACTGAGGTATTTCAACCCCTGACTTATCAGATTTTCTTTCTCTGAAAATCGATGATACATCCCTTCCGGTATTAGACCCAGTCTCAAGCCGTATTTCATCAAGCGTCTATCCGCATTATCTTGTCGAAGCAGGAGGCGATATTCTGCTCTTGAGGTGAACATCCGGTAAGGCTCATCTGTGCTTTTGTTAATGAGATCATCAATCATGACGCCGATATAAGATTCGGACCGCTTGAGCGTGAATGGCTCGCCCTTCGTTACCTTCAGTGCTGCGTTTATGCCTGCAATGAGACCCTGTGCCGCTGCCTCTTCGTAGCCCGATGTGCCACAAATCTGTCCTGCAAAGAATAATCCATCGACCAATTTTGTCTCGAGGGTTGGCTTTAATTGATGAGGTGGAAAGTAGTCGTACTCAACAGCATATCCAGAACGAAGCATTTTCACATTTTCAAGCCCTGAGATTGTCTTAAGCGCTTCCATTTGAATCTCTTCTGGAAGGCTCGTGGAAAATCCATTAACGTAGACAATGTGAGTATTGTACCCTTCGGGCTCTAAGAAGATTTGGTGATTCTCCTTATGGGAAAACCGAACAATTTTATCTTCAATTGAAGGGCAGTATCTTGGACCAAGTCCTTTAATTCTGCCTGTAAACATTGGAGATCTATCAAAGCCTCTTTCCAGGATAGCATGAGTAGTTCGATTTGTCTGGGTCAGGTACATAGGTATTAGTTCGTTGGATATCACATCAGTGTGGAATGAGAAAGGTTCTGGTGGATTATCACTTTGCTGTTCTTCGGTGGATGAGAAGTCAATAGATCGAACATCTATCCTTGGGGGGGTTCCGGTCTTTAACCTTCCACTGATGAATCCTATTTTTTCTAGTGCCTCTGTCACACCATTGGACGGCTTTTCTCCATATCTACCACCACTTTTGCTCACCATTCCAGTATGAAGCAAACCGCGAAGGAACGTACCAACGCATAAAA
>JACOSX010000031.1 GCA_016178625.1 Ignavibacteria bacterium
ACAACTCCGAGATGAAATCAGAAAGTTTGAACAGCGACAGTAATATCCTTCTCGAAGCATACGAGAAGTTTTTCGATACATCATATATACCTCCCCCTCAAGTCTGAGAAGAGCTATCCCCATGACACGACGCTTGATCATTAGTTCTTAGGCGGCGCTGCGGCATTCTCCTTGATTGCCTTCCATTTATCTAACACTCTGTCTGATGCTACTTGATAATCTTGATCCGGATGTTTTTTCAGTTCCTCCTCTAATATCTGTCTTGTCGAGGCAGCAACATCCGTCTCCCCTCTACTCATTTGCAGATCGTACACTTGTGCCAGTGCTGCAACGCGTGTTCGTGAATCAGGATATCTCTGAACAATAGTCGTCAAATAGTCTATCCCTTCACCAAACCGATTTGTTTTCCGGTATAACAGACCAAGCAATTTCACCGCCATCGAAGCGTAGATCTCTTTTGACTTCCCATCAGGGGTTGACACATCTTGAAAGTCAATCACAATGCGTTTGAGCGTCGGCTCTAGTTTCTCATAATTTGGCTGGTCCAAATAGATTTTTGCAAGAGTATTGTCAATAGACGCAAGCCTGAATCTTTTCTGCTCGCTATTGCTGTGAAGGACGATGTCTTTTGCTTTGAGCGCGATCGCCTCTGCATTGTCAAATTGATGTTCGATCTCAAGAGAAAGCGCATACCTTGCCTCGACTATAGCTAGTGCATTGGGATCTTTTGTAATATCCTCCTTCTTCATTAGCTCTTCTAAGAACAGTTTCATATCCTTCTCGGTCGCCTGATGGTTTCGAATCTTGTTGCGCAATGCAGTTGCCTGCGGTAAGTATTTGTAAAGTGTCGATCCTTCCGCTCCCCAAAAATCGCCATTGGCAGTTATTGCCACTCCTTTTTCATCAGATTGACAACTCGCCAAGATGAATGCTAGTACTAGAAACGATGTTATCCATAGTATGTTTTTCATAGTTCTATTTCCTTACGAACAGTTTGTGAAAACGTGGTCAATTAACCAGTGAGAATTGCGTTCAACTCCATGAATAACATTTTTAGTTGATGCCGCAGTTACATAAACCAACCTGACAACTGCACTATATCCCCGTACAGTACATAGAACTGCATGACTCATTACAGTTATGATTTGACCCATACGCATTGTGAGAGCCATTGCAGTTCCCTTGCTTAGGGTTCATGCAGACATCATCAACGAACCCTGTTGGCACGTCGCAATCCCCGCAAGTGGGCCATGATGTCGAACATATTTTTCCCGTCGTATTACATTGGCTCACACTACCACCACCCGGTAGTTGATACGATTCTCGATGTGGATGTGGGGGAAGTTTGGTAATACTTTGGGGAAAAAGAATTAGAAGAGGGAATAACATAAGAAACAGACCTTTTCCTCCCATGGAAATCTCCTGTGATTAGCTCCCTAGTGAAATTATTTGTACAAGGTAGGAATAAAAAATACACTTGTCAAGAAAAATATCTTTGAAAAAAAGCCGTTTTTTCTAGTTTTCATATTCTAAGTTGGTCAAATTATACTTGTTTCGCAGTTCACCACCATACTTATTTCGAGGAATGAGACCAAGCAAAATAAATTCGTGAATCAGAGCATTACTGAATAATAGTCGTCAAAGAAGCGATCGAACGGGAAGATTATGAGCGGGCAGTACAACTCCGAGATGAAATCAGAAAGTTTGAACAGCGACAGTAAGGTCCTTTCCTCAATACCTCCCTTGTCAATTATCTTGATGTACGACCGCCCCCTACTTTACGACCTTCCATTTTTCTAGTACGATACTGGATTGAATAGTATATTCTGGATGTAGCTGCAGTTCTTTTTCTAGTGTCTGTTTGGTGGATTCAGCATTAACTTTGTCGCCTTTGCTCATTTGCAAATCATAGATTTGGGCCAAGGCAGCATGGGAGGTACGTGTTCCTGAATATTTTTTGCAGATAGAGTTAAAATAATCAATTCCCTCAGCTAATCTTTCAGACTTTTCATAGAAGGACCCGAGTACATTCACTGCAAATGAAGAGTAATACTCACTCGAAGTACCTTTGGGATTAGTCGCATCCTGAAAGTTCTCAATCACGTACTTTAACGTTGAGATTGTTTTATCAGAATTCTTCTGCGCTTGATAAATTCTTCCCAATGAAATATAAATTCCCGCAAGTCTAACTTTTTTCTTTTCCTCCTTGCTCTTCAAGGTTAATTCTTCTGCTTTTCGTACACACTCTTCCGCCTTTTGGAATTGGTTATCTGCTTCAAGATTTAAGCCATAGAATAGATATACTCCGGCCATGGCATCTATATCTGCTCGGATATCTTCATCCTGTAATATCTTTTCGCATAAGGTAAACATTTCCCCTCGGGTTGATTTATGTTGTCTAATTTTCCCTTGCAACGTTTTCATCTCCATCTCATATTTCTTTGATACGCTACCACCCACCCACGTGGGGTTCGCCTCATCGATAGTCGCTGAAGAATCTTTCTTCTGCGATTCACAACCTAAGAGATTACAAATTAGAAGAATTGCTACTATGAGTAAGATTGAACTGTTCATGTTTGTTGCTCCTTAACATTGACTTGAATTTTTCCCACTTTAGTTAGTTGGCAATGTGACAATCACAGGATGAAATATGGCATGAACATGAATTGTCTGCTAAGCATTGCGTGCCATAGCATCACTGAATAATAGTCGTCAAAGAAGCGATCGAACGGGAAGATTATGAGCGCGCAGCACAACTCCGAGACGAAATCAGAAAGTTTGAACAGCGACAGTAATATCTACATCGGTTTCATCTCTCATCCGCCTGACCCCTTCTGACCATTTCTACCATTTCCCGAACAGCTTTCTCGAGTCCAACGAACACAGCCCGTACGATAATCGCGTGTCCAATGCTGACCTCCTCAATCTCTCTTGTGGCAGCGATGGGAGCGATGTTTTCGTAGTCCAGCCCATGTCCCGCGTTGACACCGAGCCCGATGGTTTTCCCGTACATTGCTATCTGCTGAATTTGATTCAAACGGTTCTTTCGTGAAGATGCGGACCGCGCCTCGGCGTATTCACCCGTATGAATTTCGATCATCTCAGCTCCAATCACTCTTGAAGCGTCGAGTTGTTCTCGCTTTGGGTCGACAAAGAGACTGACAGGAATGCCGCGGTCATGAAATCGATCAACAACCTTTTTGAGAGATGCCTGCAAACGCACAACATTGAGCCCCCCTTCGGTGGTTAACTCTTTACGTTTCTCGGGCACGAGCGTCACAAGATCAGGTTTAATTTTGAGAGCAAGTGCAACAATCTCAGGCGTTGCAGCCATCTCCAGATCTAGTTTGACGCTGATTTCTTCCCGAAGCCGTTTTACATCATCATCACGGATATGTCGACGATCTTCACGAAGGTGACACACGATTCCATCTGCACTTGCGCGTTCAACGATGTGTGCCGCGGTGATCGGGTCGGGCTCCGTCCCACCGCGAGCATTGCGAAGGGTAGCGATATGGTCGATATTTATGGAGAGTCGCATATGCGTCAGAGCCGCTTTCTGACAATGAACTGAAATCGTTCCGGCTTACGACTAATGACTTTCACTTCCGGCGGTATTGTGAGGTCCGGTGTTATGACCTCTACCGAATCTTGCATAAGATTTTGAAAATTCACTGATGCCTGGAAATCCCCAGAAGTTAATTTTGCAAGCTGGTCAATCCCACCGCGGGCGATGATGTCCATTCTAGGTGGAATGAAGATCACTTCTCTGTTCGTCGGAACTGCTTGGGCGGTCAGGGCAATACCTGTGAAGGTCTTCTCGGCAAACGGCTGAATGTTTACCTGAAGTCGGGTTTGTCGGTCGAAAATCTCAATGGAATACATTGACGGTTCCTCAAGAGGTATATCTGCGTCGATGGCAGTACGAAGGTCTTCATATTTCTTGTAGAGCGTCGGCCAGGCAATAACGGTCCTAATGATGTTTTCCGATCCACCAACAAGAACACTTTCCGGCGACAACCGGGTTGGACCAACCTGACCGTATCCCTCACGCCAACCCAAGACGATGCGTGGGAGAATGGGGACGCGTTTTTCCTTGTAATCATCGAGAGCAAGAAGAAGGGTATCCGGTTTTACATCCACAGGCTGCAGGGTAACCGGCAGCTTAATGTGTTCCAGTAAATCGCGGCTCGTGATCATGAAGTCTTCCGCGCCTAGCGATGACACATCGATGAAGTATTTCACATCGGGCGAGAGATAAAGTCCGACAAGCGACCAGCCGTTACCCCTGAATCTTACACTGACAAATCTGGGGATAGCATACTTAAGGGCTTTCCCTTCTTTGACATTCTCAAGAACGACAGGCATGTGCTTCACCACTGTATATTCATCTCGCATATTGACCGACACCCATGTCAGCACCGCGAAGACGATTGAAGCGATGATAATATGATAGCGTTTATTTTCCATCAGCTAAAATAAAAAAACTCCATCCATGAATGGTGGACGGAGTTTATGACATCAACTCATCTTATTTCGGGAACTTTGCTTTCATTAACTCGTTGATAAGCTCCTCTTTGTTCGCCCGAGAGATTTGCCTGCCAAAAATCGCGAGCCCCTGAACTCCGCGAGCATACCTTCGCAATTGGTGCACGGTCATCTCCTCAAGCTGGTGAAGGTAGGTCTGTTCGTCGTCGCTCATCGCAACTGGCAAGGAAGGGGTTTCCGGTTCTAACGGTGTCGCTTCCTCTGTCTGTATGTCCTGAGTATTGTGTGTATCCTCGAAGGTCGGTTCATCAGGGTGCATTTTTACGCCGCGATGCTTCTTCTCACGAGATTTTGGTGCAGGTTTCGCAGCGGTTCCTTCGAGAGGTTTTTCTTTCGTTTGCCACGGTGGTGGGTAGATGAGAATTTCCGTATCATCGTCCGGGCGGGGTATCACATGAGAAGACACAAGCTCTCCCACGCGTTGCGCCGCTGCCGCCCCCGCATCGACCGCTGCTCGAACTGCAGCCACATCACCTGTCAGTTTGATTGTCATCAAACCGGCGTCGGCGCGCTCACGACCAACCAACGTGACATCTGCGGCTTTCATTGCCGCGTCAGCCGCTTCAATCGCGCCGACAAGCCCGCGCGTCTCTATTAAACCTAATGCATAGTCGAGCATGAACTAAATCCTTGGAGTTTCATCCTGAGGAGTCCTGTTTCCCGGGGGACCTCGAATGGATCTGATATCGTAGACAGGTCAGATCATTCTCCCACTTGTAGGCTGGGTCAGGAAGATGACAAACGTTGTCGTCACTTTCCTTGTGGACGTTTGGGGAGAATCATTTCAACATCCATATGCGGCCGTGGGATAACATGGACAGAGACTAATTCACCTACGCGCTGCGCGGCTGCCGCGCCAGCATCCGTTGCCGCTTTAACTGCACCGACATCGCCGCGTACCATTACAGTTACATATCCACCACCGATTACTTCTTTACCGATGAGGGTTACCTTCGCTGCCTTTACCATCGCGTCAGCCGCTTCGATGGATCCAACTAATCCTTTTGTCTCGACCATACCCAACGCATCAAGCGAACTATCTGCCATGAATGAACTCCTTTCAGACGAATGTGAGATGGCTTAAAATTGCGTGAATCGAATATAGTGAAACGGGAGCATATTGTCAACCTTTGTTATTTGATTGAAATTTGAGAGTTTTATATCTATAAATGCTCCAATGCTTGTCACGAGAAGGTCTCTCTGGCAGTACTTACAAGACGTGGATAGTAGATAGATTGAACAAGCAATTGTTTTGACAATGAACGACGTCTAGTCGGTTTCGAGAGGATTGCTGGAAACGTAAGAGTAGCGATATGCCAAGGGTATGTTTCGGTCCTTTTCAACCCGCCAATGTTGATGATTTCTGTGATGCGGACAGTGTGAAGTTGAAACCTCTACGCATCTTCGCGTTAACTAATATGATTGATATTCTCACCTCATTTTGGTATATTTTTTCCATAACTTCGGATTTATTTTCCATACACTCGATAGATCCACGATGGCTCTCGGCAAGACAGCAAGAACCTGGCTTATCATCCTTTCAATACCTGTTGTTCTCCTCATCGCTCTTGTCATCGCTGCAAAGCTGTACTTTACCAGCGACCGCTTGAAGGCGTTGGTTATTCCGCGCATTGAAGAAGCTACCAATCGGAGCGTCTCCGTCCGCGATGTCTCGTTTTCTATTTTCCCCCCACTTGCAGTCTCCATCGACGAACTGAAAATCTCCAATCCCGCGGGGAGGACGTTCCGTAGTAATGAATTTCTCTCTCTCGACAATCTCAAACTCAACGTAAGTCTCTTTAAGCTTTTGCAGAACAAGCTGGAAATCAATTACATCATTCTTAATCATCCGAAGATCGTCCTTGAAGTCACGAAAGATGGAACCAAGAACTACTCAAGTGGGGAGGCGGGCGCGGAAGGATTGGGTAATGCGCACGTCACAATGAATAAAACAAGCTCCCTGCTGCTATCCAACCTCGAGATCAATGATGGCGAGATTGAACTTGTTGATAAAAAATTTGATAGCCATATGGTGATCAGCGGATTACATCAAACAGCGAAAGTACGAACACGAACTGGCGAGAACACACTTGAGATTGAAGCCGTATCTGCTATCGGCAAGTTCAGCTATGGAACACTGGCATCGTGGTACTTGAGCGATCAACCACTCACAGCCTCTGAGAAATTGACATACAACATCGGAGAGGATGTTTTGTCCTTTGACAACGTCAGCGCGAAGCTAAGAGACCTATCGTTGAAAATCGGTGGAACGATTTCCAACTTCCAGCAGAAAACGATGATCGTCAATTTGAACGTTTCATCACCCGGCGCGGAGATGACTCAAATACTTTCACTTATCCCACCAGAGATGTTGAAGAAAACGAGTGGACTCTCCAGTTCAGGAGATGTAAAATTTTCATTACTCATCAAGGGCGCGTCGAGCGAGACGATGAACCCAGCCACGCAAGCGTTGTTCACCATAGAAAACGGAAAGATCAAGTACGCATTGCTTCCAAAATCCATTACAAATATCAATCTTTCGGGCACGTTTGAAAAACCTGAAGCACGTATCGGTGCCAAAGAGATCGGCAGCTTCGCGATCAATAACTTCACAGCGACACTTGGCAGCAATACCATCGGCGGGAAGCTTCGGATGGCGAACTTCGATGATCCGACATTGACGGCATCCTTCACTGGGTTGGTCAATTTGAATGAGGTCAGGGATTATTACCCTCTCGAACAGGGTTCGGAATTCAGCGGCACGATGAAGGCAAACGTAGCACTCGACGGGAAGGTGAAATCACCCGAAAGCATGAAAGCGAATGGGAACATTGAATTCAAGAATGTAACAATGAAAATGGCGGGGTCCCCGCGGCCGCTTCGAGACCTGAACGGCACGATTGCTTTCAATAACAAGATCGCGGAATCGAAACAAATCGTCATGAACATCGGAGAGTCCGATTTCAACATCTCATTCACGCTCAAGAATTACCTCGGCATGGTGATGACAGATGCTGCGAAAGCCACCGGCACACCTTCAGCAACGATGACACTTTCCTCGAAGCAATTGCGCACGGCAGATGTGATCTCTGAAAAATCCAATGATGCTCAGGACGAAGAGAAGAGCAAAGGTAAGGTGAAGAAAGGGAGTCTGTTGCCGGGGTTCAATATTGATGCAAACGTGACGATCGGGAGACTCGTGACCGAGAAATTCACGTTTGATAATGCACACGGGACGATGAACATCTCTAACGGTATCATTACCCTGAAAAACTTCAGCGTCAACGCATTCGATGGCACGATACAGAGCAAAGGGATGTTGGATGTCCGCGAGATGAGCAAGCGCCCCTTCAATCTTGACCTCGATATCAAGAGTGTGGAATCTCACAGTTTGCTTCCCCACTTCACATCGTTTGGAAATTACCTGTTCGGCAAGTGTTCGATGACCACGAAGCTTCAGGGTGATCTCAACGACACACTCGGATTAAACACGCAATCACTTCTGGGCGATGGTCATGTTCAGGTCTTTGATGGTAAGCTTCTTGGCATGCCCCTTACCAATACGCTTGCCGATTTCACGAACGTGACTGAATTACGAGAAGTCAACTTTAAGAACTGGGCAAACGCGTTCTCAATCTCGAACGGACGGTTCAACATTAAAGACTTGAAAGTCAACGCCGGCGCGACAGATTTCCTTCTCGGCGGCTCTCAGGGACTCGATGGCTCACTCGATTATGCATTGACCCTGAAGTTGCCGGAGTCTATGTCCGGACGTTTAAATCTGCAGGGCCTTGCCGGAGAATTACTCCAATACTTTAAAGACAAAGATGGGAGGATCAACTTGAACTTGCGAGTTACGGGCGTGGCGGCAAACCCCGTGTTAAGGCTCGATACACAGGCACAACAAGAAATGGCAAAGAAAGCGATCGAACAAAAAGGAAATGAAGCCAAGCAAAAGTTGGAGGATGAGCTGAAGAAAAAAGCGGAAGAAGGTCTCAAGAAACTCTTGAAGAGACCGTGAGGAATGGCGCGCAGAACTGGATTCGGCGTCAAACCTAAACAATCCCTCGGGCAAAATTTTCTTGTCGATGAGAACATTACTAAAAACATCATCCGGGATTTACACCTGCGCCATGATGACGTCGTCATTGAGATTGGTCCTGGCAGGGGGGCGTTGACAAACCATCTGGTGAAGCACGTTAAACAGCTTACCATCGTTGAAATTGACGGCCGCGTTATCGACCATCTACGACAACGATTTACATCGTCAAACATCACTATTCTCCATCAGGATTTTCTTGAGACCGATTTGTCAATGTTGAAGAGTTCTGTGAAAGCAAAGCTTCGTGTGGTCGGCAATATTCCTTACCATCTCACGAGCCCCATTCTTTTCAAAATCTTTGAAAATGCCGCATGTGTGTACGATCTGACAGTTATGGTCCAGCGTGAAGTCGCGCGACGGATCGTTGCAGAATCTGGATCAAAAGAGTATGGGATTCTCTCCGTATTCTCGAGGTTCTATGGAGTTCCGACAATACTATTTAACGTTTCACCCAACTGTTTTTACCCGAAGCCGAAAGTAACCTCCAGCGTTGTCCACCTGCAACTTCACCAATCATATCCACATGTTGTTGATCTCAAGATGTTCCATCTTGTTGTGCGGACAGCGTTTGGGAAGAGACGTAAGACGTTACGCAACAGCCTGCGGTATTTACCGTACGAGGAGAACACTTTGGAGCGAATTATTAATAGCGCGCCGACCTTGATGGAACAGCGCCCCGAACAGCTCACCGTCGAGCAATTCATTGATCTTTCAACCCACATTGAAGCAATCATCAGATGACGCAGGCAGCACGAGATATCAATCAAACGATTACAACGGAGGACGCAATCATCATTCCTCGCAAGCGTGGTGTGAAGACTATCGAAGTTGATGATGAGTTAATGCAGGATATTCGCGAGCTGGTACACGACCGAGCAAGCACATTGCTCTTGAATATCATCACCGATATTCACGCCGCCGACATCGCGGACATCATCAATCGTCTCGAGCCCGATGAGAGGATGTTTGTCTTTGACCTTCTCGATGTTTCAACAGCAAGTGCGGTATTACTCGAACTCGACACGGGTGTTCGAGAAGTCTTGCTCGAGTCTCTTCCGTCTGAGAGGATTACGACATACGTCGATCGACTCGCCTCCGACGATGCCACCGATCTCGTTGCGGAGCTACAGCCGCATGTGGCTGAAAAAGTGTTGCGTGCAATGCCTGTCAAAGAATCTTCCGACGTAAAGAAACTGCTGCGCTATGGTCCCGAGACTGCAGGTGGTATCATGGGAACGGAGTTCGCTGCAGTGAGAATGAGCAATACAGTCAAGCAGGCGATCAAGGAAGTCCGGGCAGCGGCAAAAAACGAAATGGTGATCTACACTGTCTATGTGGTCGATGAAGAAGGTGTGTTGGTAGGGTCGCTTCCGTTGCAGGCGTTGGTGCTTAACTCACCAAACCGCAGAATCTATAAAATCATGGACACCGATACCAAAAGCATTAATACGGACGTTGACCAGGAAGAAGTAGCGGCGATGTTTCGAAAGTACGATCTTGTATCGCTACCAGTCGTCGATAAACGCGGACATCTTGTCGGGCGTATTACAATCGATGACATCGTCGACGTTATCGAAGAGGAGCACAGCGAGGATGTTGCACTCATGGTTGGGTCGGATGCGGAAGAGCTTGAACGCAGGTCCCCTTACCAGATCGCGATGCTTCGACTGCCATGGGTGTTAACAACCCTGGCGATTGAGTTTTGCGCCGGCATCGTCATTCACCATTTCGATGAAACACTGAGTCGCGTTATCCTTCTTGCATCCTTTATGCCGATCATTTCGGCAATCTCCGGAAACACCGGGCTGCAATCCGCCGCTATCATCGTACGTGCGATGTCGACGGGGCACGTTACTCTTGAGCGATGGTGGCACCCCGTCTCTCGCCAAGTGCAAACTACACTGATTCTCGGTGGAGTATGTGGGCTCGTGCTCGGGATCGTTGGTGGAGTATGGCAGGGACGATGGGAGTTCGGGTTAGTGGTTGGTGTCGCGATGTTTGTCTCCGTCAATCTCTCCGGGATCGTCGGCACCACCGTACCGATGATATCCAAACGCCTTGGCTTTGATCCCGCTCTCACTGCGGGCCCGTTCGAGACAGCTTTTCAAGATGTCGTTGGCATCAGCATCTTCCTCACCTTTGCGACATTCATGCTGCAGTGGATCACCTAAGATACGCCCTATTCGGATAACCTTGTCTCGCTTCCTCACATTGCTGCGACCCGTTGACGCACTGATTGTCGCGTTTGCGATACTTCTTTCAGCGATCATTCTGTTCTTCGTTGCGAGGATCGAATCGTGGGCGATGCTGATCACGATCAATCTTTTTGCAAGTCTCGGCATTATGTTACTTTCGCTCGCCACCGAAACGACCAACCATAGAGTTGTTCGTGCAGTGCATGATTGGTACCCTGTGCCATCGATCTTCTTCCTCTTCAAAGAAGTCTACGTGATCATCCAGTCGCTTGGGCGAACAGACTGGGACAATTTCCTTATCAGAATCGACAGGGGAATCTTTGGAACGGATCCGACGGTATGGCTTGCACAATTTTCCTGGCCCGCACTCACTGAAATCCTGCAACTTGCATACACGAGTTATTACTTCATCATGTTGACAGCGGGCATTGAATTGTATCTTCAAAGAGAGAAACAGAAATTTTCAAGTATCCTCTTCACTATTGTGTATGGTTTTTTCCTCTCCTACATCGGCTATATTGCATTCCCGGCCGTGGGACCGAGGTTCACTCTTCACAATTTCGATTCACTGGGCACCGAGCTTCCAGGTCTATGGCTGACCAACGGAATCCGTGAGTTCCTTAACGCCGGCGAATCGATCCCAACATCCGTCTCGAATGCGATTGCTTTTGCCCAACGAGATGCCTTTCCGAGTGGACACACGCAGATGACGCTCATCTCGTTGTACTTCGCATTTCATTACAAATTGAAGTCCCGCTATGTGCTTTTCATCTTCGGGACATTGCTCATCATCAGCACCATTTATCTGCGGTATCATTACGTTGTGGATTTGATCGGTGGCCTTTGTTTCATGGTACTCACCGTATGGACAGCGCCGAAATTGTTTGAGTTGTGGGAAACTAGAATTCGTACGTGGCTGAAGTAGCTTTTACCCTCTCATCGCAGTTTAGAACTCCGATTTCTCTACGGAAGAAATCGGAGTTCATTGTTTGTCCTTGCATTTCACCCCCTCTTTTTGTATTTTTCATAAACCACGATGTAGCTCACTTACAATAGGAACCGCATGGCGCCGATGAATTCTATTGCGGATCGATTCACTTCGACGGCGCACTTCTCCCTATTCACACAGCACCACTCCTCTTCTCCTCTTTTCATTGTGTTAGGCGTTGTATGATTGTGTCATTGGCGAAAATAGTGTCGGTGGTGTTCTTGTCCGCGCTCGTCGCATCATGGGAATTGTTGCTGGTCCCTTTTCATCGCAGCGGTAAACTCTATCATGCACTGGCGAAATTTCATTCGCGCTGCGTTCTCGCAGTCTCAGGCGTGAAGGTCGAGGTCGAAGGACTGGATCGCATTGATTTTTCTCACAGCCACATCTACGTCGCTAACCACGCGAGCTACTTTGATATTCCTGCCGTCATTGCAGGCATCCCCGACCAAATCAGGATTGTGTACAAGAAAGAGTTAGAGAAAATTCCAATTTTTGGGTGGGGATTGAAGTACGGCAAAACGTACATTGCCATCGACAGGGGCAAGGGACACGATACACTCCAGAGCCTTGAAGAGGCGGCAAAAAAAATCCACGACGGTGCGTCGGTCATCCTTTTCGCTGAGGGAACGCGCACCCCCGACGGGAAGTTGCAGCCATTCAAGCGGGGTCCATTTAACCTTGCAGTAAAGGCAGGCATTCCTGTTGTGCCAGTGACCATCAACGGCAGCTACAATATTCTCCCGAAACATTCATGGCGTATTAGACCTGGGACGATCACACTTGTGTTAGGGGACCCCATCGCACCGCCGAGTCTGAACGGGAAAGAGACAGAAATGGAATTACGAGATAGAGTACATTCAGTCATTCAGCAACATCTTAGAAAGCAAGGATAGACCATGTCGGTAACTGTCAAGGACGTTGAGCACGTTGCCAAGCTTGCGCGACTGGAATTCAGTGAAACGGAAAAGGAAGTGCTCACACACGAACTCAACGAGATCCTCGGGTACATTGAGAAATTGAACGAGCTCGATACGACAAACGTGGAACCCCTCTCGCATGTGATCGAACTAAGTAATGTCGTCCGCGACGACGTTGTACGGCAATCCGCTTCTGCAGAGGAGATGTTACAGAACGCACCAGACCGAACCGAGAAATTCTTCAGAGTTCCAAAAGTGATTGGTGAACGGTAGTTGACAAACTGAGAAATGACAAGAACGGGAAACATCGTTGGCATTATTCCGGCGCGGTACGCATCCACGCGATTGCCGGCTAAGCCATTGATTCAACTGTGTGGAAAGCCGATGATTCAACATGTCTATGAGCGCGCGAAGGAATCACGGCTGCTCGACAAGGTTATCATCGCTACAGATCATGAAAAGATCGCTGAAGCGGTGAAGCGCTTCAACGGTGAAGTGATGCTCACTCCTTCTGGTCTTCGTTCAGGCACCGACCGCATCGCCTATGCCGCAAAGACTCTTACAGACACTGCCATCGTTGCCAATATCCAGGGGGACGAGCCACTCATCGCGCCACAGATGATTGACGAGGCAGTTCAAATGCTGATTGAGGATGAAGCGGTCCATGTCGGAACTCTTGTCAAAGAAATTATATCCTCCGAAGAGCTACGAAATCCCAACATTGTTAAAGTGGTTCGCGATACCGACGGAAATGGGATTTATTTTTCACGGTCACCGATCCCTTACTTGCGCGATGGCGTCAACATCGATCAATGGCATACACAACACCTCTATTACAAACATATTGGTCTGTACGTCTTCCGGAGAGATTTTCTATTGAAGTTCGCCTCATGGCAGGAATCCACCATAGAGAAGATTGAACGACTCGAACAGCTTCGCATCATTGAACACGGATACAAGATCAAAACATCAGTCACAACCTATGATAGCGTTCCTGTCGATGCCCCAGAAGACGTTGAGAAGATTGGACGCTTGATGCAGCAGCATAAACCGATCGATATCCCATGAACAGCAATCAGAACCAAAGAATCTTGGAACCACTCCGAACGACATTCGGACGCGGTCTTGTCGTCATGATCCCTGTGGTCATCACCGTCTGGGTGTTAAACATTCTCTTCAATGCAGTCGATGGCATCACTTCTCCAATCTTTGATCAGATTCTCGGGAGACATATCCCCGGGATTGGATTCATTTCCATGATCATATTGATTTTCATCGTTGGGACATTGTCGCGCAACTTAATTGGTCGAACGATGTTCCGTGCATTCGAGCGAGTTATTGCATCGATCCCTCTCGCCCGAACGATTTAC
>JACOSX010000177.1 GCA_016178625.1 Ignavibacteria bacterium
CTCCTTCAGCGGAGGAATAACAATCGTTATCACATTCAACCGGTACAGAAGATCCTCTCGGAATCTCCCAAGTCGTACTTCCTCTCGCAGATCTTTGTTCGACGCCGAGAAGACTCGGACATCGGCGCGCAGCAACGTGTTTCCACCAATTCTGCGATACTCCCCTGTTTGAATAAAACGAAGCAGCTTCGGCTGGAAGACGGGGCTAATATCTCCAATCTCATCGAGGAAGAGCGTTCCACCATTGGCAAGCTCGACCAATCCTTGCTTCTGCGTTCGAGCATCGGTGAAGGCGCCTTTCTCATAGCCGAATAATTCGCTCTCGATCAGTGAGTCGGGGATAGAGGCACAATTTAGCGCGATGAACGGTTTGTCTACGCGAAGACTTTTCTTGTAGATGAAGTTCGCCACGACTTCTTTTCCCGTTCCACTCGCACCTTGCAGGAGTACCGACGAATCTGACGCCGCAACGCGCTGTGCCATCTCCAGAACGTTGCGGAATGCAGCGCTCTCTCCGATAATCTCACCATAACCCTCGATCCTCGAAAGCTGGAGACGCATGACACTGTTCTCAAGGAGAAGCCGACGATGTTCGAGGGCTCGCTTGATCGTCTGAAGAAGCTCGGCAACGTTGAACGGCTTGAGGATATAATAGAACGCTCCCTTGTTCATGCATTCGACGGCGATCTTCAGATCGCTGACGCCTGTCAGCATGATGGCTTCGATGCTCGGATATTTCTCTTTGACGAATTCAAGAACCTCGATGCCGTCGACCTTTGGCATCTTGATATCAAGAAGGACGAGATCATAGTGATGGGTCTGTACAGCATTAATTCCTTGAATCCCATCGGACACTGAATCAACTTCGTATCCTTCGGCCCTTAAGAGAACGATCGATGTTTGTAAGAGATCAACCTCATCATCGACCATCAATATCTTTTTAGATTCACTCACAGGATCCTCCGTCTAATTCGTTCAGTGAGCATTGCCGTTATTGAACTCCCTAAAGATATTGGAATGGTCATTCAAAGTCAATTTCTAACGAATGATGGAAATTTTGTATTCCACCCCATTGGTAAGGAGATAGGCTAAATACAAAGCGGGAATTGTTAGCGACAATTCCCGCTTTCTGAGCACACAGTCAACCTAATTAATGTGCGGCGTGACCTTGTCAAGCAAGTGGCGCTTCGGTACCGCACCGATGATTTGTTCTACTACTTGCCCGCCCTTAAATACCATAAGCGTCGGGATACTACGAATGCCGTATTGCATTGCCGTCCGAGGATTCGCATCGACATCCATCTTCATGACTTTGAGTTTACCATCGTATTCCTTTGCAAGCTCCTCAACGATCGGCGCAATCATTTTGCATGGTCCACACCAGATCGCCCAAAAATCCACGAGAACTGGTTTATCGGAACTTAACACTTCGGCTTGAAAATTGGCGTCATCTACTGTTATTGGCTTCATCACGCGTTCCTTTGTTGTACTTTTTGTTCAGCTACAGTCATAATCCACACTTCAAATATACAAAATTTTACATTGAAATTCTCACACTCTGTGGACCGAGAATATTCTCAACCTCAATGATAAACTCATTGCTTGCATTTACTGCAAACTTAGTCGATTGAAGTCGAAGGGGCTTCTCGTTCTCGGTGGATATGATATTGAAGAAACATGACAGTTTTCCTTTATGACGCTCCGCCACTTTTCGCAAGGCACTGATCGTCTCCTCCTCTACGTTATCAAGTTTGATGGAAAGAATTATACTTTTTGCGAATCTCTCCCGGACATTCTCCATCGGGAACACTTCCCTCGCGAGGATGCGCAACGAATCGCCGTTTTGTTCCGCTCCTCCAACCACCATGACCATTGCATCTTCGCCAAGAATTGACTGGTACTTCCCATAGGCATCTGAAAAGAGAATGCATTCTCCTTTGCCTGTGAAATCTTCAAGCGTCATGAACGCCATCATTTTTCCTTTCTTGTCGATCTTCTTCTTTATCGATGAGATGATCCCACACACACGGGCGGTTGCTCCCGACTTAACACTTCCAGGATATCCGAATTGCGCCGTTGCGAAAGCGCTGATCTCCTTCTCATACTTCAGCAACGGATGGCCCGAAACATAAAACCCGAGGACCGATTTTTCTCGAGAGAGTTTTTCACTTTCACTCCAAGGAGGAACCGACTGCAGACGCGGATATTGCTCCTGCTGTTGCGTCGAGGAGGACCCCTCGAAAAGTGACGACTGCCCTTTTGTGGAATGATTCTTCGCGTTTTGAGAGTATTGGATGGCACGTTCTACAGAATCAAAGAGCTGTGCACGGTTACTATCCATCTCATCAAATGCGCCTGCCTGGATCAATCCCTCCAGCGTTTTTTTGTTCACTGACCGGAGATCGACGCGGCGGCAAAAATCAAATAAGTTTTCAAAGTGACCGTGTTCCGTCCGCGTCAAGATAATATTCTCGACTGCACTTACCCCCACATTTTTGATCGCACTTAACCCAAACCGGATGCCCGACGGCGTCACGACAAATTGGACGTTACTTTCATTCACATCCGGTGGAAGAACCCGAAGCTTCATCTTCCGACATTCTTCGATAAGCTGAACGACATAATCCGTGTCACCGATCTCCGCGGAGATCGCGGCAGCCATATACTCCGCGGGGTAGTGTGCTTTCAAGTATGCCGTTTGATATGCCAGAACCGAGTACGCGACGCTGTGTGACTTATTGAAGCCGTACGAGGCAAATTTCTCGATCATGTCAAAGATGTCACCGGCAATTTTCTTAGAGAACCCTCGCTCTACAGAGCCGTCGATGAACTCCGTTTTCTGCTTCGCCATCAACTCTTTGTCTTTTTTCCCCATTGCCCGACGCATAAGATCAGCTTTGGCAAGAGAAAAGCCTGCAACCTCACTCGCGATCTTCATCACCTGCTCTTGATAGACAATAATGCCGTATGTTTCTTTGAGGATCTGCTCGAGCTTGGGGTGAAGATACTGGATTTTCTTTTTCCCCTGTTTGCGATCGATGAAGTCCCCGATCATTTCCATCGGTCCCGGACGATAGAGCGCGTTCATCGCAACCAGGTCGCTGATAGATGTTGGTTTCAACTTGCGGAGCCATTCTTGCATCCCGGTCGATTCGAACTGGAACACTCCTGTTGTTTGACCCTTCCCGAACAGTTCAAACGTCGTTGCATCGTCTTCCGAAATCGTATCAAGATCGATCTCAGTGCCGTGGTTTTCTTTGATAAGATTCAACACATTCTCAAGGATCGTAAGCGTGCGGAGTCCGAGGAAGTCCATCTTGAGCAATCCGGCATCTTCAAGGTCGATCATGTTATATTGCGTCATGATGTCGGTCTGCGGCGTCTTGTAGATCGGAACATAATCGGTCAGCGGACCGGGAGCAATCACAACACCTGCGGCGTGTGTTGACGAGTTACGGTTCATCCCCTCCAGAACCAGAGATATATCAATCAGTTCCTGAATCTTCTCATCCTTGCTTTCCTTCACCCACTTCAATTCGGGATTGGAGGCTAACACTTCAGCCAACGGAGTAACTTTACCCTGGAAGACCGGGATTTGCTTGGTGATCGATTCCGTAACATTGAGAGGCAGACCGAGCACGCGACCGACATCTTTCAAGACAGCGCGTGAAGAAAGCGTTCCGAATGTAATGATCTGTGAGACAGAATCTGCGCCATATTTGTTCTTTACATACTCAATCACCTTATCCCGTTTGTTATCGGAAAAGTCTATGTCGATATCGGGCATGCTGACGCGATCGGGATTGAGAAATCTCTCAAACAACAGATCGAATTTCAACGGATCAACATTCGTAATCCCGAGTGCATACGAGACAAGGCTTCCGGCCGCGCTCCCGCGTCCCGGTCCGACGACAACGCCCATCCTTCGAGCTGCGTTGATGAAATCCTGGGTGATCAAGAAATATCCTGCATACCCCATCCGCTTGATTACCGAAAGCTCATGCGTCAGTCGGTCTTCGATCTCGGATGAGACATTCTTGTACCGTCGCTGCAATCCCTCATGAGCGAGGCGGTCAAGATACTCTTCAAGCGTGGTGACGCCCGCATCCGGCGGGATGGGGAACGCCGGCATGTACGGTTTCTCCGGCTCGATCGAATAGTTCTCGATCTTGTCGGCAACTTCGAGTGTGGATTCGATTGCCTGCGGATATTGCTTGAAGAGCGAGCACATCTGCGCGGCAGTCTTGAAGTAGATCTGGTCTGTCTGATACCGGAGCTGGTGGTAATCAGTCGTGTTCGCCGCACTGGCATCCGGAATCATCAACATCACATTGTGAGCGATGGCGTGATCTTGTTTGATGTAGTGAATGTCGTTCGTCGCAATCAACTTGATGCCAAGTTCCTTTGCAAGCTTCGGCATGCCATCGAGGATGGGCTTCTCCTTTTCAAGAGAGTGGTCTTGAATTTCGAGATAAAAGTCATTGCCAAAGATCTCCTTAAACGTTATCGCCGTCTTACGCCCGATGTCATAATTCCCATTGACGAGATGATACGACACGACACCCGTTGGACACGCAGAGAGCGCCACAAGATCGGCTGAGTACTTCCTGAGAAGCTCAAGATCGATCCTCGGTTTGTAATAGAAACCTTCCGTGTGACCGAGGCTGACCAATTTTACAAGGTTCCGGTAGCCTGTGAGATTCTTTGCCAGTAAGACGAGATGGTGGTAGATACCCCTCCCTCTACCTTCTCTGACACTCTGAGCGTTTACTTCTTTATCGAAGCGCGAACCGCTGGTAACAATATACACTTCACAACCGATGATCGGTTTGATGTTGGCTTTCTTCGCTGCCTTATAAAACTCGACTGCGCCGAACATGACGCCATGGTCGGTGAGGGCAAGCGCAGGCATCTTATTTTCTACGGCAGATTGCACCAACCCCTCGATCGTCGCGGCGCCATCGAGTAAGCTGTAGTGAGAGTGATTGTGAAGGTGAATGAATTCAGGCATTGGAAAATTTTAACTCGTGAATAGCCCTAAGATAGAAAATTAGGAAGGGAAAAACAATCAAGTTCGGTGATGTATAAAATTAAATGAGCCGAGGATGTGCTACGACTCCAGCCACTTCTCCACGTAGTTCACCACTTTGCCGATCTCGAGGATGTCACGCTTTCCTGTGGCGCGGTCTTTGATTTCTATCTTGCCGTTGGAGACGTTTTTCTCGCCGACAATCACTTGCAGCGGCATCCCAAGCAAGTCGGCGTCTTTGAACTTGAACCCGGGACTCACATCCGAGCGGTCGTCGTACAGAACATCGATGAGCGATTCCTGAAACTTTTCGTATAAGCTCTCCGCGACGCTCACGATCTTCTCGTTATTGGAGTTGACGAGGACCAGATGAACATGGAATGGCGAGAGTGATTTGCTCCAGACAATCCCATTCTTATCATGTGACTGCTCGATATGGCAGGCGATGATCCTCTCCACACCGATGCCGTAACTTCCCATGATGATCGGGCGTTCTTTTCCATTCTCATCGAGGTAATATGCGTGGAGCGCGTCGGCGTACTTTGTGCCGAGCTTGAAGATGTGTCCGAGCTCGATGGCATTCACCACCCGCAGCGGTTGATTGCACGTGGGACATGGCTCACCCGGCTGTACCGTGCGCATATCGTGGTAGCCTTGAATGTTAACATCACGCTGGAGGTCGATGTTCTTCAAATGATAATCGTTCTTATTTGCACCACTGATGAGGTTATTGGCGCCTTCCAGCCGCTTATCCGCGATGATTGTGAATCCGTTCAATCCAATCGGGCCGATAGAGCCTCCATCAGCTCCCGTCAGCGCCTTCAGCTCATCTGGCTGCAACGGTCGCGCTTCATTACCCAATATCCCGAGCAGCTTCGATTCATTTAACTGATCGTTTCCCATCATCAAGATGAGAACCGGAGTTTTCTCTTTCATGTACACCAGAGATTTTGCAAGGAAGCGTTCCTCAATGTGTAGAAACGTTTTGAGCTCGTCGATCGTCTTTACGTTCGGTGTATGGATCTCTTCGATCGGTTTGCTTTCACCTTCCCGAAGGGCGTTCGTAACGTGTGAGGCGGCCACCTCGAGGTTGGCTGCGTAACCGCATTGATCGCAAACGGCACAGGTGTCTTCACCTGCTTCCGACTCGATCATAAACTCCTGCGAAGCGCTTCCACCCATCGCGCCGCTTGAAGCTCCGACAATGAAAAACTTCAAACCTGCACGAGTGAAGATTTTCTTGTAGGCTTCAGCGTGGAGGTCGTAACTCGTATCCAATCCATCCCACGTTGCGTCGAGACTGTAGGAATCTTTCATGAGAAACTGCCTGCCGCGAATGACACCGGAGCGTGGGCGTGGCTCGTTCCGGAACTTCGTTTGGATCTGGTACCATATCTGTGGCAGGTCGCGGTACGACTTGATGTGGTTCTTCGCAATAAAGCAGATGACCTCTTCATGCGTTGGAGCGAGCACAAGCGGACGATTCTTCACATGGAACATGGTATCGCCGAACGCCTTCGCACGCCCGGTCTCCTCCCACAGCTCGAGAGGATTAAGCGCCGGCAGATGAAATTCCTGTCCACCGATCGCATCCATTTCGTCGCGGATGATCTCCATGACTTTCTTGACAAGTCGATATCCGAGCGGTAGGAAGGAATACACACCCGCACCCAGAGGGCGGATCATGCCGGCCCTGAGCATGAGCTGATGACTTGGGATGAGAGCGTCTGAAGGAACTTCTTTGAGTGTCGGTAGAAAATTCTTGCTTAATCGCATTGAATGTGTTGATGTCGTTGATAATTGAACGTACCCCCGGGCAGAGTCGAACTGCCGACCAACGGTTTAGGAAACCGGTGCTCTATCCATACTGAGCTACGGGGGCGTAGACAATTTCGGATTTGGGATTTTTGATTTTGGAACCAAATCCTACATTAATATAACATTTATGGAGTAGTTTGGCAAGGAGGTGAAGAGAAGAGGAGTGTCTGATAAGGTTCAACTCTCCCGTCGCGAAGCAGGAGAGTGTCCGAGAACTGTCTTTGCGAGGCACGAAGTGCCGAAGCAATCTGACGCCCTAGAATTTACGTTGTTTGGTCGGATTGCTTTGTCCCGATAAAGCATCCCCGCAGCAAGCTGCGGGGTATTAAGGGCGTAGCCCAAATTCTCCGTCATTCCGAAATGTTTC
>JACOSX010000151.1 GCA_016178625.1 Ignavibacteria bacterium
ATGGAATTCTATAGCAAGCCATTCGACAAGGACGGGAAGATTGCTTTTCGCGGGAACATTATTCCGCATCTGCTACGCTGGATGGCATGCCACCCATACCTAACCAAGAAACCCCCCAAGTCTACGGGACGGGAGGTCTTCGGAGAACGTTTTGTGCGCGACATTCTCCGGAAGTCTAAAGGACATCGGAAGGAAGACATCATCACGACGGTCTCGGAATTTACCTCTCTCGGAATTTACCAGAGCTACCTGAAGTTCATTCGAAAACAAACACGACTCGACGAATTGCTCGTGAGCGGTGGGGGGTCACACAACCTCTATGTCATGAATGCACTCCAACGATACTTCGCCGGTGTTACTGTGCATATCACAGATGAATTGGATCTCTCCGCCGACGCAAAGGAAGCAATCTGTTTTGCCCTGCTCGCCAATGAGACGATAGCAGGTCATCCAGGCAACGTCACCGGGGCAACTGGCGCAGCAAGAAACACTGTGCTCGGTACGATTTGCGTACCTTGACGCTCTCGCTGTTAGAAATCCCTCGTGAAGAAATAATAAAGAAATACTCCGCTTGTTGCCAGTTGCACAAGACGGTAAAGATGGAAATGCTTTTCTTTAAGATAATTCCACAAGAGTGCGATAAGGAGAATCCCAATAAGAAAGATAAAAAAGGTCCCGATTGTCTGCATGAGCGTGAGGTTAGGTCCAAGAACGGATTGGAGATTAGTTTCAGGATTCACCGCAGAGCCGTATAAGATAACGAGATGTAACACATAGACAAATAGGGATTCCACACCGAGCACCGTGAGAAGTTTTGTGGGGAGATGAATCCACAGGGCAAGCTGCCAGAATGCCGCCGTTATAATCAGGATAGCGCCAATCCTGATAAAAAAATAATTTGGACTAGTGAACCAATAATTATACGTTGGGTACATCCACTTTGGGAAGAGGTCGAATACTATTCCGGCAAGAATTGCGGCTACACCGAGAACAACTATCCTCTTCATGAACTGCCCCTCGCGCTTGTTGCCGGAAGCGATGAGGAACTCCCACGACACGATCACCCCCGCAAAGAGAAAGCCTACATAGGGAAATAATGGAAACGGTGATCCGTATTTTCCGTTGAACATTTGCGCGATCGCTGGTGGAGCGTACCGGAGAAAATCGATATCCCAAATGAATGGGGTAAGAAAACACACCGCGACGATTGTTGAAAGCACCAGACGATAGAATCTCGACTCCTTCCTGAAGAAGAAGACGATGGCGTGAAGCGTGAGAAGCCCGATGCTGATGCAATGGAGAACATTGAACTGGTACAACCGGAGATAATCTGTAAGTGTCGCATCAATGATAATTTTCCGAATAGAATAGTATGGAAGTTGGATCATGAGACCAAGTGCCAGCACAAGAAAGAGCCGTCGGATGCGGCGAGCAAGAGGCATTCCCCAATGATGAAATTCCACCCAACGCTTCCGCGTCGATATAATAAATGTTAAGCCCGCACCAAAAAGGAAAGCTGGAGCAGTTAATCCGTGAAAGAATTCATGAAATTGAAAAATGGTTGTTTGTTGGACCTCAGCAGGAAGGAACGTTCGGAACACGTGTCCTTCCAGCATCAGGAGAATGACGGCACTACGATAGAGATCAATAAAGAGATAGCGCTGTCTTGAGGTAGTCAGAGGTTCCGACATCCAACTTCACGCTACGCAGCCAGCACGCAATTGATTGCAACCGTGTTCACAATGTCCTCTACGCTACATCCACGGGAGAGATCGAACGCGGGCTTATTGAGCCCCTGAACAATCGGACCGATCGCTTGTGCACCACCCAACCTCTCCGCCAGTTTATAGCCGATATTGGCCGCATTGAGGTCGGGAAAGATAAGAATATTTGCGTTACCGTCAACCGGACTCCCAGGAGCTTTCGACCGTGCAACTCTTGGGACGATCGCTGCGTCGAGTTGTAATTCACCGTCAGCAAGAAGGTTTGGTGATTTCCGTTTAAGAATCGCGGTCGCCTGTTGAACTTTCTCAACCAACGGATGGCTTGCGCTACCTTTCGTCGAGAATGAAAGCATCGCAACACGTGGTTCTTCACGCGTGAGCTTCTGGTGATTCTCCGCTGTGACGATGGCAATATCAGCAAGCTGGTCAGCTGTGGGATCTGGAAGCACGGCACAATCGGCGAAAGAAAACACACGATGGGGAAACACAATCAAAAAGAAACTCGAGGCGACACTGATCCCCTCACGAAGTCCAATGACTTGAATGGCGGCGCGCAGCACATCGCCTGTCGTCGAAAGAGATCCGGCCACGCTTCCGTCAGCCATGCCCTCGCGGACCATCATCGCGCCGAAGAAGAGCGGGTGCACCACGAGGGTTCGCGCTTCGGTGATGGAAAGCCCCTTATGCTTACGGAGATTGAAGAAGATGTTTGAGAAATCGCTGAGCTTATCGGACTTTACCGGATCTATGATGCGCACACCGTTGAGCGGAACATTCGACGAGGCTGCTGTTGATCGTATCTGATCTTCGTTCCCAATCAGAACGGGGTATGTGATGCGTTCATCAGCAAGGATGCGCGCCGCTTTTTGTGTGCGCTCATCAGCAGCATCGGGGAGAACAACGACCCTCTTCAGTTTCTTAGCTTGTTCTTTGATGGAAGTAAGGAGTTGCGATGGAATCATGATGATGCTGGATTTGATTATAGTTTAGTTTGACGTGCGGCAGAAAGGTCGCTTTTTCTCCACCAAAAATCAAGCGGCATGAACAACTTGGAACAAAAATGCACATCTAAATATCGATAAACGTAAAGACACGACGCTGGTTCACGGACTTTCATTGAATGAACTTCGGATCCTCTCTCCACGGCGGAATGCTGAGAGTCCGCCATGGTGTGCAATTCCTGTCAACCAAACTATGAATGAGCCTTCGAAAATCGTCCGCTGGGATGTTCATCGGTGGTGTGCCTGTTACAAAGTGTTAGTACCGTTCTGCCCGCTTCAATGAACTAGTATCAGGCGAAATAAATATAGACAAATCCGATTCGGCCATCAATCCTCTTTAGAGTTCACCCTCTCTGACTTCTTGGCAAATGGAAAAGACTCCATCTATTATTCATTTATTGATATTTGAATTAAATTCATTTAATTGAACAAACATTTCTTGACTATCTGTCAGATTTTGGGTATCTTAGGTAGCGAAGTCCCAACAATGGCGAAGTATCAGATCAATAAGGCAGGTACCAACCTTGGCTGAGCATTCTAACATTCCACGCATGAGAAAAAAACGCGTGTACATTGAGACATACGGATGCCAGATGAACGCGGCAGACTCAGAGGTTGTCCTTAGTCTTCTCGCGCAAGATGGGTACGAAGTTACCAACACTCTTGTCGATGCAGATGTTGTGCTTGCCAATACGTGCAGCGTCCGCGAGAATGCCGAACAGAGAATCTATGGGAGACTCGGCGAATTTAAGCGTCTCAAGAACAGCAGGCCCGATGTTCTTATCGGCCTCATCGGATGCATGGCAGAACGATTGCGAACCAAGCTCACAGCGGAGAAAGCCAAAGGAGTCGGACAGATCGTAGATATGATTGTCGGACCTGATGAATACAGGAGAATGCCTGAGTTAGTCCATCGGGCTTGGCACGGCGAAAAAGGGATCGCGGTCCAGTTGTCGCGCGTCGAGACGTATGATGACATTGTTCCACTGCGAACCAGCGGGATCAGTGCATGGATTTCCGTGATGCGCGGTTGCGATAAGTTTTGCTCCTTCTGTGTGGTGCCTTTCACACGCGGGCGCGAACGCAGTCGAACACTCGCCAGCGTCGTCCGAGAAGTGGAGATCCTCTCTTCTCGCGGCTTCAAAGAAGTCACTCTTCTTGGTCAAAACGTAAACTCGTATCGCGACGAGAACCGAGACTTTGCGGACCTCCTACGCTCAGTCGCTGAAGTAGACTCGAGCATCAGGATACGATTTACAACATCTCACCCCCAAGACATGTCTGATAAGCTCATTGAGACAATTGCGGATCATACGAATATTTGCAAGTTCATTCATCTTCCAGTCCAGTCAGGCTCTGACAGGATTCTTGAGTTGATGAACCGTACCTATGATCGCGCCCGTTACCTCGGGCTGCTTTATAGAATCAGGACACGAATTCCTGACGTAAGCCTCTCAACAGACATCATCACAGGTTTTCCAAGTGAGACCGAAGACGATCATCAGAAAACGATGGAATTGATGGAACATGTTCGCTACGACGGGGCGTTCACGTTCAAGTATTCGCCAAGGGAAAACACACCGGCATTCAAGATGCTCGATGACGTACCGGATGCCATTAAGACTCTGCGGATCAATGAAATCATCGATCAACAACAAAAAATCTCTCTCCAAAAAAACCAGGAGATGGTCAACCATACCTATGAAGTGCTGGTGGAAAGTGAGAGCAAGAAATCGCCTGTTGAATGGCAAGGTCGGACAGATGGAAACAAGATGGTCGTGTTCCCGAAAGGCAATTTCAAAGCCGGCGATTATATCACCGTGAAAATTCTTCGGGCAAACTCAGCGACCCTCTTTGGATCGACCGAGAAATCTCATTCACAAATAGAACTACCTATTGAGGAAGCTGCGTGAGATTGATTTCAGCTGATAAAGATCAAGCTGTAAGGGTTGTAACAATGGGAGTTCGCTTGCCATTCAACGATAGTCCCTTCACACGTATCGCAGTGTGCATAGTGCTTTATGTCTTCACCCCCAATATCTTTGGTCAAACCGCTGACCGAGAGCTCAAATCGTATATCGAGAAAGTTGATCAGGGTCAAGTCGACGAAGTAAAAAAGGTCCTCCCGGATCTTGTCGCAAAATACCAGAACAATGCCGGCGTGATGTATCTCCAAGGACGACTTGCTTCAGACGGTATCGAAGCAGTGAAGTTCTATCAGGGGGTTGTTGACAATTTTCCCAGAAGCGAATGGGCTGATGACGCATTGTATCGAATCTACCAATATTATTATTCGTTGGGGCTTTATCGTACTGCAGAATTGAAGATGCAGCAACTCAAGAAAGACTATCCAACCTCGCCGTATCTTACCGGTGGCAAAGATGCCGCTCAATTGCCACATCAGGAAGAAGCACCAGTTAAGCTTCCGACGAAGGAGGTTGCAGCTGCAGACACTCAGCAGACTGTTCAAGCAAGAACAGGAGGGACTGTCGTCGCTCCATACACTCTGCAGGTTGGCGCCTTTTCGAGCGCTACAAACGCAGAGAAACAAAAGAGCTTCTTTGAAGACTTAGGATACAGCGTTGAGATCGCGAACAAGATTCGCTCCGGGCGCAGCTTATATCTTGTCTGGATTGGAAGTTATAAAAATGCCGAGGAAGCACGCACTGCAGGCAAGGATGTAAAGACGAAATACAAAATCGATTCTATTATTGTGGAGAAGTACTGAGGGATGAACCGCGACCAAGTCCAACAACAGGTTGGCATCATCGGAGAATCAATCGAAATCAAAGAGATCATCAATGTCGTTGAGCAGGTCTCTCCAACCGAAATCACCGTCTTAATCACCGGTGAGAGCGGCACAGGCAAAGAAGTGCTTGCCAAAGCGATTCATCAGATGAGCAAACGGGCACACAAGCCGATGATTTCAGTGAATGCCGGAGCGATTCCTGAAGGCATCATAGAAAGCGAACTCTTCGGACACGAAAAAGGTGCATTCACCGGTGCGGCAGAAACTCGAAAGGGTTATTTCGAACTTGCCGATGGAGGAACCATCTTCTTGGATGAAATAGGTGAGCTTCCCATCGGAACACAAGTAAAGTTCTTGCGGGTGCTGGAAAACGGCGAATATATGCGAGTCGGTTCAGCAATACCGCGGAAAGTTGATGTCAGGGTGATCGCAGCGACGAACAAAGATCTCGAAATGGAAGTCCACCACGGTAGTTTTCGAGCGGATTTATTCTTCCGTCTGCGATCTATCAATATCCGTATCCCCCCCCTGCGTGAGCGTCGGGAAGATATTCCGCTCTTCATCCAAGAATTCGCGAAACAGTTCTGCGAGAAGAATAAAATCCCGTGCGGTGGAATCTCGGACGAAGCAATGGAATTGCTGCGGAATTATCACTGGCCTGGTAATGTCCGTGAATTGCGAAACACGATCGAGAGTATGTTCGTGATTGAGCGCGGAAGGCGAATCGAGGCGAATGACGTAAGAAAATATGTGAAAGAATTCCATGACGGCAATCGGAATCTGCCGGTCTTCACGCACAAAACACCCGACCAGGCTGAACGAGAGCTTATTCTACGCGCACTCCTTGAGATGAAGAGTGATATCATGGAGATCAAACATGCTCTGAATCAGCAACGCGTGCCCGCAAGCGCTGTGGGGTCCCACTATGTGGAAGCACACGTCGATACCGAGAACCACGAAAATGGTGAGCGTTTTGTCCCAATCGATGAAATGGAACGACGGATGATCATCAGTGCGCTGGAACGGTTTGAAGGAAACCGCCGACTTGCGGCCAAAGCCCTGAATATCAGTGAGAGAACATTATACCGTAAGATAAAGGAATACAACTTAGAACAATGACGCGATTGTTGCCTTTCCTTATATTGATCGGCTTTTTGACGAGCAGCGGATGCATGTATTCTTTCACTGGCTCATCAGTCCCTTCGCATCTCAAGACGATCGCGATTCCGCTTTTTGATGACCAAAGCGGAGCGGGCGAACCGGGATTGCGTGAGAAACTGACAAACAAACTGATCGATCGCTTTCGACAGGATAACAATCTTGAAATCGCCGACAAGACACATGCCGATTCCATTTTGGAAGGGATCATTACGTCCATACCAGATCAACCGCAGGTGGTGGAAAAGGGTGAAACAGTGACTAAGCGTCGCGTCACCGTTTCGGTGAAAGTAACATATCAGGACATGAAGCTCAAGAAAAAAATATACGACAAAGAATATTCTGCGTGGGGTGATTATTTGATCGGTGGAGGACCTGCTCAGCGCCAAACAGGCATTGATGCGGCAATCGAGAAACTCACTGAAGATATTTTAATCGATACCGTATCCGGATGGTGATATCCATGCATACTAATAACCAACAAGTCAATAACCACATAAAGGCGTAACAAGACGTCCATGCAAGATTTTATCATTGGTGCATATTTCATTTCCTTAACGATTCTCTTCCTGTTTGGTTCAAGCGGATTTGTGATGATTTACTATTACATGAAACATAAGGATAAGAAGAATGAAGTTGCAGGAACGTTGCAAGAATACCCGATCGTGACCGTGCAGTTGCCGGTCTACAACGAGTACTACGTCGTGGAAAGACTCATCAAAGCCGCGTGCCAGATTGATTACCCGAAGGATCGTCTCGAGATCCAGGTTCTTGATGACTCGACCGATGAAACTGTCGATGTCGTCGACGCGATCGTTGCGCGATATCGGGAAGAAGGGTACGACATCAAGCACATTCGACGGAATTCACGTGTCGGATATAAAGCCGGGGCATTGAAGGAAGGACTGGTAAACGCGCGTGGAGAGTTCATAGCGATTTTCGATGCTGACTTTATACCAAACCAGAATTTTCTAAAGGCGACGCTTCCCTACTTTTTCCTCGACAAGAACATTGGACTCGTGCAAACCCGTTGGGAACATCTCAATAGTGAGTACTCGTTCCTCACCCGTGTCCAAGCGATGGCACTTGATGGTCATTTCGTCATCGAGCAGAACGTCCGTAACAAAGCAGGGTTCTTCATTAACTTCAACGGGACAGGCGGTATCTGGCGAAAAGACTGTATCTTCGATGCAGGAAACTGGGAAGCCGACACCCTCACCGAAGACCTGGACTTGAGCTATCGAGCGCAACTCCGCGGATGGAGGTTCAAGTTTTTGAATGATGTCACTTCACCCGCCGAGTTGCCTTCCGAGATCAATGCTCTAAAGTCACAACAGTTCCGGTGGACAAAAGGTGCTATCGAGACAGCACGGAAGATTCTTCCAAAGGTTTGGAAATCCACTCTCCCATTGGAGAAAAAGATCCATGCAACATTCCATCTGTCCAACAATATTGTGTTCCCATTTATTTTGATCGCCGGAATACTGAATGTCCCTCTCATCTTCATCAAACATCAGGGCGGTTATGAGATGTACTTTTCCATCATGGCGGTATTCGTGTTCGCGTTTATCGGTTCGTTTCTCTTTTACCTGTACTCCCAAAAAGACGTTTATCACGACTGGCAGCGTCGAATGCTCCTCTTTCCCCTGTTCATGGCAGGAAGCATGGGATTTGCGGTAAACAATACCAAAGCAGTCCTCGAAGGACTGTTCAAAAAGAAGTCAGAATTTGTCCGTACGCCGAAGTACTCTGTCATTGAGAAGGAAGACAATTGGCTGGACAAGAAGTATGCATTGATGAAATTCAACTACACGGTTGTCATCGAGTTGGTGTTAGCACTCTATTGCCTCTTTGGAGTGGCAGCATCCATTTACTACCTTGAATTAGCAGCAGTTCCTTTCCAGTTGTTATTCTCTATGGGATTCGGACTCGTCGCGTGGCTTTCCATCCGCCATGCATGGATGGCAAGAAAACTCGCAGCTGCTCGACGGAGTACCACAACCCACTCGCGGCGAAGCCATGCACCACCTGTCGAAGAGGTTCAAGAAGCAGTGATGATTGAGTGATGCTTCCAGAAGATCCTCACGGTTCCGGACGAAAGAATCATCTTGAACATTGAACAGATCGAACTAAAGCTTTCGCGGCGACAACTCTCACCACTATTCGCCCGTTTAGCATCCGAGTACCTCATCGCCGGACGCATTCCTGAAGCTCGGGATCTCTGCTTGGCGGGATTGGAGCGATACCCCTCTTACTCAACTGCAAATCTTATTTTGGCTCGATGTTTCGCTGCGAAAGGAGAATACTCTACTGCCCTCTCGTTTTTCCAGCATGTTATAAAACAACATCCCAATTCGCATCTGCTGAAAAACCTCCAAGCGGAATGGCAACGATTTACAGAACCTGTGACTGAACCATCAGCACCCGTCGATTCAATGCCTACCCAGGATTCCCTCGTGGTTGAACATGAAGAAACTGCGGAAGCGATTCTTCCCACAAACGAACCACAAATGACGGAGGATATCTCTTCAGCGGAAGTCGCTACAACAGCGAGAGATGAAGAACACCATACCGAGGACGTTTCATCTTTAGGGCAAGAACCTGTGCAGTTGGAATTCCCAACCACACCCTCTGAAGAAATTCCCCAAAGCGAAATCTCGCCAGAATCGATACAGGATGTACAAGCTGCCTCTGATATCACTGAAGACCGAAGAATTGTCAGCCGGACGCTTGCAGAAATCTTTGCTGCGCAAGGAGCTTACGGTGAGGCAATTATCACCTACCAACTCCTCAAGCGCAAGAAGCCAGAGCTGAGCGGAGAATTCGACGAACGCATCAAAGAGTTGGAGGTAAAACTCCAGGCAAAACTATCACAACAGTAAGGGAGATGCTCTTCAGGATGTTGCAACAAAAAAGCCCCATAACATTTGGGGCTTCCTCATTGGACTAAAAGGGATTATTACTTCAGCGAGCTCACATATTTCGTAAGGCTCGATTTTTTATTTGCCGCATTATTGCGATGGATGATTCCCTTCGCTGCAAGCTGGTCTAACAACTTCACTACTTTCTTTAACTCGATAGAAGCCTTGTCTTTTTCTTTCAAATGACGCACGCGTTTTACCGCGGTTTTCATTTTCGACATGTAGGCTTTATTCCGTTCACGATGTTTAAGGGCTCGACGCGCTTGTCGCTCCGCCGAAAGATGTTGTGCCATGTGCTTGATTTCCTTTACGATGTGGTGGAAAAGTGTGCATCAATATAAGAAAAATCTCTGAGATGAGCAATTACTATGAAGATGTGAAATAGCAACTATCATCAACAGGTTTCCGTTTTCAATATGGGATTCTTCGGATAAGTCTCCAGTATTAGAAAAAGAAAAGGCACGCACTATCGACCCAACCACTTGCATTCTCCACATCATTCTTGTATATTACGGACGAATCGTTCTTTACTTTATTTGCCAGTTTGTTAGGGGTGTTCCGATAACAATCGGGACTGAGATGATACCCTCAAAACCTGATCTGGGTTATGCCAGCGTAGGAAAATGAACTCCGTTTGTTCAAACGCCGTTTTTCTGGCTCTCCACGTCAGGGAAACGGCGTTTGCATTTTTTAATCGAAAGGAATTTATGAACGTAAGACATGCTCTGTTACTATTCTCGTGTTTCCTCCTGACGAAAACCATTGCTGCTGCGCAGGCGGATGACGCGACGATCAACGACACTACCACCTATTACCTGTCGCCGATCATTGTTAGCCCGACCAACGCTCGCAATCGCGAGACACCCGTTACATTCTCAAACATCAGCCAGCATCAGTTGGCTGACCGCTATTCCGTCCAAGACATTCCGGTGCTCCTGTCCGAGCTTCCATCGATGACTTTCTATTCCGAGAATGGAAATGGTATCGGCTACAACTATATCAACCTTCGTGGATTCGACCAGCGCAGACTCTCCGTGATGATCAACGGAGTCCCTCAAAACGATCCTGAGGACCACAATGTGTACTGGATCGATTTCCCCGATCTTCTTGCAAGCACCGGATCTATTCAGGTTCAGCGTGGAGCGGGCAGCGCTTTCTATGGTCCCCCTGCCATTGGCGGCTCGGTCAACCTCGTGACGACTCCGTTCGATCGGAAACCAGGGATAACATTCGAGTCGATGTTTGGTTTTCAGGAATTTGGTGACAGCAGCAACTCACTTCCTCTCAACACGAGAAAATACAATGTCACGATCAACTCGGGGTTGATCGATCATCGGTACATGCTCTACAGTAAACTTGGGAAAATCCTGAGCGATGGATATCGGGCAAATTCGTGGGTGGAGCTGAATTCATACTTCCTCGGTGCGTTACGCATTGATCAAGATATGACGACGCGATTTCATGTATTCGGTGGTCCCCTTGCCGACGGACTTGCCTATGTCGGTCTTCCGAAATCATTCGTTACGGACAAGAAGCTTCGGCGAACAAACTTCAGCTATTGGGATACTACCGGCTATTTCGTTCCTCAGAAACCTCAGACAACGGAAAGCTTCTCACAGCCGCATTACGAATTGATCCACGAGTGGCGCCTCTCACCATCCACAACATTGCACAATACTCTCTTCTATTACACTGGAGAAGGCTACTTCGATTACGATGGAGATTGGGTATGGTTCGATCAATCTGCATCTCCCTGGTTCCACAATAATATCGGATATGACTCGACCTTTGGCGTCTCACGATTTCCGACCTTTGTGTTTCGAGCGTTTGTGGGAAACAAGCAATGGGGTTGGCTCCCGCGCATCGAGCTTGAACATCCGCTCGGCAGCCTGACAGTAGGGAGCGAGCTGCGCTTCCATCGCTCGATTCATTGGGGAAAAATCCAATCTGCCTCAGAACTTCCCTCACCCGGTTTCGATCCGGATTTTCATTTCTATGAGTACAACGGCGAGAAAGATATTCTCTCGCTCTATGCACACGAAATCTTTCGTCTGCAACAGCATTTGACGATCATGGGAGACCTCCAGCTTGTCAGAAATCGCTATGGCATTAAGAATGAAAAATTCCTCGGAAATGATTTCAGCATTTCGTACCTCTTTGCAAATCCGAGGTTTGGTCTGAACTATAACATCGACGATGAATGGAATGCATATGCCTCCGCCGGTTACACATCGCGCGAACCGCGTCTTCGCAACCTCTACGCGGCAGAGGATTCATACTTTGGCGCCACACCTCAATTCACGGCTGACACCTCAAACGGTCGGGTGATATATAACTTCGATGCTCCATTCGCTAAACCAGAACACCTTCTCGATGTTGAACTCGGTTGCGGATTTCGAACTTCGAGTTCACAATTCTCGGGCAATGTCTTCTGGATGGAATTCACCGATGAGCTTGTGAACAGCGGACAGGTCGATATCTTTGGCCAGCCAGTGACCGGAAACGCTGAACGAACCCGGCACATCGGGGTGGAGCTTGATGGGAACATTTCCCTGCCACTCGGAATAACCGTGAACGGAAACATCTCGTTATCACGTAATCGGCTCATTCGTCACATTGTGTATGTCGAATCGCATGATTCGAGTGGAACGTCGACGCTCGTTCCCACCCCACTGGATAATAATCCGATTGCCGGATTCCCGGATGTGCTCGGTAATTTCCGCCTAACCTATAGCACTGGCGCCCTCACATCATCCCTCGTAACAAAATATGTCGGTGACTTCCACACCGATAACTTCGCTAGTGACCAAAACAAGAACCCTGACTATACAGTGGTGAACGCAGAAGTATTATACCGTTCGCCGAGTGTGTTTGGAGTGCAGTGTACGGTGCGCGGTGAGGTGCGCAATCTGTTCGACCGGCTCTACTCGATGAGTGGAGATGGCAATGCATTTTTCCCCGCAGCCGAACGGAACTACCTCATCGGAATAACTGCGAGCCTTTAGGGTATGCATGCACTCGTGATCGCAAACGGGATTCCCCCGTCTTTGAAGCTTGTCAGATCACTGGCGAAGTCTGTGACGTTGATCGTCTGTGCCGATGGCGGCGCAAACCATGCGCGCCGTCTCGGCATCCGACCACACGTCATTCTGGGAGACTTTGATTCGATCACGCCATCGACAATAAAATACTTCAAGCATGTCAAACAGGTTCACCTTGAAGATCAACAGAGTACCGATCTCGAAAAAGCGATCGCGTTCTGCCTTCAGGAGAAGATGATATCGGCAAGAGTGGTCGGTGCCATTGGATGCCGGCTGGATCATACCGTCGGGAACTTAGGATGTTTCAAGAAGTTTGGTCGTCAAATTGAGTTACGATTCTTCGATGCCGTCGGTGAATTGACGTTGATAGGTGATATGGTTTCTTTGACGATGAGAAAAGGAGAGAAGATCTCTCTCATTCCACTCGAACGATGCTCTGGAGTGACGACACGAAACCTAAAGTATGCACTCACCAATGACGTGCTCGAGCTTGGCGTTCATGAAGGTACAAGCAACGAAGCCATTGCCGAAGGGGTCCACGTACGCGTGAAGAGCGGCACCCTTCTCCTGTATCGATTTCATGCGAAGTGAGACGAACGACGCTCCTAACTATACCACCATTCGTATGCAGCGAATGACAATCTGAATGATTCACCTCTCCTCAATCGATATTTCCCTCATCCTGCTCTACTTTGCAGCGGTCCTCTATGTAGGTTTCCGTTCAGCGCGGAAAACTCGACCATCGGAGGAAGATTTCTTGTTAGCGGGACGCTCATTGACTCTACCGATCTTCATCATGACGCTTGTTTCGACCTGGTATGGTGGCATCCTCGGAGTAGGTGAGTTTTCTTATCGATACGGAATCTCGAATTGGGTCGTCCAGGGAGTACCGTATTATATCTTCGCCGCAGTGTTCGCGATCTTCCTCGCAAAGAAAATTCGAGCAACAAATCTCTATTCGATTCCCGACAAGCTCGAGCTCTCCTACGATCGGAAGACAGCGGTGCTTGGATCCATTCTGACGTTTGTCTTGATGACGCCCGCGCCATATATTCTGATGCTCAGTCTCTTCCTGCAAATGCTCTTCGGCTGGAGCGTCGTCCTCAGCCTGGTCGTGACAGCCCTTGTCGCTGTCTCATATCTCTTTCTCGGGGGGTTCCGGTCCGATGTGGAAACCGACGTGTTGGAATTCATCCTCATGTTCCTGGGATTTGCCGTTATCATCCCTTACTGTTTTAATCGCTTCGGTGGCATGGAGTTTCTCACAGCACGTTTGCCGCCGTCACACCTCACGTGGCATGGTGGTAACTCCGTTCAGTTCATCATCGTCTGGTTTTTTATTGCCCTATGGACGCTCGTCGATCCGGCATTCCATCAGCGATGTTATGCAGCGAACGATGGAGCCGTCGCGCGGCGCGGGATTCTTCTTTCGATCATCTTCTGGTTTCTCTTCGATTTCATGACAGCTACGGCTGGACTCTACGCACGAGCTGCCCTTCCCAATCTTGCCGAACCGATGATGGCGTACCCATTGCTCGCAGAATCCATTCTCCCCCCAATCGCCAAGGGCTTGTTCTATATTGGAATGTTGGCGACCATCATGTCGACTCTGAACACATTGGCTTTTGTGTCGGCACAGACTCTCGGTAGGGATATCGTGTTAAGAGTGTGGATCCGTAAAGGAGATGATGTTGAATCCCGTAGTGCGAAATCTGGGAATGCGACTCGCCTAACTCAAATCGGATTGGTCGTCACCTTTGGACTCTCCGTGCTCCTCGCGCTTGCTATTCCAAGCGTCGTCCAAGAATGGTATACCATCGGCACTATTGCTATTCCTGGTCTGCTCGTTCCGTTGATGGCAAGTTACTTCGAGCGATTGAAGGTTCGAACTCCGTATGCTTTCCTCTCAATGCTCCTCGGATGGCTAACGTCTATTGGCTGGTTCGTCGCGAAATACTGGAAGGTCAATGCGGTCAATTATCCGCTCGGTATCGAGCCAATGTTTCCGGGATTGGGAATATCGCTCCTTATCTGGGGGATAGGGAAACTTCGCTATCGCACGGAAAGCAGAATCACATCGTAGCCACATGTATTCATCTGATGCCTACAGACGACACTTTTTAGCAGAAGGAAGATGAGAATTGAGGTTGTTGGGTCGTGTATCATCTTTCTTCCAGATGGAAAAGGCTACTTCTTTGAATCCTTTTTCGCCTGCGCTTGTTCAGCCGCCGTCCACGGGGGGACGACCTTGTTCATACGCGCATAGGCAATCGATTGTCCGAGATGCTCATGCATGTGGTTTGCTGCTTTAAAGAAGATCCCGCGGACAGTAGTTTCCTGACCAAAGAATTTTGCGGGCTTATCAAGATCTGCATCGGAAGTATTCATGACCGCAGCTCGGATATGATCGAACGACTGTTTGAGAAATTCGATGACCTTTGTTTTGTCCGTAACAGTTTTCTCCATGTCCGGCTTCATCTCCATTGGCGCTTTGATGCCGACGAAGGTCGGCAACAGATAATTTGCACCTCCGATATGCATGTAGACCTCACTGACGGAACGTACATCCTCCATCGGTCGCCATGAATATTCCTCCGCTGGCATTGCTCTTGCGAGATCAAGGATTTTCTGCTCGACATCATTCAACTCCGTCAAGAAATCTCCACGGAATCCCTTTGGCATATTCGTGCTTTTTACCTCAGACTTATTCTGCCCAAGCGCAAATGACAACGAGAACAAAACGATCGCCGAGAAAGCGGCGAGGAAATAACGTGGCTTCATGGTGTAGCTCCTTCGATGTTGATTATGGAAACCGTTAAATGTGAATTCACTGTGCATAGTATATGTGAACAACCGATAGACTCAAGTGCCCGATTTCACCGATCCATGTGCTCGGGGCCTGCCGCTGAGCCAAATCAAAGGGATCAACATCGACACTCCGATTACTGTTATCAGGATCGCGGCGACGAGGAACGGTGTGCTGCGATAGTACTCCGGACCCATGAGGATGCCGACCAGAAGCGGCAAGAAAAGCACTGCAACCGAGTTCGTTATCGCGATGCCGCGAGCCCACGGTTGCCCGGTGCGAACACCTGCAGCACTGTACAATGTGCTCACACCGAATGGTATCAATAAAATGCCCACCACAATATGGTTCAATAAGAACGGCGGAGACACCGTCGTCATTGTCTCCTTGGTTAACTCGTGTGCCAGCCATTTACTGATGAGAGGAGTTGAAAATAGATGAATGAACGCGAGAACGATCATCAAGACTCCATCAATCAGCAACACACGAGCGATGAAAACGTGTTTATTCACTCGTCCTCGAATTCAAGGGTATATCGCTCCTTAGCCCCCGAGACGGGCTTGCCCGGAAGTTCGTACCATAATACGAACTTTTCCTATCCATATCAACTGAAATCGTACCTCGCACGAAAGGGATACAGCAAATAAAAAGGGTGACTGGGAGAAGTCACCCTTAGGGAAGTAAGAAATGTTCTCCAATGGAAAAAGAAGGTTTCCCCGTGTTGAAGATATCGAAGGTTTCCATCATTTCAAAGCGCTGTTGTGCGACACATCATACTACCGGGGGTGTCACTCAACAACCTTGCCGAAGATTTAAACCTGTTCTTGGATCCCTTTTCGATCGCCGGGGATGACGATACTCATGTCTTGTGAACGGATAAAGTTTCTCGCCCTCTCCTCCGCCTATGCTGGCATGACTGCAGAAAAGGTTCATGACGTAACCGGATGCACGTCAATCACTTCTTTGAGAAATACTTTTTGAGCGGCATCCAGTAGTAATCGACCCATCCTTGTTTGTAGTTCTTCGCTTGATCCGCGGGTACATTGGTCTGCACAAGGTGAACTTCCGTTCCTTCGCCCTTTGGCTTGAAGGTAACCTCCAGGGTCGATGGCTTGTACCCTTTGGGCCACTCCGTAGTTTTCCACTGCTGAACGATGCGGCGTCCGTTCTCGAGCTTCACATTCTTTCCCGAGATATACCCATCCCACGCAGTAAACTTCCCCCCTACGCGGCGGTCGCACGTCGCGCGTGCACCTGTAAACTCCGAATGTTTTTCATCATTAAGGAATGCATCATAAATTTCTACTGGTTTCGCGGGAATGAATTCTTTCTGCTTGATCGTGGTTGTCTTTACCGTTTGAGATTTTTCAATCCGCGTTTGTTTTGCCGAGGATTTCATGGCTCCTGATTCCATAAGATACCCTCCTGAAATTGTGGTGAATGATGGGAACGGAAAATAGGCCGCTCTTTTGTGAATAGAAATATAGTGACTGGAATCGTGAATATCAAAAAGCCGAATATCGCGACGCAAATAGGAAAATACGTGGAAAATTAGCTAATATTAGCAGTCTCCAATTGACATTGCTCATTTCTAAAAATTAAGTGGCTTGATGACCTACAATTAAATCGTTAATTGCCTTCGCCTGCCAATCACCGCCAAACAACACAAGACCAGGGTCAGCACTAGATATATCTGTGGGATACCCGCAGCTATTGTCTCGGGCGAGGATCCCAAATAATCGAGAGCGAGGATTTTATTCATTGGACCGACATACCAGAGAAGTAGATAGATCACTTCGAACAGCTTGCTGCTGCCAGTCCAGACTCCCATTGCAAGAGCCAGTGATGGAATAAACATAGCACCGACACACCAAGCAAACATTCCTCCCCATTCACCTGCGATGGTCAATCGTATTGCAACACCGCTCCCAACCAGCATCGCAATGATCACTCCTGTAAGCCACATCGCGGGCAGCTGGCGTTTGAGCGAATACGCAGCAGAGAAGATAAGTTGATGCGTTCTGTATTGCGTCTCACGGACTCCCATCGCCGACCACAACAGGATGGGCCACACCCATGCAAGCGGCAAGAGAATCTGTCGTGATACATCAAGAGGAACAGCAAGGCTCGCAATGATAAGACCGAATGCAACCAGGTACCACCATCGACTCAGGCCCTTCAGCATCACTTTGAGCTCCACTATGACCATTTGAAAGAACTGAGATTTAAATCTCATTTCCGATAATGGTGAGAGATGTACAGCGACTGTCTTTGTGCCATTTGTTTCAGAAACCTCTGGATACATGTGGCTAGAATCGTTCTTGTCTCTGAAGGACCTCACCCATCCACCATGCCTTCGAGGCTCTCCACGAGGTTGATTCTGGGTAGAATCAAATCGATCGAAGAATAATCCTGCGGCAAGAACGATACCGAAGGCGACACCGAACCATAGCATCCTCCCCACGATGTCTTCTGCGGTCCAGTCGACCCCATGCCACTCGTATGTCGTCAGATGCCACTGTTGACCTTCATCCTTGAAACTGAATCCCATGCTCATTTTTTCTCTTTTCGTCTGATACTCCGGGTAGAGAGACTCGGCTGACGCTTGCATACTCTTGAGTGGGATATTGATCCCCAGGAACATCTCATGGTTCAACGCTTCACTTGATACTGCAAAGATCCACAGGAAGAAAAAGAGCACATTGCCGAGCCCGCCGCGGAGGAACTTGATCGATTCAAAAAGAACCGCAAGCGCCGCAACGATCGCCATAACAGGCAATGTGATGAGGAAAAATGGAACAGTTAGCATCCAGAGTTGAAGGTGAGTATCCTCACCGCGGATCAGTTGCATCACTCCGGCGGCAGTTATCATCAGGAAAATCATCACGCAGAGCACAGCAAAGTTACTCAGCGCCTTACCAATCAAATATTGTGGCCGCGTAAGCGATGTCGCAGCCAAGATCTCTCCGACTCTCGTCTGTCTATCGCGGGCAAGACTATTCTTCACGAGATAGAAGCCGGCAAAAGAGAGAAACATCGTCGTCATCATCGCGACAAGGCTGCCAACCCACGCAGAGTTATAGATTCCCCTGTGCCCATCGAGTTGCAGGGTCGCATAGTTGGAAGGATTTGGAGGAAGAAAAACGTAGGCGGCGTAGAGGGTAAACCCCAATGTGATCAGGAAGCTGTATCTCCGTGTCCTTTCAAGAAAATCCGCACGGATCAAGCAATAGAACAGTTGCAATCGGTTCATCCGTTCGGGTCCACCGTATGGTTCGAAACCCAATGAAGATATGCATCCTCCAATGTCGGCTGAACAGCTTGTGCACTATCAGGAGCAGCCTTCGAGATGGCTCTGACGCGCACACCATCAGTTCGCCGCATCGTGCTGCTGATGAGATAGCGTTGTTTGATGAGTGGGAGTTCAGCGCTTGGAATCACCCACTCCCAAACGCTGCCATCGACGGAGGAGAGTAAGCGTTCCGGCGTGGCATGGGTAATGAGTTTGCCTTTCTGGATGATGGCGATATGCGTCGCTGTTGCCTCAACATCAGAGACGATATGCGTAGAAAGAATAACGATCCGATCCCCGGACAATTCCGAAAGTAAATTTCGAAACCTGACGCGCTCCTCGGGGTCTAATCCTCCCGTCGGTTCATCGACAATGAGTAGTTGTGGATCGTTCAGCAGTGCCTGTGCGATGCCAATCCGCTGTCTCATCCCGCCGGAAAACCCTCCAAGCGGACGTCGCCGCACGTCGACGAGGTTGACTAACTGCAACAGTTCATCAATGCGCTTACGGGCAATGGCATGATTCAATCCTTTCGCAGCGGCGAGGTATTCAAGGAACTCAATCGCGGTAAGGTTTGGATAAACTCCAAAATCCTGCGGCAAGTAACCGAGCACGGCGCGCAGATCATTTGGTGATTTCTCGATATTGATGCCATTCCACGTAATTGTTCCGGCGGAAGGTCGTGTGACGGTCGCGAGGATTCGCATGAGTGTCGATTTCCCAGCGCCGTTCGGTCCCAACAGCCCAAGGACACCGGAACCAATCGTGAGTGTAAAATCCCTGAGTCCCCACACGTTTCCTTTGTATCGCTTGCTGATGTTCTCGATGACTATATTCACTCTATCTCCTCAATATCAAAAAAAAGTTGTTGTGTGATGATGTCATCCACGACGTTTTTTTGGGAGAACGATTTTTCCGAACAGTGCTCTAAGACAATATCATCTAAACGATATGGGTGATATACGAGGAAGAACACAGTTAGATGCAAAATTTCTATTGCATTGTGTAGCGCGAGGGCGCTTTACAAAGGTTTCTCCTCGATCATAAGAATGGAAAGATCACTCATCAGTCTCGCTTTGCAAACTCGTACATCCAGTCAGGATACATGCGGAGTGAACTGCTGAGTTCATTGAGGTTGATGATTTCCTCTTGAGCGATCTTCCAGGTTATTGCTTTGAGGATTCCTGCAAGATGTTCAGGTGTACAACCGACGAAACGATAGGCTTGGGTAAAGATAATTGAGGGCAGCCTGCGTCACGCTCGCATTGTGGTTGAGGGCTATGCAAGCAAGCTCTTCGACGATGTCGAATTAACTGTCCTTTTCCGGAATTCATGGTAGCTCAGCAACAAGACTCTCGATCATGCTCACAATCTTTTGTTTATGGATCACTCCGCCCTTAATATATCGTCGGTCGTCCCAGATAACTTGACCTGAACTAGCATCAATCATATAGAACATCAATGAAAGCTGGGTCACATGCTGCACTGCGACCTTTCCGAGTGTTAAACTGGAGGAAGGAGTCTCTCTGCCAATCTGGTTCGTGATCGACACATTGTACCCGCCGACGAGGGCAATCACCAGTGTTCCTCCGCCCATCGCTTTTCCCACTTCGATCGCTTCGGGGATTACGATAGGTGACTCTCCCTTATGATCGAGAGTATTAATCAATGTTGTATAGACTGTTGAAAGACGTTCCAGCAACACCGAATCTCTCGCATAGATTTCATGAATAAAGAATGGTGGGGTATCGACAAACAGCTTGTCGCTCTCAACAAACTGTTCTTCCGCTGTCCGAACCACCTTGTATGGCTGGTTACGATTCATGAGCAACCCGATTGAAGAGAGAAGCGTCCGATCGACACGATATCCCTTCTCGTTGAGTTTCCCGGCGAAGGCGTTGAGACACATCTTGCCTTCACTGACATTCTCGATCAGATCGACCTTGCCCGTATCTCCGAGAAGGGCGTCGATCACAATGAAATCCGTTATGACGATTGCGGGAGGAAAGTTCTTTTTTCTCTCGAGGAAATCAGGGTGGCGCGCAAGTGGGGAGGTTGAACAACCTGCGCAGCATGCGATAGCAATAATGAGTGAAAGAGGTTTTCTTAGTGGTCTCAAGAGTTTTTCTCGACAAGAGGATGAGTGTTTATTCAGAAATACGTCTTACGATCAATGACGTTTGGCAGAACCAATATAGAGAGATGGAGCGTGAATATCAAAACAAGACAATGATCTTTCAAGATTTTTTGAAATTCTAATCGACATCTTGATTTTAGGATAAACATTCGTTATTGTAGTTTACATTTACGAGTTTTGTGACAAGGGGAGTTTTCCCCATTAAAAAGAATAATACAATGAAGAAGCTTACGCTTTTTTCCATACTTATACTGTTCGTCTCTACTGGCACAGCCCAGCAGTACGGCTGGAGTGTGATTGCAACACCGAGACCGGGATACCAGATGAAGGCGGTGGAGTTCAAGGACTCTCTGCATGGATGGTGTAGTGCGGGTGATCAACTCTACCGTACCGAAGATGGTGGTCATACCTGGTATCCAGGTTCTCAGCCCTCGCTTCCCAATGGATTCTTTGATCTTTCCTTTTCCGATACGGTTCATGGTTGGGCGGTTGGTACTTTTTTCGGAGACGATGCATTGATCTGGAGAACAACAGATGGAGGTCGCACATGGAGCGAGAAACTGCATAAGAACGGAAGACGGTACAACAGTACAGTAGCGCGAGGCACCGATGGGAATATTACGACAGGATCCACATATGGAATCAGTTTTCCCCTGATACGGGCAAATTAGTTGAGACAACCAGCGGAGGGTCACTGTGGACTGAACGGACACATGCTGATAGTGTAACACTTCTGCGGAAGATTCAATTCATCGATTCGCTGCATGGATGGATGAACGGAGGGGTTTACGATCCGTCAACATTTTCGGGAAGCAGGGGTGTCTTTTTCCGCACGACTGATGGTGGAACTGCGTGGCAATTATTCGATATACCAATAGGTTCGTTCTCTTTTGTCGACACGGTCAACGGTTTTTCCTGGAGTGGCTACGATGATAATGGTTTGTATCTTATTCGTACACGAGATGGCGGTGTGCACTGGGATACTACCTATCTTCCCTTTGGTGTTGTGCATAATGATCAATTCTTTCCTGATGCAATTTCGTACATCGACACTCTGAACGGATGGATGTTCTGCGAAACCTACTACAACGGCGGTAGCAGCGGAATGATCATCCGTACATCAGATGGTGGAAACTCTTGGATAAAGGAATCGATCGGGATCTCGTATTATTTTGGAGATGCGATGATGCTCGATCAGTATCACGGCTGGGCAGTAACGTTGCTTGGTGAAGTTGTTGGCTATGAGCTTATTACCAGTGTCGTTGAACATCTGCCTGAACTTCCCACCGGTTTTATCCTCAGGCAGAATTATCCCAATCCGTTCAACAGTTCCACAGTTATTGAGTATGAGATTCCGGAGGCGTCCAATGTGCGCATCGCCGTCTACGATGAGACAGGGAAATTGATTTCAACACTTGTCGATGAACGTCAATTACCAGGGGTGTACCGCATTCAGTTCGATGCCCGGTCGCTCAGCAGCGGGATTTACTATTATACAATGCAAGCGGGTTTATATCGCGCTACTAAACAACTAATATTTCTCAAATAACATTTATAGAAGACGGCTATGAAACCCAACCAATTGATGATCCAAATGACATTTCTTTGTGCGGCGGGAATGTCATTACTACTATTATCTCCAATCCGGCTCAATGCCGATCCTCCTCCGGCCAATTTAGCCTGGAAGAGAAACCCAATAGAAGTTTTTGCTAACCTGACCAGTGTGCGGCAGGGAGATCCGATCAGCTTCTATGTCGCTACAGGCGAATCGCTCCGTAACAACGCAGTCTATCGGATGCGAGTCTACAGGGTCGGAGTAACCGACTCATTTATCGTCGATCTTGGATCAAGTTTTGTGTTGCAGTATCAACCGCTGCATGATAGTCTCGGAAATGCATTGCCTTCAAATTCGTACATTGGAAAGCCTTTTCCCAGAGAATTCAAGACCGGCTGCGTTGGTTCCCCGGCGAATTGGTCTATAGCGTACACCATCCCTGGAACGACAACAAGTGGATGGAAGAGCGGTTTCTATTATGTTAAATGTTCTTTGGTAAGCGATTCGACAATTTTCCGTCGAGCGCCGTTTGTCGTGAAGGAAGACAATCCGGGAAGCACATCGAACATACTCTACAAGGTACCATTCAATACCTACCATGCGTACAACGCATGGGGCGGAAGTAACCTCTATTCCGATGGCGAACCTCTTGTGCAGTCGAACGATACTGTCTCGTTTTTACGGCCGATGGGAGATAGGCCGGATCATTTGGAACGCACCGATATCGGTTCGTTTGATTTAGCTGAGCGACATTTCATCCAATGGGCGGAAGGAGCAGGGTATGCGATGGAGTACTGCACAAATGTTGATCTTGATGAGGACGGAGTACCATCTAATCCAAATAGATACGGATTCATTGCAAAGTACAAGTTTATTGTCACCTCTGGCCATGACGAGTACTGGTCGGCGTTTGAGCGGAACGCCGTTGAAGATGGATTTATTCCAAACCAATCCAACAGCGGAGGTAACGCAGCCTTTCTTTCCGGGAATATCTCTTATTGGAAGGCGGCGTATAATAATACCCGCACAAGGATTGCGGTAGGTAAACATACGAGCAGCGGCACTTATATCGAAGATTCCCTCTGGCGCTCGAGCGCAATTGGGAAACCCGAGGCAAAGTTCATTGGTATCCAAGTAACCACCGCTCCCCCGTTCGAGTATGTGGGAGAACAAGACATTGTCCAGTTACCAACTCACTGGCTATTCAAGGGTATCGTGCCGCCATTCAATCTTGGTGACCAATTTGGAACAGGCTTCTCAGAGAATGCTGCGGGAGCGGGCATTGTCGGCGGTGAAGTGGATAAAAGACATACCAGTTCTCCCGCCAATGCAGAAGTGATCTCTTCAAATTCATTTTCGAACGGTCAAGTTCACGAAGCAGTATTTTACATCAACACTCAAAGCAATGCTCGTGTCTTCGGCGCCGGCTCCATCTATTGGAGTAGAGGACTTTATGGATCCATTCCATCCGATCGCGATAAATTCAGAACCATCATGACCAACCTGATGGATCATTTCTCGGAGAAGAAGTTTGTTGGAAACATCTACATCCCGATCACATGGAGGAAAAACATTGAGCTGGATGGCCACGTGTATGTGCTCTCCGGTGTTACTCTCACTCTTGAAAACAACATGACTCTTACCATCGATGCCGGCGATACGCTGTTTGTGGATGGGACATTGGAGATCACCGATGGTGTAAGGATCAGTGGTTCTGGGGTCGTTAAATACAACGCGTCAGGCAAGCTGAAACTCACGACAACAGTTCAAGACAATTGGAACATGGTCAGTGTGCCTGATACGGTAGCCGACTTTTCCAAGGCAGCCGTCTATCCAACAGCCTCATCTGCAGCCTTCAGTTATTCTGGCACTTCGGGATATCAGGTGCAAACTTCTCTCAATCTAGGCACTGGCTATTGGGGTCAAATTCTCCGGCTCGCAACCGCAATCCTACACGGGAAAACCGGTCTTTTCTCTTACCGTTCCTGTCACTGCCGGCTGGAATATGATCGGGTCTCTGTCTCAGCCTTTAGCAGTGCGTAAGATCGACACAGCCAATATCGTCTCTGGCTTTTTCACATACCTGCCGACCGGCTATGCCGTTGTCGATACAC
>JACOSX010000172.1 GCA_016178625.1 Ignavibacteria bacterium
ACTTCTATCTTCAATTCCTTTGTAAATCGCCGTCGACCCATAACCACGATTCTCCTTTCCGCCCAACTTAACCATTCTTACCGTCCGGCGCAAAGGGGTCAGTTCAGCCTCAGTTTGAATTACCCATTCTCTGAAAATGCTTGACCGGATAAGAAGGATTGATTATATTGGAGGTATGAATAAACCGAAACGACCCCGTGATACTAACCAGCTTGCAAAGTCCATTGTTGAACTTGCGACCGGACAAGCTAAAGAGCCAACCCCGCCAGCATCCACAAAGAACCCCGCCGCCGTTGCCCTTGGAAGATTAGGAGGTCTAAAAGGTGGTAAAGCACGAGCGAAGGCACTTTCTCCGAAAAGACGTTCAGAAATAGCAAAAAAGGCAGCTAAAAAACGCTGGGAATAGTTGTTCTTACATATCCATTTCGATTGTTTCGCCAATCTTTTTTCTTGGGTAGACCCTCCTAAGTATCTTCTTGAATTGATTCCAATCTTCCACAGACTTCATTAATGCAATCACACCAGAAATGTGATCTCGGAGTTTCGGATGTCCTATGTCTGGGGTTAGCCATTGATGATGTTTGTGAGGCCGATGTCCTTTTTCATCGGGGGGATTAAGCCTCTTCAATTCATTTAAGACACTTGGGGCAAGCCTGTCATATACAATGTCGTTTGTATAATGACCGACAACTTGAGGTTTGCTTGTTCCCTCTTTTGGAAATTCCCACTTCTTCAATCTAAACAATTCTTTGTAGAATTCATCAGGAAATCGCTTTGTCCACTTAAGTAGCTCTTTGCTAATAAACATATCCAGAATCTTCTGCAATGCAAGTTTGTCCCGAACTTCCTGATAACCTGTCGCTTCATCCACAAGGGCGTTTATGCCAACATGAGCTAAGCCTCTGACCAGCATATCGCATTTTTTGGCAACATCTTCTTGTGACTTCAAAAGGGCTTTACCATCTCTTGCTTTAAGATATACATCGCATATTTTTGGCAATAATTCGGCCTTATATCCATAGGCTATCCTGTTGTTTGTATTCAAGAACTTAATTGGGATTGTCGACTCCGCTAATTCATTGTCAATAAAAGGCTTAAGATTGTTTGCGGCCAAAAAAGTAGGCACTTCGGCGACAGTAGCACCAGTCCCAGCTTTCGGGCTTCTTGATCTTCCAATGGCAAGCAAGAAATCGCTTTGCGTCAATAAACGTGTCCCGTCCTCAAGAACGACTGCCTGAATTTTTGCATCCGCCAATTGGAGCGGCCCCTCATGAGTAGCTTTGGGTATATTCCATCTTGCTGCCGCACCAGTCTGAGCAATCTCGCTTCTTTGTTCTCCTGAGAGTGCTTTAGCTCGCGCTTCTCCTCCCTTAGCTTGCATTGATTTTTCTTCCATAAGATTTCCTTTCGTTTGTGTGGCTAAAATATAATGCTTGCAAGTAAGAATAGCAAGCATTATCTTGTAAGCATTGTGATGCTCATCATGTTAACTGAACTTTATGCTTGACTTCTCAAGAATAATATTGTATATTGAATTAGGACAAACAAGGAATCTACCATGAATAGACTGCCACTTGAAAAACGCACTCAGATCATCGGATTGCTCGTTGAAGGGAATAGCCTCCGAGCAGCAGCAAGGCTTTCCGGTACATCTCTTAACACCGTGACGAAATTGCTCGTTGATGTTGGTACAACTTGCCAGAAGTACCACGATCAGCATGTAAAGAATCTGAAATCGAAACGGGTGGAGTGCGATGAAATTTGGAGCTTCTGCTATGCCAAAGCTCAGAACGTGCCGCAATCAATGCAAGGGCAATATGGGGTCGGTGACGTGTGGACGTGGACTGCGCTTGATTCAAATTCCAAACTCATTATTTCGTATTTGATCGGACTTCGTAATGCCGACTGTGCCAACATCTTTATGCAAGACGTGGCGGGTCGTCTCACCAATCGCATACAATTGACCACCGATGGACTCAAAGCATATTTGGAAGCCGTCGAGGGTGCTTTCGGTGCGGATGTTGACTATGCTCAACTTGTGAAGATGTACGGTGAGGCTCCGGGTGGAGAAAAAAGATACAGTCCTCCCAAATGTAATGGTACGCAGAAGCAGGGAGTCATGGGAATGCCAAATCCAAAACATATTTCGACAAGCTATGTCGAGAGACAAAATCTCACGATGCGGATGAACATGCGAAGGTTTACGCGCTTAACGAATGCCTTTTCCAAGAAGATCGACAATCACGAAAATGCAATCGCCTTGCATTTCATGTACTACAACTTTGTTCGCATCCACAAGACGCTCCGCGTGACACCGGCACAAGCGGCAGGAATAACGACAAAATTATGGGAGGTTGAGGACTTAGCAAAACTCACTGAAGATTTTTCTGGGCAAAATTCGTCGCTTTCAAAATCAGCGAATTTGAACGATTGAAACTGAGGCACTACCCACTACCAAGCAGTCTTGACTCTTTGAAGTAGATTCAGTATACTTCTTCGTCGGTTAGCTATAGACGCACCGCTCACACCACTATCAGGAGGTTCCCATGCGCATTGCATTCTTCGTTTGGGTGCTTGGAGCTATCCTTAGCTGTCTGTTTCTTCTCTGCACGGTCGCTCCGGCACAAAGTACCGTTCCATCTACTCTCGATCCAACATCGTCTGAATATCTAAGCTGGCTCACCAATCGGAAAGGGAAGCCCCCCGCTCGTGAGGCGAGGCAAATCCAGCAGGTGAGGCGCGGCGAATACGAGCCGGAAAACAGCGGCCGACCCGATACGCCCGATCGGTACTTCAAGAACTGGTATACGCCCTACGATGAGTGGCCGACCGAGCAGCAGATCAAAGTGTTCCAGCAAATTAAGAAGCTCAAACGTGAGGTCGACGTCGAACGCTCACCGATGTCAATCTCTCCGTGGACAGAGAAAGGACCATACGGCAATGAGGTGTTGAACTCCAGTCCTTCAGTTTACTTCGCGGGCCGTATCACTGCGCTCGATTTCAATGCGAACACTGGTTTGCATGTCGGCGCAGCCTCCGGCGGACTTTGGAACTTCATCATCCTCGGTATCATCCCCATCCCTGTGCCGCGTAACGATCAGCTCTCGACGCTCACCGTCGGTGGTCTAGCGGTCCATCCCACGAACCCCGATACGATCTTCCTTGGCACGGGCGAGTACCAGGGACGGCAGGGAACCGGCGTGTATCGCACGACGAATGGGGGGACCGACTGGACACTGATGGCGCTTCCGGTCACTCCATCAAAGGTGTCAAAGGTGTTGATCCCGCCGTGGAGTTCGAGCATTGTATTTGTAACGAGCGATGCAGGAATCTTCAAGTCGACGAACAACGGCGATACGTGGACGCGTCCTGCGACCTGGGCCGCTTCAGACATTGCAACGACACCCGGCGGCTCGTACATGCTCGCAGGCAGACACTGGGTCGGTGTCTACAAGTCGACGGATTATGGAGACACGTGGACACAACTGACGACCGATCTTCCAGGCTCAGATGTCGGGAGAGTTGCGCTTGCGATTGCACCTAGTAATTTCACGCGTGCTTACGTTGCAATGGTGAGCGCATCGACCAAGCAAGTACTTGGTGTCTTCCGGACAGACAACGGCAATGCAACCACGCCCAATTGGACGAATATCACACCGACCGGCGGCCTTGCCAACTACATGTACGGTTGGGGTTGGTACAACAACGTTGTCGAAGTGCATCCCTCCAACTCATCTCTGGTGTGGGTTGCGGGCGGAACGCTGCTGAAATCCACGAACTCCGGTGGTGCCTGGACGGAAGTCGGTATCCCAACCGGCCAGCTCCATACGGACATCCACGCGCTGAAATATCGGACGTCGGATAACCTCTTCTATGTCGGATGCGACGGCGGTGTCTTCACGACTGACGACGACGGTGCGACGTTTAGCTCGCTGATCAATCAGCTTCTGCCGATCACGCAGTTCTATAATATCGACGTCAACCACTCTGAGCAAAAGATCAAGTACGGATCGTCTCAGGACAATGGCACTGAGCAGACATCTGTCGCCGCGCCCGCCAAATGGGTCTTCACCATCGGCGCCGACGGCATCGACTGCGCAGCCGACTACTCCGATATCACGACAGGATATCGGACTAACCAGAACGGCAGCAGGGCCAAGACGACGAACTCTGGAGGCGGCTGGGGCTCTATCAACAGCGGCATTGCAAATATCGTCGACTGGAACACCGCGCTTCCGCTGATCGTCCAGGATCCGTTTAGTCCGTCGTGGCTATACGCCAATAATCGCAAGTGGGTTTACCGGACGACGAATGGCGGAGCCAGTTGGACGAAGCTCGTCACCGATTCAACTCTCGGTAACGTAGTGGACGTGAGCGCCAACTCGCTCGGAACGTTCGTGTACGCCACAACGACCAACCTCACACAGCGCCTTATGGGATTCCCGTTTAGCTCAGGATCGTGGTCGAAGTTGAATATCTCTACAGGTCTACCGAACCGGTCAGTTAAGCGCGTGTGTCCGTCGATGTCGAACTCCAGCGTTGCTTACGCGCTCATGACGGGGCTCGGTGATAACCAGAAAATATACAAGACCACGAACAACGGTCAGAACTGGATTAACATTACCAACAATTTTCCGGATGTGCCGGTGAACGATCTGGTAGAAAATCCCACGAACTCGAGCATCCTTTGGGTGGGAACAGACGCCGGCGCATACAAGACGACAACGGCCGGCACGTCCTGGTACCGGTGGAATACCGGGATGCCCGAGGCGACGATCATCACTGATATGGAATATGCATACTCCACAGGTGGCAATTATCTCGTTGCGGGCACGTTTGGACGAAGTACATATGAACGGTCAGCCGTTGGTTCCGACCTTGTCATTTCCTTCTCGGCCGCGCTGGTCAACTTAGGCTCGGTGCTGGTTCAACGAGCTACGGTTGAAAGTCTGTATGTGCGAAATCTGGGTGACGATACACTGCACATCTCGTCGGTGTATACACGAAACCAGAATTTCTCCATCTATCCATCGAGTGGAGAGATCTTACCGCGGGATAGTTTGAAGTTTTATATTTATGTCTACCCATTTGGGCCTCCGGGCAAGATTGCCACCGATATCGTTTTCAACCACGATGCTGAAGGCTCGCCCACGATGCTTCCGGCGATCGCCTATATCGGCGACTCGACGACGTTCCGCACGTTCAAGCCGGAAAGCTTGATTGTGAAAAAAGAAGTAAAGCGGAAGACGGCGAACATGTCGTGGTGCTTCCAGTTCACGAACAACATCCAGAATCGTGATCCTGCTACGATGTTGCATGTTGAATTCAAGCAAGCCGGCACACGATTCACCAACTATCAGCCATTCCAGCAGGCGACCAATGTTGACCAGCGTGGGAAAGTATGGGAATTTAACGGCGGCACGGTAACCTTTGGTGACATTGCTGCAGTCTGTGGCACGACAAAGAAAGGAAAATCACAACAGGTTGTCCGCTGGTGGTGGGGAGCCGATGGTGGAATGTTAGGTGACGCTTCAGGCTCGATGTTACCCGATGTCCAGTCCCCCGGCCTCGATATGCCGAACGCAGCCAACTTCCGGAAGGAGATCTTCGAGCAATATCCCTTCGGCAAGACTCAGCTGTTGGTCGTGGGAGTGGCCGACCCGAACGCGAAGACGAACAAGCTCGCGTACGTAGCCTTTGCCAAGCATGGTGATCTCCTCGGCTCGCTTATGCCGGGCAGGAGTGGTAAGAAGCATGATGGACCGTCCCGCTGTTTCGACTATTTCGACAACGGGAAGGAGATGATCGGCTTGATCAAGAAGCTCACACCTGACAAGCAGAGCAATAACCTCTTCGCCGAGGATGTCGCGCTGAAACTCAACATCTACGGGAGTCAGCTTAGAAAGACTCCCGTGGGGTTCGGAGAACTGAGGTACGTTGATGTAAACAGTCCGCTCAACGGGCTGCTCGTCCGGCAGATCGACAGCATTGCGAACGTCTATCTCACCTACTGCGACAGCTCAGGTTGCGGGAGCGGCGCGCACCTCGACAGCGTGATTCACAGGATCAACTGTGCATTCGATGGTCCGCGCGACACCGTGAAATTCGCGCAGAAGCTGGAATTCACAGGGGTAAGACCGGTTGCGGAGGTGTCGTTCTTGGAGCGCGATCCATCGATCGTTCCACTCACGGTCACTCCGAGCTCTGTTGCGGAGGCGGATGTGCCCGAGGAATTCAAGCTGTACCAGAACTATCCGAATCCTTTTAATCCGACAACGACACTCTCGTTTAACCTTCCGACGCCGGCGCTGGTAACCATGAAGGTGTATAACATCCTCGGTCAGGAAGTGGCCACGCTTCTTGACCATGAGACAATGGATGACGGGTTGCAGGAAGTTGAGTTCAACGCCGGCAGTCTCTCTTCTGGTGTCTATTTCTACCGGGTGGTGGTTGAAGGCATACGAGACGTTGAGCAAGATGAGGCAATGTCACCAGCGTTTACTGCTGTTGGCAAGATGCTGCTTGTGAAGTAGTGTCGTCTGATCGGGAAGCAGGTTTGAATCCCGGCCTGTGCTGCTGCACAGGTCGGGATTCTTGTTCAATTGACAACTTCCTACGGGTCTACCGACCTATAGGGTCAGTAGACGACTCATCGAGGGAAAACACAAAAGGGTTCGAATAATAAAAAAAGGTAGGAAAGTCGTTTCAACTCCCCGTCGGGGATTGGCGGAGAAAAAGCTGCTATCTCTCTGCAATGAGTAATTGGATCATCCGCTCTGTCTCCTCGTAATTGCCTTCACCGATCTGTACGAATCGGATAATTCCTTGCTTGTCGATGACGTACAATGTGGGCCAATACTGCTGATGATATGCCTCCCACGTGCGGTATTCATTGTCTGTCACGACTGCATACTGAACATCGAGTTGCGCAACCTGCTGGCGGAGGCTGGCGAGATTTTTCTCGCGGTCGAACTCCGGTGTATGAACACCGATGATGAGAAAGTTCTTCCCTTCATATTTCTTTTGCCAGTCGTTTATCGCGGGAATCGTATTGCGGCAATTATAGCAGCCGTACGTCCAGAACTCCACCAGAACTACCTTGCCGCGGAAGTCAGACAGCTTGTGCCCTGATGAATTAATCCAATCGCCTTCGTAGAGTTCGGGCGCTTTCTTCCCAATCAAACGACCGGTAAATCCTTCGTCGTCCTGTGTGATGTGGGCTGTACCGGACGATTTCAAGTGTGTGTATCCTCCCATGAGAAGAAGAAGGATTCCTGCTGAAAGTGTAATGTTGATTGTATTCATATCGGAGGTGTTCAGATGTCTCGTTTCGTTACTTATGGAAGATCGGCAGTGCAAAGGTGAACGTGGAACCCGTCTGTTCACTGCTTTCGACGCTGATGTTCTCGTCGTGAAGTTCCAATACTCTCTTCACGATTGCAAGTCCCAGACCTGCTCCGTCGTTTCTCGATCGGTTCCGACTCGAACGATAAAAGCGATCGAAGATGTTCGGAATGTCCGATTCCGGAATACCGCAACCTGTATCGGTCATGTGAACTTTCAATTTTGCGTCGACCAGCTCGATGAACACTGCAACCCGTCCATTCTTTGGGGTAAACTTAAGCGCATTCTCGAGGAGGTTTTGCAAAACTCGCTCGATCAAGCCAATGTCAGCGAAGACGTAAGGAAGGTCTTTGTCGAATTGCATCTCCAGGTGGATGGAATTCTTCTCTGCCTGCGGCTGAAATTTCTGTGAAACATCCTGCACGAGCTCGGTGAGTGAAAACGGCTCAGGCTTCGGCAGCGTTTGTTTCGCGTCTAACTTGCTCAGTTCGAACAATTCTTGGACGAGCTTGTTGAGCTTGACGGTGCTGTCGAGAATTGTTTGAAGGTACTGTCGTCGTTCATCACCGGTCAGGGAATTGTTTTTCAGGATGACCGTTTCGACGTAGCCCTGCATGGAAGAAAGCGGCGTGCGAAGATCATGCGAGATGTTGGCGACCAGCTCACGACGCAGTGAATCCACAGCCGCCAGTTCATCGACGTGCCGCTGGATCGTATCAGCCATCTGGTTGAACGCGCGAGCCGCCATGCCGATCTCATCGTCGCTCTGGATAGTGATACGTTGGGAGAGATCGCCAGCGCCGAACGCGGTCACGACGTTCGTCATTCTCCGCAACCGACGGGTGAGAAATCCTAAGCTCACCAATCCGATGATTGCTGCAGCAATCAAGCTGATGAACAGCGTCCGGACACCAAGCCTGAGAATGTAGTTCTGCTGGATGAATTGGAGCGCCGAATCATATTCCTCCCCACCGAGAATAACGTACACATATCCAACCTGCTTGCCGTTGGCAAGAAATGGAGCGGCAGTGAAGACTTTCTCTTTGTGTAGCCCCTTCGGATCCTCCCCCATTGTGAATTGTTTACCATCGACGGCGATGAACCTCTGTATAGGCTCGATAGCAACTCGATCGAGCTTCAAGTTCTCACGCGCGGTCGACGAGGAAAGAATATTCCCTCCTTCGTCGAGGAGGTAGATCTCGACGCTTGGATTCATCGTGTGCACTTGCTCAAAGACGTGTATGATCTCACTTTGCTCAAGCGTGTCGCGTGTGTACGGCTGGAGAAGATCAGCGATGAACCGTGCAAACTCGCGGTGGAGTCGCTGGTTGCCTTCCTGGAAATACATCTCAGCGGAAAAGAGTGTGAGGAAGTTGAATGCAATACCAAGGAGGAGAAGAACAAGGAGGAAAATTGCCGAGATTTTCCAGTACAGACTTTTGAATAGGAGTTTACGCATGGTTCGAGGCGATCTCTTCCTGCTCGGCAAACCTGTAACCCACGCCCCACACGGTGAGGATGTACTTCGGCTTGGATGGGTCCGTTTCAATTTTTGCGCGCAAGCGATTAATGTGGGAATTTACCGTATGGTCGTACCCGTCAAACTGATACCCCCACACGACATCGAGAAGCTCCTGTCGTGAATACGCCCTGCCCTGATTCTTCATGAAGAGGTAGAGCAGATCGAATTCTTTCGCGGTCAGTTCAAGCTTTTCGCTATTGAGGATAACACGTCGCTTCTGCGGATCGATGGAAAGCTTGCCGATGCGAAGCTCTTTCGCGTCGTTCTTCTTGAGATCCTGCTTTGCAATGTCGATCCGACGAAAGATCGCCTTCACTCTTGCAACAAGCTCACGCACACCGAATGGTTTGGTGAGATAATCATCGGCACCAAGCTCGAGGCCGAGCACTCGATCAAACTCCTCTGATCTCGCAGTGAGCATGAGTATGGGGATTGTCCTATTGACAGCGCGGATCTCCTTGCAGACGTCGAGTCCGCTCATACCCGGAAGCATGAGGTCGAGAATAATGAGATCGTGTTTTCCGCTGAGCGCCTTCTTGAGCCCTTCAACGCCATCAGCAACTTTTTCAACTGTGCAATCCAAATCCTTGACGTGGATTTCCACGAGGTTGGCAATTGCAGTATCATCTTCAATAATAAGCACACGTTTGACTGTCATATTCTTTTTCGAGACTGAATTGTATATGTCAAAGATAGGAAAATTTTTCACAAAAGTATCACGAACGGATATACAAATCGAATCGATCAAATACATAAAATGTTAAGCTCTTGTGATACATTCGCAAGCTCTCCTGGGTATATTGGTTCTGTTAAACCACAACATTCCATCAACAATCTTTAGGAGAGTACACGTCATGAGAAGCACAGCATTATTCTTCTTCACGGTCGTTGCGTTCTTCGCAGTCATCAGCAGTGGCTGTCAAAAAGAAAACGACAACCTCACCGAACCCACAGCCAAGGCAGCGGGTATTGCCAAAGCAGGAGCCGACACACCGGGCGCTGTTTACATATTATCGAATGCGGCGTCAGGTAACAATGTCTTGGTTTTTAATCGCGGCGCGGATGGGATTTTAACTCCTGCCGGCGAATTTGCAACAGGCGGTCTGGGCACAGGCAAGGGGTTGGGCTCGCAGGGCGCAGTCGTACTGAGTGAAAACAATCGACTCCTTTTCGCGGTTAATGCAGGCAGTGATGAGGTTGCTGTTTTCCAAGTTAGATCGGATGGGCTTATCTGGGCAAGTAAAGTTTCTTCTGGAGGTACGCGGCCGATTAGTCTAACCGTTCATAAAAACCTTGTCTATGTTTTGAATGCCGGTGGCAGCGGCAACATTACCGGTTTCACCCTGGGTGAAAACGGTGTGTTAACTCCTCTTGCCGGTTCCACACAACCGTTAAGTAGCAGCACCGCTGGCCCGGCACAGATTGAATTTAATCCCGATGGTACACTGCTTGTCGTAACAGAAAAAGCGAACAACATTATTGATGCCTATACCGTCGGCACTGATGGCATAACAAGTGGTCCGATTGTACATGCTTCTGTGGGTGATACACCGTTTGGCTTTGCGTTTGACAACCTTGGCAGACTGATCGTCTCTGATGCTTTCGGAGGTGTGGCAGAAAAAAGCGCCCTCTCTTCCTACACGCTTTCTCCAAATGGCGGCATTGCTCTTATTACAGGACCTGTCAACACGACGCAGACGGCAGCATGCTGGGTTGTCGTCACCGATAATGGAAAGTATTGCTACACAACAAATACTGGCAGCGGCTCGATTTCCGGGTACAGCATTGCCAATGATGGAAGCTTAACGCTGCTGACTCCTGATGGACGTACTGGCGTCACAGGTTCAGGAAGTAAACCGGTCGATATGGCGTTGAGCATCAACTCTCGTTACCTTTACACACTCAATGCCGGTATACAATCTGTTAGTGCTTTTCAAGTACATTCGGACGGAACGCTTACATCCCTCGCCGATGTAACAGGTCTGCCCGCAAATGCTGTAGGTCTCGCCGCACGTTAAGTATGTTCTTATCGATCGATATGAGCGAGGACCTGATCAAGATTTCTCTGGTGACCTTGTGTATAAAAAATATAAGTCCCGTTTTTTTGCGGGACTTTCTGTTTTTATCGGAACATTGAGGGAACAATTAATAAAAAATAGAAACCTTTTGTGATAGTTTCGTGACTCTCTCTGCTATCTTTACACGATCAACTTCGAAACGACAATTCACCTAATGTCCAACAATCTAATAAGGAACCTCGTTATGATGCGCATTTCCGTAGCGGTGCTCAGTCTCCTCATTATTGCAAGCACGACGATGTTTGCACAGGCGCTACCGCGCCCGCACTCGTGGGCAGACTGCGAAGAGTTCGATGGAGTGGTCACGCCAAACGCATTGCCTGTGCAGGGAAACTTCGATCAATTGTACATGATGCCGGGGCACACATTCAAGGACGGTGTTCCACTTATTTCAGAATCAAAACCCGGCGATGCAGATTACAACGGCGGCAGATGGCATTTGAACGTGCTGAAGGCAGGAGTTAATGCAAGCAAATATTCGAATGTCTGTCGAGTAGAAGATTTAGATTTAAATGACTTCGAAGCGACAGATAAATACTTTACCTGTCCGCTCCTTCCTCGCCGCGGGCACTGAGAAGTTCCATAGCCCGGAGAGATGATACTGTAGAAGACGGGGGGCAATCCCGCTTTCTCATGATTTTGACGCTCGTAACCTGGCGAGTGGACCGTATTTCTACCAACTGATTGCAGGAACATTCACGCAAGCCAGGAAATTGTTGCTGGTCGAATAGTTCTTTTCTCTGGATTCAGCTTGTGTTCAGGCTGATCATTTTCTATAAAAACGAACTCGCCCGAACCTAAGTCGGGCGTTTCGTTTTATAGCAGGGAGCGCGCCACGCACTGTACGGAAAAAATCCGCTTGAGTTGTCCACCTTCAAAAATTTCCAAGAACCGAGTAATTCTTCCATCTTGTTAGTTCAGACTATGCCGACGCTTTTCGGGGTTATTGAACCTTCTAAAAAATTTTACCTGACCTTCGAGAAGTTTATTGCCCATCAAGTACGGAGATGGCGCTGAATTAGCTTTTCTTTCTGCAAAACCTTACTTTACCCACGCCTCTTGACGGTCAACTCCCGATGCCCTGGGAGATTATCAAACCGCAACCGACGGAAGTTGATGTTTCTTTTTCTGAGATGTTAGGACAATGTCAACAACGATAACAGACATCGTCGTTAAGGATATCCGTTTTCCGACTAGCCGCTTGCTCGATGGTTCAGATGCGATGAATCCTGATCCGGATTATTCAGCGGCGTATGTTATCCTGAAGACTAATCATCCCGAACGATTGGAAGGTCACGGATTGACGTTTACCATTGGTCGCGGCAACGAGATTTGTGTTGAAGCTATCAAAGCGCTGGGTCATTTGGTCAAAGGTAAAACGCTGGAATCGTTCACGTCTGATATGGGAGCGTTTTGGCGGATAATGACAGGGGACAGCCAGCTGCGTTGGCTCGGTCCTGAGAAAGGGGTCATCCATTTGGCAACGGCGGCAGTCATCAATGCCGTGTGGGATTTGTACGCCAAGACGGAAAAGAAGCCTCTGTGGAAATTATTGGCTGCGATGAGTCCGGAAGAGCTGGTGGCTTGCGTAGATTTTCGTTACATCACCGATGTGATTACCCCTGAAGAAGCTATCGCAATGCTGCAAACCTTGGCGCAGTCGAAGGACAAACGGATTCGAGAGATGGAGCGCCACGGTTATCCTGCCTACACAACTTCGGCTGGGTGGTTGGGTTATTCCGACGAAAAAATCAGACGATTATGCCGCGAGTCTGTTACTGCAGGTTGGCGGCATGTGAAGATGAAAGTTGGATCGAACCTGAATGATGATCTCCGACGTGCTGCTATCATTCGTGAAGAGATTGGGACTGAACGCAAGCTGATGATGGATGCGAATCAAAAATGGGACGTCAACGAAGCCATTCAAAACATGACGAGATTGAAGCAGTATGACCCGTGGTGGATTGAAGAGCCAACGTCGCCTGATGATGTGCTTGGCCATGCGGCGATTGCTCGAGCAATTGCGCCCATCGGTATAGCAACGGGCGAGCATTGCCAGAATCGCATCATCTTCAAACAATTGCTGCAAGCAAATGCAATGAACTATTGCCAGATCGATGCGTGCAGGCTGGGAGGAGTCAATGAAGTGTTGGGGGTGCTGCTGATGTCGATGAAATTCGGCGTTCCAGTGTGTCCGCATGCCGGCGGCGTGGGATTGTGTGAGTATGTGCAGCATCTCTCAATACTCGATTACATTGCCATCAGCGGTTCGTTGGAGAATCGTTTGATTGAATACGTGGATCATTTGCACGAGCACTTTCTCGATCCTGTCGTTATCAAGAGCGCCAGGTATATGCCCCCAACGATGCCCGGCTACAGCATTACGATGAAACCTGAATCGCTCAAGCAGTATGAATACCCCAATGGTGAAGCGTGGAAATCTTAACATGAATTTCAACGATGAAGGAAAAACCAGAGATGCTTTTTGATTTAACAGGGAAAACTGCCGTCATTACTGGCGGTGGGAGTGGCATAGGGAGAAGCATTGCTCTCCTTTTTGGACAGCATGACGCACATGTCAATATTCTTGATGTTAGTAAAGAAGAAGCTGAAGAAGTTGCACTGGAATTACAACACAGTGGAGGAAGAGCTGTTTCGCATCAATGCAATGTTGCGGATTGGGAAGAGGTCTTGGCAACTTTTGAGGAGATCGCAACATCAACGGGAGCAATTGATATTCTTGTGAACAGTGCTGGCGTCGCGCACGTCGGCAAAATTGAAAATACTACCGATGAAGATTTTGACCGTATCTTTGCCGTGAACGTCAAAGGGACATATCACTGCATGCGCGCTGCGGTACAGAAGATGAAAGGAAAGGGGGGAGTGATTTTGAATCTGGCGTCAATTGCTGCCAGCGTTGGCTTGCCCGACCGCTTTGCCTACTCGATGAGCAAAGGCGCAGTTGTGACGATGACCTATTCCGTTGCCCGGGATTATGTCGACCAGAACATTCGGTGCAATTGTATTTCTCCAGCGCGCGTGCACACACCCTTCGTTGACGGCTTCTTGCAGAAGAATTATCCCGGCCAAGAGAAAGAGATGTTTGAAAAACTGTCAAAAACTCAGCCTATCGGCAGAATGGCGAACCCAGAGGAAATCGCCAACCTCGCGCTGTATCTCTGCTCGAACGAGGCGAGCTTTGTTACGGGCAGCAATTACCTGATCGACGGTGGATTTGTTACATTGAATACCTAAGAGTATGAAACTCATTCGTTTTGGCGATTCTGGGAAAGAAAAGCCCGGCTTCATTACCCACGATGGAAAAAGAAAAGACATAAGCGCTTTTGGCAAAGACTATACCGAGACCTTTTTTGCCACAGACGGTTTGAATCGCCTTCGTACATGGCTTGAGCAAAATGGGAAGGATGCCCCAATTGTCAGCGATGCTATTCGCTTAGGTCCTCCCATCGCTCGGCCAAGCAAGATTATTTGTATCGGACTGAATTATTCTGACCATGCCAAGGAAAGTAACATGCCAGTGCCGCCCGAGCCGGTTATTTTTTTTAAATCCTCATCAGCTTTGGTTGGTCCAAATGACGATCTCATTCTGCCAAAAAACAGTATGAAGGTTGATTGGGAAGTAGAGTTGGCTGTTGTTATCGGCGCCAAGGCAACGTACGTGGCGAGAGAAAAAGCAATGGATTATATTGCGGGGTATGCATTGCATAACGATTACAGTGAGCGACATTTTCAGTTAGAACGCTCAGGACAGTGGGTGAAGGGAAAGAGTTGCGATACCTTTGGGCCACTTGGTCCATTTCTCGTAACGAAAGATGAAATCACCGAGGTGAAGAACATGCGTCTCTGGTTGAAGGTGAATGGAGAGATGAAACAAGATGGCAACACGCGCAACTTCATCTGGGATGTTTCTTTTCTCGTCAGTTACATAAGCCAATTCATGTCGCTGCTGCCCGGCGATGTGATCTCGACGGGAACACCTGCCGGTGTAGGCTTGGGATTCAACCCGCCGCAATATCTGAAGCCCGGCGATGTCGTGGAATTGGGCATTGATGGCTTGGGGTCTTCGAGACAGCATGTGAAGTCGTATGAGCAAATGAGATGAGAGGAAAAGATCTATGAAAGACTTTGCCATGACCATTAGCCTTAAAAACGACCCAGATGTTATTCGCACCTACAAAGAATTTCATACACATGTCTGGCACGAAGTCACAACGTCGTTGAAAGCGGTGGGGATTCATGACATGAAGATTTTTCTGCTCGGGAGAAGACTCTTCATGACCATGACAACCAGCGATGACTTTAATCCGGCAAAAGATTTTCCGACGTATTTGACGTTGCACCCAAAGTGCCGGGAATGGGAAGACCTAATGGACACGATGCAGGAAAAGGTGCCGGAAGCCAAAGCTCATGAAAAGTGGGCTCTCATGGAAAAGATCTTTCAGTTGTGAGATTGTAAAACTGCTGTGCCATGATGAAGGTAGATGCCCATCAACATTTTTGGAAATACCATCCAGCCAAACACAGATGGATCACAGATAGCATGGCGGCGCTCAAGCGTGATTATTTGCCCACTGAGCTGAAGCAAGAAATTGATAACGCTGGTTTCGACGGCTCTGTGGCTGTTCAAGCAGAACAATCGGAAGAAGAGACATATTTCCTGTTGGACCTCGCACGCCAGTATAGTTTCATCAAAGGTGTTATCGGCTGGGTTGACTTGCGGTCAAAGGCGATTATTGACCGTTTGGCATATTTCTCACACAACAATATGTTGAAAGGGTTTCGACATATTATTCAGGATGAGCAGGATGATGAGTTTTTATTGCAATCAGATTTCTTGAATGGGATCGGACAACTCCGACAATTTGATTTCTGTTACGACATCATAATCTATCCGAAACATCTGCGCGCTGCTAAAAAATTTGTTTCTCTGTTTCCGAGCCAACGATTTGTATTGGATCATGCGGCAAAGCCGCTTATTCGTGATCATATCATTTCACCATGGGATCGAGAACTGAAAATGTTAGCGCGACACGAGAATGTTTACTGCAAGCTTTCCGGCTTGGTAACGGAGGCTCCGTGGCAGCAATGGAGAGCGCAGGACTTTACGCCGTATCTCGATATGGCGCTTGAAGCGTTTGGCGTTGATAGATTGATGGTCGGCTCTGACTGGCCCGTGTGCAGGCTTTCAGCAGAATACGGACAGGTTATGGAGATTGTCCAATGCTTTATCATGAAACTGAGCCCGAATGAACAACAAAAGATTTTGGGTGATAATGCAATGCGATGGTATAATCTTCAGGAGTAAGAGGCAATGGAATTAGGATTACAGGGTAAGGTTATCGTAGTTACGGGAGGCGCAAGCGGCATCGGCAAAGCGGTAGGTATTACTTTCGCTCAGGAAGGGGCTCGCCCCGTGATCGTGGATAAGAATGATACTGACGGCAAGCTGCTCACAACGGAATTAAGGAATGCTGGTTGTGAATGTTTATGTGTGCGAGCCAACTTAGAGCAAGAACGAGACTGCCACCGAGCAATCCAGCGCACTCTCGAAGTGTTCGGCAGAATTGATTGTCTTGTCAACAATGCTGGTGTCAACGATGGTGTTGGATTAGAAAGAGGCAATCCGAATAAATTCATGCGCTCACAACAGAGAAATCTTTTTCATTATTACGCCATGGCACACTTTGCTCTTAACTCTTTGAAAAAAACAAAAGGCACCATCATCAACATCGCCTCCAAAACAGCAATCACCGGACAAGGAGGAACTTCAGGGTATGCAGCTTCGAAGGGAGGGCAGTTGGCATTGACGAGAGAGTGGGCTGTAGAATTGATGATGTATGGTATTCGTGTCAACGCGGTTGTTCCGGCGGAAGTGTCCACGCCTTTGTATGAACGATGGATTCAGAAATTTCCCAATCCGGAAAAGAGGTTGAAGGAAATCAAAAAACGAATTCCTTTGGGTCATCGTATGACCACGCCTGAAGAGATCGCCGCCGCGGTGGTTTTTTTGGCGTCAGACAAAGCCTCACACATCACCGGTCAGCATATGTTTGTGGATGGCGGCTACACCCACCTCGATAGAGCTTTAGAGTGAGTGAAAGAAGAATTGAAACATCAAACTGCGACCTGAACTATGCATGTCGACTTATTCATACCGTGCTACATTGACCAGTTCTACCCACGCGTAGGAATAGCGACGTTGCAGCTCTTGGAGAAACTGGGGTGTGTGGTGAGCTTCCCTCTCGGTCAAACTTGCTGTGGACAACCTCTGGCGAACGCCGGGTATGCTTATTTAACAAAAGAGTGTGATAAGATTTTTATGCGAAACTTTTCCCGCGCTGAATACATCGTGGCTCCCTCCGGCAGTTGTGTCTTGCATGTCAAAGAGCATTTGAAGGCAGACGGAAACGATGAAGCTGTTCAGCATATCCGTTATCATCTTTATGAGCTGACGGAGTTTCTGACAGATGTGTTACATGTGGAAAAACTCAATGCCCAGTTTCCCCATAAAGTAGGGTTGCACATTGGGTGCCATGGGCAGCGAGGATTACATCTTTGTTCGATGTCGGAAACAATGGAGCCGTTCTTTTCCAAACCGGAGAAGTTGCTGCAGATGGTGAAACACCTGAAGCTTTCCAAACCTGAGCGCAGCGACGAATGTTGCGGTTTTGGCGGAACGTTTTCCGTGACGGAAGAAGCTGTGTCTGTAAAAATGGGGAAAGATACGCTTCAACGCCATCTTCAGAATAACGTGGAATACATTACCAGTGTTGATATGAGCTGCCTCATGCACTTGGAAGGAATATTGAAGCGTCAGCGCAGTACCGTGCAAGTCATTCACATTGCAGAGATCCTCAATGCATACTAACATCAGCGCTACCCCTCATGCCAAGAAAGCGGAAGTATTTCTCCGCGATGAGCCGCGCGCCAATTGGCATGATACAGCGTTATGGTGGGTCCGGCAAAAACGAGATAACGCCGCACGGACGGTGCCCGAGTGGGAACAGCTCAGAGAAGCGGCGTCGCAAATAAAGAACCACACCCTTTCCAACTTAGATGAATATTTGGAAGAGTTTGAAAAGAATGCTCAGCGCAATGGTGTGATTGTTCATTGGGCAATTGATGCGCAAGAACACAATGAGATTATTCTGGAAATCATACGCCGCAATGCCGTTCGGAAGGTTGTGAAGAGTAAATCAATGCTCACGGAAGAATGTCACCTCAACGAGTTTTTGCTTGAGCATGAGATCGAAGTGACAGATACTGATTTAGGTGAACGGATCGTCCAGTTGCGGAACGAGCCACCAAGTCACATTGTGTTGCCAGCGATTCATTTGAAGAAAGAAGATGTGAGCGAAACGTTTTACACTCATCTTGGAACTGATCAAGGTATCGTCGATCCTGAATATCTTACCAGAGCCGCTCGCCACCATCTCAGAAAAAAGTTTCTTGAGTGCGATCTGGCAATTACAGGAGTTAATTTTGCCGTTGCTGAAACTGGTGGCTTTGTCGTGTGCACCAACGAGGGGAATGCCGATCTGGGCGTGCATTGCGCCCGCATTCATGTGGCGTCTATGGGGATTGAGAAACTGATTCCGAAAGCAGAACATTTGGGAGTATTTCTTCGCCTGCTGGCTCGTAGCGCTACAGGGCAGCCTATCACTACATATTCCAGTCATTTCCATCGTCCGCGTGATGGTCAAGAAATGCACGTGGTGATTGTCGATAACAGACGGTCACAGTTGCTCGAGAGCCCCGATTTCAGATCTGCGCTCAAGTGCATCCGATGTGGCGCGTGTTTCAATACCTGTCCTGTGTATCGCAGAAGCGGCGGCTATAGTTATCATAATGCAGTCGCAGGACCCATTGGGGCGATTCTCGCACCCAACCACAACATGGCAACCAATGCTGACCTCCCTTTTGCCTCGACGTTATGCGGTTCCTGTTCCAATGTGTGTCCGGTAAAAATTGACATACATGATCAATTGTGGAAATGGCGCCAGGTGATAACACAGGAGGGAGTCAGCCGCAGCGCTAAAAGGATCGGTATGAAGGTCTTGAGTTTCATTCTCTCGCGTCCGAAAGTCTATCGTACAGGAGGCAAGCTCATGCGCCGTATGATGCGGCGAATGCCGTGGCTGATGAAAAGTAACGTTTTCAACCCCTGGTACAAACAGCGAGAGATGCCAACCCCTGCGCTGAGTTTCAGAGAATGGTATGTGAGAAATCGTAGATGAATTCCAGGGAAAAAATATTGAAAGCGGTGAAAGCAAATAAACCAGAGATGGTTGCACTGCCGGAGTTGAAGTTTCATAAGACAGAAGTAGTAACTGATCTCGTGGGGCAATTTGTGCAAACATCACTGCAGGTTGGCAGTAAAATATTTTTGGTAAAAGATATATCGACACTCAAAGAACATCTACAAAAAAGGGCCGATGAGGGTTATAATGTGGCTAATCAAATTGAAGCATTGGGATGGAAGCAATACGATTTTGATGACAGTCAGGACACAAAGAGCTTACAGGATGTGGATACGGTTTGTATGGAAGGAGCGTTAGGTGTAGCAGAAAACGCCGCCATCTGGGTTGGTGAGTGTCAGATGCAAAACAGACTGCTCCCTTTCATCTGCAGTCATTTGGTCGTACTTTTGCGAGAGAACCAGTTAGTTACTGATATGCACGAAGCGTACAGACGAATTCGGATAGACGACGACGGATACGGAGTGTTCATTTCAGGACCATCGAAAACCGCAGACATTGAACAATCGCTTGTTATCGGTGCTCACGGTCCGCTCAGTTTGACGGTGTACCTACTTGAAGAAACAAATTAAGAAAGGAAAATCTGTTATGATATCTATAAGGCTTTTTACTATTATATTGTTGGTGTTGTTTAACAGCGCGTACGGGCAGGACTATCTTCATGAATCCAAGGCAGAATATAATGCTCGCATGCAATGGTGGCAAGACGCACGCTTCGGTCTGTTCATTCACTGGGGTCTGTATGCGATCCCCGCTGGTGAGTGGAAAGGGAAAACTGGACATGGCGAATGGATCCGGCACTCTGCGCAAATTCCTGTCGAGGAGTATGAAAAATTCTTGAAACAATTCAATCCTGTTAAGTTCAATGCAGATACATGGGTTCGCACTGCCAAGGAAGCAGGCATGAAATACATCGTCATTACATCGAAGCATCACGACGGTTTCTGTCTCTTCGATTCCAAATATACTGACTTCGACGTGATGTCAACGCCGTTCCAACGAGATATTCTTAAAGACCTTGCTGAGGCTTGCCGCAAAGAAGGAATCAAGCTGTGCTTCTATCACTCCATCATGGATTGGCATCATCCGGATTATCTCCCTCGAAGAAATTGGGAAACAACGCGCACGAAAGAAGGAGCAGATTTCGAGCGGTTTGTTCACTACGTCAAGAACGAGTTAAAAGAGTTACTCACGAATTATGGCGATGTTGGTGTTATCTGGTTTGATGGAAACTGGGAATCAACGTGGAGCAATGCGCGAGGTAAAGATTTGTACAACTATGTTCGCAGCCTCTCTCCCAAGGTCATCATCAACAATCGTGTCGGCCAACCTCCTCCATCAGAAAGCGGAATCGGTTTTCGTGATATCGGTATCGTAGGGGATTTTGGAACACCAGAACAAGAAATCCCGGCTCAGGGTCTTCCCGGGAAGTATTGGGAAACCTGTATGACGATGAACGACCATTGGGGGTACAACAGTCATGATGACGATTGGAAGCCGGCCGAAGACCTGATCAGAAAATTAGCCGACATAGCTTCGAAAAGTGGAAATTTCCTGCTGAATGTTGGACCAACGTCTGAAGGGCTTTTTCCTCAAGCGAGCATTGACCGACTTCACGCCATCGGTCAATGGATGAAGGTAAACAATGAAGCAATCTACGGTACGAGTGCAAGCCCATTTGCCACATTAGATTGGGGTCGCTGTACACAAAAAAATATTGATGGCGAAACCCGACTCTATCTCCATGTCTTCAACTGGCCCAACGACGGAAAGCTCGTTCTCCCTGGCATGTTCAATTCACCGAAGCAAGCGTATCTTCTTTCGGATCCCCATAAGAACGCTCTTACAGTTAGTCGTGTTGAAGACGCTCTCGTTGTGAATCTCCCAACGGCAATGCCCGATACGATGAACACCGTTGTAGTTCTCGACATCATAGGGAAACCTGATGTAAGCGAACCACCGAGGATTTCATCCGATGATGATATTTTCATCGACACTGTCGATGTATCAGTAACTTCGGATCGAGAGGATGTCGAGTTGCGCTATACACTTGATGGGAATATTCCGTCGTCGAAATCTGAGCTTGTACATGGCTTGATTCGTTTGAGCGGGACAACAACGTTGTCTGCCCGCTGTTTCCGAAATGGAAAACCCGTGAGCGGCACGGCTACGGAGACATTGACCAAAGTTTCACCATGGCGTTCAATGCGAGAAGAGAATACTATTCCAGGGGTTCTTTACAAGTACTATGAAGGCGATTGGGATAGTCTACCGGACTTCAATAAACTTAAGCCGGTGAAAGAAGGGAGCCTGCCGAATTTTAATTTTTCTCCACGTAATCAAGAAGATCATTTTGGCTTTGCATACACCGGCGTTATTCGTTTGCAGGAAGATGATGTGTATGATTTCTTCACAAACTCAGATGATGGAAGTCGATTGTACATCGATGATTCATTAGTTGTGGATAACGATGGATTGCACGGTATGTTGGAAAAGAGAGGTGCGGTTGCCCTTTCTGCCGGGTTGCATGCACTGAGAGTGACGTTTTTTGAAAAAACTGGTGACGATGATTTGAAAGTGAGTTACCGTAGCCGCAAGATGCCGAAACGGGAACTACCATCTGAATTGTTATTTCATTCGGCGAGGAAGTGACTATGGTTGGGCAACTACGTAGCATCTATAAAATGACTTCATCTTTCATCATCTTAATGTTGTTAGCTGTAGCGGGTCTGCATACAACTATGGCGCAAGCCCCCAAGCACACCTTCACGCTTGGCGACAAAGATTTTCTCCTTGATGGCAAGCCTTTTCAAATCATAGCTGGCGAGATGCACTTTGCCCGCATTCCAAAAGAATATTGGCGGCATCGTCTCAAGATGGCAAGAGCAATGGGATTGAACACCATAGCAACGTACGTCTTCTGGAATTATCATGAGAACGAACGAGGAACGTTCGACTTCACCACAGAGAGCAGAAACATTGCTGAGTTTATCAAGATCGCTCAAGAAGAGGGTTTATGGGTGATAGTTCGCCCAGGACCGTATGCCTGTGCTGAGTGGGAGTTCGGTGGCTATCCATGGTGGTTACTTAAGCAAAAAGATTTGGTTGTTCGCGGAAGAGATCAGCGATTCTTACATGCGTGTGAAAAATACTTGAATCGCCTTGGGGAAGAGATTTCATCTTTACAAATAACTCACGGCGGACCGATCATTATGGTACAAGTAGAAAATGAATACGGCTCGTTTGGCAGCGATAAAGAATACATGAGCGCGATGCGTGATTACATTCGTCACTCAAAGTTTGATGTCCCGCTCTTCACTGCAGATGGACCCGGTCAATGCAAGAATGGATCTGTTGCGGATGTTCTTCCTGCAATAAATGGTGATGACATAGCAAAATCTATTCGAGACACAGTCAACAAATGGAACCATAGCAAAGGTCCGTATTTCAGTCCTGAGTTTTATCCCGGCTGGCTCGACCATTGGGGCGAGCAGCACTCAATCGTTTCTCTGGATGATTTCATTGGAAAATATGATACACTTCTTTCAGAGGGTGTATCGATCAGTCTCTACATGTTCCATGGCGGAACAAATTTTAGTTTTACGAATGGAGCGAATTACAGTGGCCACTATCAACCTCAGCCAACGAGTTACGATTATGATGCGCCCCTTGACGAAGCAGGTCGACCCACATCAAAGTATTTTAGGTTTCGGGATGTAATATCACGACATTTATCAAACGGGGTATTGCTTCCCGATATCCCTCCTACAAATCCAATGATTGAAATTGAGAGGTTTGAATTAAAGGAAGCAATGAATTTGTTTGACGCATTACCAAAACCCGTAACATCAAGAACGATTCTCTCAATGGAAGATGTTGGACAAGGTTCGGGGTACATTGTATATCGAACCACCGTGAACACAAAAGGTGAAGGTACGTTGGTATTCAATGAACTTCGAGATTATGGTATCGTCTTTCTCAACGGCAAAAAAGTGGCGTCACTCGATCGACGACATAAGCAGAAGAAACTTACTGTTGACGTTTCTTCAACTCCTGCTGTGCTTGATATTCTTGTCGAAAATGGTGGAAGAATCAACTTCGGCAGACAAATGACTGATAATCGGAAAGGCATCACGGAGAGAGTGTTGTTTAATGGAAGAGAACTTGTTGGGTGGGAGATATTCCCATTGCCGATGGAGACTCTTTCGTCGCTTCACTTCACACAAAAAGATATTTCGACCGTTCCTGCGTTTCATCGGGGGACGTTTAGCGTGACGAAAACAGGCGACACATTTCTTGATATGAGCGGTTGGGGAAAAGGATGCGTGTGGATCAACGATCATAACCTCGGAAGGTTTTGGCACATCGGTCCGCAGCAAACGCTTTATTGCCCGGGCGTATGGTTGAACGAAGGAAACAATGAAATCGTCGTCTTGGAGCTTGAAGATAGGGGGAAACGATCGGTTCAAGGATTGAATAATCCAATTCTCAACCAATTACATCCCGATGAGTTAGCACGATCATTACCACAGCGAAAACCAGGAGTTGCTCAGTTTAATCCTTCAGACATGATCATCGCCGGTTCGTTTGCCGAAGGTGATTCTGAGCAAGTTGTAAGGTTCAAAGAAATATCCGTACGTTACGTATGCCTTCGATCGTTATCATCCCTTCGTGGTGATCCATTCGCTTCGATAGCTGAGTTGTATGTTCTTGATGGAGAAGGGAAGAAACTTGATCGTGAGAAGTGGAACGTGTTTTCAGTTGAAAGCGAGGAACTCAGCGCCGAAGACGGTCGTGCTGAAAATTCCTTCGATGAAGACGTCGAATCTATTTGGCACACGCAATGGGCAAATGCGAAACCAAATCATCCTCATCAGCTTGTGATCGATATGGGTAAAGAACAAATCATCAGCGGATTTGTATACCAATCTCGGAGAGGCAACGCTCCCGGGAAAATCAAAGGATATGAATGGTATGCGCGACGGCAGCCGTTTGAATTGAAGTAAGATTGTCCGCGAATAGAATGATCTAAATCATGCGTATCGCTTGAAGGCTGCTTGTGATGGAAAGTTGTGAATATCTTCGGTGTTATCAGCTCTGTCATTTTCAGGAAATGAAATTATAGATCAATCCATGTGGAGAATATCTTGAAGAACATTAATACGTTCAATATTGGATTATTCATTGTGGTCTTTCTGAATGTTGGACCCACGTTATCTCAGCCATCGAGTGGAAAACATACTCTAAAGCTGGAGAACAGTAAAGTGAGGTGCTCGGTGGCTATTGAGAACGGCAGCCTGCTCTTCGACAAACTCGAGGCAAAGCCGTTGTGGTGTGCTGAGGTTGGGACAACAATTCCACCCGTCGTTGAAACCGACGCCGATTTCGCCCTCGATGTTATGTACACAGATTGGCAAGCGCCAGGAAAAGCAAACAATGCTGATAATCCGATTCTCCTCACCAAGAAAGATTTCGAACTCATCTCCCATTCAATTGACCAGGGATCGAAGGAACTATCATTGTACTTCAAGGCAAGGGCAACAACAATCGAATTACTGATGACATATCGTCTCGATGCGGACGCATTTTTTGTTCGAAGGAATATCGCGGTCATGGATACAGCCTTCGGTCATCACTTCCTGCGTTGGATATGGGTCAGGAAGGGAAATGTAACCGGTATAAGTTCGGTGGTGAAGGCGGGGGATTTCGGTCAGCCAGTAGCAATGGTAGTGAAGCATGGCGGAGCGTTTTTTGGGCTTGAGTACCCGACCTCAGAGAATAGATTTGAATCGTTTCGGAAAGGTAAAGGTCAACTCAAATGTGGACAAGAGTTTGGTCAACTCATCGGCGAAGATTGGCTTGAAAGCGAGTGGGTTGTCGAAGCGATTACTCCTAATGCCTATGTGAAAGATTGGTTCCTCAAGTATGTCGATGCGATTCGTGTAATGCCGCTGCATCCGTTCACGCTCTATAATAGTTGGTACGATTTGCGTTCTCCCGAGTACCCAAACGTTCCACAAGAACATTGGATGAGTGAGCAGTCGGCGCTTAGGATGTCGAAGCTACTGCGGGAGAACATGATCGAAAAGCACAACATCAAGCTCGATGCGTTTGTGCTCGATGACGGTTGGGATGTGTACGAGAGCGATTGGGTTCTTCGCAAGGAGCAGTGGCCTCATGGTTTGAAACCCCTTGCCGAGGAACTGAAGAAAACCAACACGAGCTTGGGCATCTGGTTTGGTCCTACCGGCGGTTATTCCTTCAGAATGAAACGAGTGAACTGGATGAAAGAACATGGCTATGAAGTTGTTGGAAAAACACGAGACAATTCTATGCTGTGTCTCGCGGGGAAACACTACAGCGAGCTGTTCAGGAAGCGTGTTACCGACTTTGTGGTGAATGACGGCGTCGGCTATTATAAGTGGGATGGAGTCCAATACTCGTGCAGCGATCCTGATCATGGTCACCCTATTGATATTTACTCTCGCCGTGCAGTCATGGAATCCGTGATAGATAAGTGTCGAGCAGTTCGTGAGAAGAATCCCAACATTTTTTTGAACATTACTTCCGGTACGTGGCTCAGTCCGTGGTGGGTGAAGTACGCCAACACCATTTGGATGCAAGGTGCCGACTACGGTTTCTCTGACGTACCTTCGATCAGTCAGCGAGATGGTGCGATGACGTATCGTGATTTTATCCTGTATGATGATTTCAGAAACCTCGATCTCTGGTTCCCGATTCAAAATCTCATGACCCATGGCATTATTAAGGGGAAGTTGGAATCAACTGGCAGCCCAGATGAACCGCTTGATAAGTTTACAGACGATGCATTGCTCTATTGTGCTCGAGGCGTGACAATGTATGAACTCTACATTTCTCCGGATATTCTTTCAGAGGGTGAGTGGAATACCTTAGCATCTTCATTAACATGGGCGCGAGACCGTTTTGCAATTTTATCAACGACGTACATGATTGGCGGCAATCCAATGAAGCGGGAAACGTATGGATATGTGCACTTCAAAGGGGAGCAAGGGATCGTTGCAGCACGCAATCCGTTTATCGCCTCGGGAAAATTAGATGTTGAACTTTCTGTTGCTCAAGGGTTGAGTTCCGATGCTTCTTCTTTAGTGGTTGAAAAAGTCTATCCCACTCATTGGATTGCACCAAGACTTTATAAATCGGGCGAAAAAATCACTGTTCCGCTTGACGGATATGAAACGGCTGTGTATGAAGTTTATCCCCTCGAGGAAGCAACGGTTCCTTTGATTGCGGGAGTGACGTTTGATGTTCTCTCAAGCAAAGGATCGCAGTATGATGTGCAGTATCATAGCGCCTCTCGTGGTGCAAGGTTATTGAATCCTGCTATCATAAGGTCGATGAATGCATCAGGGAAAACCGTTGATGTCAGATCGTTTTCTTTCACTAATGAATCAACCTCACGTGTTGTAACCGGGAGGAGCGTGAAAACAGATCCAAATGATAAATCAAAAGTCAATGCGAAGCTTACTGTCTCTGAGACTGCACAAGAAGCAGCATTAACAGTTCTTCTTACACCTGATAGCACCGTCGATGTCAAAACAAAACCCTCTCTCGTGGTCGTTATTGACGGAAAGGTGGAGAGTGTCAAAGTCGAAGGACAGGAAGGCAGGTCACAGTGGTATGCTGTGGAGGTTCAACCAGGCAAACATGATGTGACGATGGAGGTAAAACTCGGGAAGGGTGAGAAAGAGTGGGAAGGCAAAGCGTTTGTGTGGATGATTGCCCAGCAGCAACAAAATGCTAAAGGAGTTTCATTCACGCTTCACCATGGAATACAAGAACGGCCGATGCCGCCGCATCCTTGGAGGACGGGTGAAGTGAGGAAGAATGTAGAGTTGGGCGAGGCGAGGATTATTATCAACAGTTCAAAATAATTAAAGGAATGTTAGAGAACAACGAAAGGTAAGAACAATGAAATCGTACGCTCTTTTTCTCTTGCTAGTCAGTGTGATCCTAAACCTACCTGTTCTGTCACAAACCATCTGGCTCGATCAGCTTGATCTCTCGGCGATGGAATGCGGTTGGGGAACGTCAAAAGCAAATACGTCTGTAGAAGGCAATCCGCTCACGATTGCAGGGCAAAAGTTTGATCGTGGAGTCGGTACACATGCTGTTAGTACATTCTTGCTGAACCTCGATGGCAAAGGCAAACGGTTTAGTGCCTCTGTTGGTGTTGATGCTGAAACAGGACAGAAGAAGGCAAGTGTTGTATTCTATCTTCTTGCGGACGAGAAAGTAGTGTGGGAAAGTAGTGTGATGCATATCGATGACCCGGCAAAGAAGATAGACATCGATCTCTCACACGTGAAGCTGCTCGGTCTCCTTGTGACCGGTACTGACGATGGAATTGATTACGACCATGCCGATTGGTGCGATGCGAAGCTTGAGCTGACCGACCCTCGATCTTTTTCAGACCTTGTTGTAAAGATGGTAGCAGCAGAGCCGTATATCCTCACTCCGAAACCTTCGGAAACACCGAGAATCAACGGTGCGAAAGTATTTGGAGCGCGCCCGGGAAATCCTTTTCTTTATACGATTGCAGCAGCGGGCAAACGACCGATGACGTTTGAAGCAAGAGGTCTTCCTGACGGGTTAACAATCGATCCTACAACAGGTCGAATTAGCGGAGTAATTGATAAGCAAGGCGAATACACTTCAACACTTATTGCGAAGAATGAACTTGGTACTGCCGAGCGTGACCTTCGGATCAAGGTCGGCGAAAGGATTTGCCTTACTCCACCAATGGGATGGAATAGCTGGAACTGCTGGGGCGGATCGGTGAGTGCAGAAAAGGTGCTTAGCTCTGCCCGCGCAATGTCCGAGAAGGGACTTATCAATCATGGATGGACATATATCAACATCGACGATGGATGGCAAGGAGTTCGAGGTGGAGCGTTCAACTCAATTCAAGGCAATCGCAAGTTTCCCGACATGGTTGTACTCGCTCGAGAGATTCACAACCTCGGACTCAAGATTGGGATCTACTCCACTCCATGGCGAGGCAGCTACGAAGGGCACATCGGTGGCTCGTGCGACAATCAAGATGGAACATACGATTGGATCAAAGCGGGAGAGGCGAATGAGGATCAGCGCCAAAAAGATCAAGAGAAGGGTCGTCAGCCTCACTGGCGGTTTGGCAAATATTCCTTTGCTGACGTTGATGCACGTCAGTGGGCAGGATGGGGAATTGATTATTTGAAGTACGATTGGAATCCGATTGATGTGCTGCATGTGAAGGAAATGGCTGATGCATTACGAAAGAGCGGACGAGATATTCTCTTAAGTTTATCCAACAGTGCAACGTTTGAGTCTGCAAAAGACTACGCTGTGCTGGCAAATTGCTGGCGCACTACCGGGGACATTCAGGACATATGGAACAGCATGAGCGGCAACGGATTCTCTCAGGAACGATGGATACCCTTCGCTGGTCCAGGACACTGGAACGATCCCGACATGCTCGTCGTCGGACTTGTCGGATGGGGACCTTACTTACATCCCACACGCCTCACAGCTGATGAACAGTACACGCACATCAGTCTATGGAGTCTACTCTCGGCGCCACTTCTCCTTGGCTGTGATTTGAGTCGACTTGACGATTTCACCGTGAATCTGCTGGCGAACGATGAGGTCATCGAGATCGATCAAGATCCGCTTGGCAAGCAGGCCACCCGGATTTATAATCAAGATGGAGAACAAATCTGGGTGAAGGAACTTGAGGATGGCTCGAAGGCAATCGGGTTATTTTACGTCGACGAGAGAGAACTTACATCGCCATCAGATTACTTTCATTGGGAACAGAAGAACAAAACGACAATCACCTTAAAAGCATCCGACATTGGACTGAACGGCAAGTTTAAAGTGCGCGACGTCTGGCGACAGAAAGACCTTGGTGTCTTCGAAAAAAGGTTCGAAGCTGAGGTTCCGTATCATGGAGTAGTGTTGGTAAGGATTGTTGGTGAACAATAAGTATCTTTCTCTATTTTTAACAGTGAAGAGCATTACAAGAAAGGACAATATGGATGACTAAAATACGTTTCCGGTCCGTCATTACCGTATTATTTCTCACAACGATGATCGGATGCAATTCTACCGAGAAGAAATCGGCACAGGCATCCGAGCGAATCAAGATTGGCTTTTTAGTGAAACAACCTGATGAGCCGTGGTTTCAGAACGAATGGAAGTTCGCACAGCAGTGCGCTGATTCCTTTGGCTTCGACCTGGTGAAGATTGGCGCAACGGATGGAGAAAAGGTCCTCGCAGCCATCGATAATCTCGCGGCTCAGAATGCGCGTGGGTTCGTGATCTGTACGCCGGACGTCAGGCTTGGACCTGCGATCTTGGCAAAGGCTAACAACTTCGGCTTGAAACTCATCAGTGTAGATGACCGCTTCGTAGGCGCTGATGGCAAATTTATGACAGAAGTGCGTCACCTCGGCATTTCAGCAACCGAGATCGGCAAAGCTGTAGGCCATGCACTCTTTGATGATATGAAAAAACGAAAGTGGAAAATCGAAGAAACAGCGGTGTGTGTGGCAACATGGGAAGAATTGCAAACTGCCCGTGAGCGCACCGAGGGGGCAATCGAAGCCCTCACCTCTGCTGGATTTCCCAAAGAGAAGGTCTTCAAGGTGCCACAAAAAGTTGCAGACATCCCCGGAGCCTTCGATGCTGTCAACATCCTCCTTACGCAACACCCAAACGTCAAGCGATGGC
>JACOSX010000173.1 GCA_016178625.1 Ignavibacteria bacterium
ACGCTCTGGATGCAATGGAGAACAATCAAGGCACGATCACGTTCTCGATGATGTCGAGGGGGAATACGATCTTCATCGACGTCAAAGATACAGGTAAAGGTATCGACATGAAGAACCGACAAGATATCTTCCGTCCCGGCTACAGCACGAAGAAGCGAGGCTGGGGGCTCGGCTTGAGTCTTTCAAAGCGAATCATCGAGACGTACCACAAAGGAAAACTGTTCGTGAAGGAGAGCAAGCTCGGGAAGGGAACGACATTCAGAATCAAGCTCGTGAAGTAAATTCCGGATCTATGAAGCGATGCCGGAGACGGCTGTAAGCGACGCACGATACCACGAGGTGGGGATTTGAAGCGTGCAACTGTGAGAGATCCTTTCATGATGGAGGGATGTTGAAGCCAACAAGAAATTTGCGTAAGTTTCTGGCAATCCAAGCACAAAGGGAGGACGCATGGAAAAACCTCAAATCGTATCGACTACATTCATCGAGCGACGTATTTTTCTTATTCGCGGACAGAAGGTGATGCTCGATGTCCACCTTGCACAGATGTACGGTGTACCGACCAAGCGCTTGAAAGAACAGGTGCGACGTAACAGGAGCCGCTTCCCCAAAGATTTCATGTTCGAACTGACGGCAGAAGAGTTCAGTTCTTTGAGGTCGCAAATTGCGACCTCAAATGTTCGCAGAGGCGGATCACGATATAAACCGTTTGCTTTCACTGAGCAGGGTGTGGCAATGCTTTCAACAGTCCTGAACAGTGAGGGTGCTATCCAGGTCAATATTGCCATCATGCGTGCCTTTGTAAAGCTGCGAGAGCTTCTTGGAGCGCACAAAGATCTTGCCATCAAGCTCGAAGAACTGGAAAAGAAATACGACGCGCAATTTCGAGTGGTCTTTGAAGCCATCCGGCAACTCATGGAGCAGCCACAAAAGCCCAAGCGCAAAATCGGATTCCGTGTGCGAGAGACAAGAGTACCTTACCATCTGAACGGAACACGCTGTTCTCACCGTTGAACCTGTCAAGGGACCAGAAGGAATTGTTTCGTATTTATGATTACCTCTTTTGCAATCCCATCCAATGGGCAAACGATGAAGAGAATCCATCACGAGGAATACAGAGGAAAGAAACCACATCAAATCATAACCCTCACGTCTGACGCATATCATCAACATGATCGCCCAAGCATGCCACCCAAGAACTTCTTGCATCGTTACACTGTTCTTCATAGCGAAGGACCTCACAGATTATAAAAGCTAACTCACAAATTGATTTTCATTTGTTTCATTCGAACTCAACCCCACCTAAACCCTCCCCTTCTCTAAACTTAGAGAAGAGGAGGGATAAAGGGACGGGATGAGTCCTAACCAATTGGAGGAATCATTATGAAACATATTCTCTTCGTCTCATATCTCGCCCTGTTGAGCTTTGGTCTTGTCCGTGCCCAGGCTCAGCCGTACAGAGTAGTGTTCGACCTGACCAGCAGGGATAGTTTGGATCAGAAGGCAGTCATGCGGTGGATTAAGGAGGTTGCTGCAGCGAACCCTAAGGCAGAAATGGAAGTGGTCATGTATGCCAGAGGGTTTGAGCTGGTCATGCCTGAGCGATCCACCGTTGCCGCCGACGTGAAAGAATCGATGAAGAATCCGAACGTTTCGTTCAAGGTGTGTGAGATCGCCATGAAGAACAACAAGGTCGAGAAAAGCCAGTTACTGGCGGGAGTGCAAACGGTGCCGGATGGTATTTATGAAATCGTGTCGAAGCAGCGAGAGCAATGGGGTTACATCAAAGTGATGCATTGATGGCAGGCATCCCCAAAGTTTCTTCATCCACATCTTCTTGTTAGCAGGTAAAACCTCCGACTTCTTTTCAAGGACTTGCCGGGATAGAAGTCGGAGGTTTTGCTATCACCTCGTTCCGACAGTCTCCACGGGGAACGTAAGTAGTCGCACGCTTCTGCACCTAGGCAGGATGGGTTGCTGGAGAGTGTTCCCATGCGGAACATAGAAACGAGAAAACATCATGTCATCTTAGCAACGCCATTTTCCTCGTCTCGGTGAAGACCTGGCTCGCATCAAGGATACTTGTTGCTTCTATGCGATAGAAATACACGCCACTCGCAACAGTCGCGGCATCCCACTCAACAGATTTGTATCCCGCTTCCTCGATCCTATCGACAAGTGTCTGAACTTCTCGCCCCAGCACATCGTAGATCTTCAGGGCGACAATCGCATCATTCGGAAGCGAGTACTTGATCGTTGTCGTTGGATTAAATGGATTTGGATAATTCTGACTTAGGTCAAATCTTGTCGGCAGATCGGCATCGGGGGCTGGCGATAATCGAAGCGACACATGCGATGAGGATCGCGGTACTCGCATCTCGCCGGAGCCAATCATGGATAACACCGCACCATCAACCAACACTGCCGATCCGACCGAAGGAGATTTCATCTGCCACAGAATAGTTATTGGATACTCCGCCGAGCTGATGAGGATAGGAATATCCTTGGGGTGTTCTTTGTCCGAGACTTCGATCATCCTATGAGTCGCATAGCGTACATCGAAGACCCCTTCGGGCGGCACTGGTGGAAGATCATACCGGCTCAGATCGAAGTCAGTTTTTGTGGATGAGAAATATAATATACGTTCTCTTCTCTTTGCATCTCTGATATGGAGTTGAGATAGTTCATCCACCGGTGTGTTCACCCCTGTTAACGTGAACGGCGAAAGAGATTTTCTCTTTCGGTCCGCGAATAAAGAAGCTTTAGGCTCACTAAGCACTGAACTTGATTTTACCGCGAGTTTTCCCGACTGATTCACCTTGACCCAATACGCTCGACCCGGTTTCAATGTGTCTTCGATAAAATATCCATTGGCAGAAAATCCAAAGTAATTTGATACGATAGTGGTACCGATAGGACTGACATCGGACACGAGGGCTGGACCGGAGGGCACGCCGATCATGTTCCAGTTAGCTGAAACATTCACGGTTTCCTGTACCATGCTTGTTCCGGAAATTGCAACTGTTGTTGCCGAGGGAAATTTTACCCAATAGCCCACGCCATTTCTCAAGACCGTTTCTACAGTGTATCCACTATTGTTGTAGCTGAAGGCGTTCGACGTCGCAGTGGGATAGATAATATTTTTGTTGTAATCAACAACACTGAGCGGTACAGAGACCATGTTCCAATTTTCTTCTGCATTGAATTGAATCGTCAATGTCGTACCGAGGAGACTGCGCATACCGGGAATGTAACCACTTTCTAGGATTGTGCTTGTTGCGCTCATTGCCTGAATCGCTGGTTGACCGATGGAGGCTTGGAGTGTAACGCCACCAGCGGTTGCCTTGCCGCCGCCGCGATCGATGACGTGCCAGGGATGGATGATGGACTGCGAGTGAAGAGTATTCGCAAGCATAATGAACGTGATCGTCACAGAGAATATTTTCGTTCTCATAATTTCAATCTCTTTTAATTGATAGTATAATCATCTGACCAGAAGGATTTTTTTTGTGCTTAACAATATTTCGTTTTGTGATGTGCTTCCCTCTTCATCAAGAAGGGGCTGGGCAGTCACACGAACAAAATACACACCGGAGGAGAAGTTGTTTCCATCAACCGTCACTTCTTGCAACCCGTCATCGAGAAGTTGATGATCGAATAATGTGGCAACTTCCTGACCGAGAACGTTATAAATTTTTACGGTTACTTCTGATTGTACTAGAAGTTCGAACCCGATCGTCGTTGTTGGATTGAACGGATTTGGATATGGATCTGCTACTCGGAATTGGCCTGGCTCATCGATCGTGAAAGCCTTGTTACCAAAGTCGATTTCGGGTAAACTTCCTGAACTTGTTGACATGAAGAGCTTCATCATCGTCCTTCCAATATATCCAACTTGCGATGGTCGAGGCTCGTGAAAGGCGAACGTGAATGCATCAGTTGTCTTTCCAACGAAGTTTCCTACCATATCGATGTCGAGCATCGCACCTCTAAAATCGAATACCGGCGAGGGGATAAAGGTCTTCCATTGTTCAGGAATACAGCATTCACCGTTAAGAAAGGTCTTCGATGTGTTGCACTCAGGTGCAATGCGTATTGTTGTCATCGCAGCTCGATCACTTCTACCCGGTGCGTTGTCGCCCGCATTCATAATGGAGATTACTTCTCGTTGAATAGGGGTATCGGGCATAGCTCGGTTGATGCTTACCGCATCACTGTAGCCCGGTCCCTCCGTCACGATGACTCGGTTGCTAAAGAATGTTGAGAGCAAACCGTTGGCATCCCGGTAGTAGTTATTTGTCTGATAGCAGATCGAATCGAGCACTGTCTGTGAGAGCTGGTTAGTAAATTTCAGGATCGTGATGGGACCAGTCCCTTCTCGGGTAAGCCATACCTGATAAGGAAAAAGTTGAGTTGATCTTGGTTTTGCGGGATAGATTGCTCTTACGGCAGTAAACCGATTTGTTGATTTCTGAAGGGCCCATCGAATCGCAGTGCCGCCACTAACAGGCATACGGTACAGATAGTCGTTGTCATTATCTCGCGCTGCAAGCCACACGTAATCGTATCTGACATCAAATGCATCGATCTGAGTGCCGGGTGGAAAGACGAAATAGAAAATATTAGCGACTTGCGCAGTGACTGGTTGCAATGCAAAGATTCGATCTGCCATCATAGGCTTAGAGTACCAAAGAAGGGTCGTACCTTTGGATGGCTTGTACCATTGGATATCCCACGGTGGATAGACCCCGACATCGTACGTAAAGACCGTTGCGACACCTTTTGCAGGCTTATCAGGCACAATGCCGCAAATCTTACTGTGCGTTGGATCAGTGAACCAAATATTTGTCGAATACGTTTTGTTGCCATCGGAGATCCTATAGGGTTTCTCGGCATAAGTAATTTTGAACGGCTGGAGATCCAATGGAAGTAAGTCGCACTCTGTCAAGGTTGCTGAATCACAAGTTGTTACAGTTGGTGGCAACACCATTTTCCCAATTTTCTTGGCATCGTACTCCGTAAAGTATACGATTTTGGGAGAGGTATTTCCTTTTAGAGTAGTCATTCCCTGGATATTGGGATAATTGCTAACGGGCCATCGCTGAGTCAGAGCGCTCACACTATCAAGAGTAGCAACAGGTGGGCAGAAAGGAGTTCCACCAAGACAAGTCTTCACTTGAATCGTCAGTGAACTCGATGCCTGTAATTGCTGGTTCTGCCACTCCAACGCGACTACATTGTCACCACAGTCTGGCGACAGCGTGTTAGAAAGATTCCCCGCGCTGATCTCCCGCCAAGCATCGAAATATTCGCGCGCAGTATAAGCATCGGCTGGTGTATTGACCGGAATGTGAAAGAGAGAGTATCTGCCGTTATAACATTCTCGCTGACCAATGGAATTCTCCGGTGCGTGATGATAAGGGATGCCGAGAAATGGGGCAGAAGCATTATCGAGATACGGTTCGCTTGCTAAGAAAACATCAAATGAGATCGGGAGAGGAGAGCTGTTTTCAAAGATCAAGGTTTTCAGGAAGCAGCTATCTCCATTGACGTAGGAGACCTGCATCGTCAAGGTGAGATCAGCGCCTGCTTTACCGATAACGGTGACGATGAGCGGATCGTTTACCGCTCCCGTTCCGCTGACAGCGCTCAAGGAAACTAATGTCCACGCTGTATAGGTGAGATTGTTGGGCGTTGCACCGGTGCCGCATGGATGATTATTGAAGTCCGGGGCATAGAGCACGTTCCCTGTTCTCACCAGGATGCCCATATCACCTGTGCTTTGACAATCTGTCGGGTAAATTTGCCCGCTACCGACGATGTTGGAATTGAAGACTTGGAATGACATATCCTCACCTACATTAATGGTGAGCGGCTGCCCGTTAATGATGCTGAAGGCCGCAAGGGTTGCTCGTGCACGTGATGGATTGTTTGCCAATGTGTTTTGCACAAGCAACAAGCAGAACAACATCAAGAGGATGAGTCTTAAGTAACACGTGAGCGATGATGTAAATAATTTTGACATTTGAAATCCTTTCTTAACATCAAATTGGGTTTAGCGTACTTCGCCGAGATTCTTGTTGCCAACTTTCTGCTTCTCCGCCGCAAGCAGTTTCACGATCGCTTCCTCAATGCTCATCTCTGTCTTATGAGTTCCTACTTGCCTTGACCGATAGATTCTACGGTTCATACGTTATTAAAATCTTGATCGGTTTCGAGAGAATGCTGCCAGAATTGCCAGAAACGTTTATAACGTTTATGTTGGCGCCCCCCGAACCCCAGTAGAACTCGTAACCAGAAACAGGATATCGTGGAGGGATATAGGAGCTCGTGGTCCACTCGACCATGACTTCGATAGAGAGTATTTTTGAAGCATCCACTCCATGTGCGATACTCACCGATCCGCCGTCACTGCTTGCAGTCGTCCCGGTGAGCTTCTTCATCATGATTGCCGGAGCGCCGCTGCCTAACTTGGTCGCACCATTCACATCAAGTGCTGCGCCGGGACTGTTTGTTCCTATTCCAACACCGCCCGATGCACGTATGAGGAATTGATTCACTCCGGTTGATGCAAAATTTGTATTCTCAGAATCTGCCCAGACGAACGTGCCGTTGTGATTTGCTTTTGCTTGCTGACCAGCGGCAAAAGAGAAGCTCCCAGCAGCAGTGTTACTGCTACCGCCTGGCACTGTTGAGTATTGGCCGCTTGCTGTGTTACCCTGGCCGCCGCCGACTGTTGCATCAGTGCCGCTTGCGGTGTTCGAGAAACCTCCACCGACTGTTGCCCAATCGCCGCTTGCAGTGTTACCCTGGCCGCCGCCGACTATTGCAATATACCCGCTTGCGGTGTTCGAGTTGCCGCCGCCCACAGTTGAACTCTGGCCATTTGCAGCATTCAAGGCACCGCCGCCGACAGTTGCATAAAAGTTGCTTGCGGTGTTCGAGTTACCGCCGCCGACTGTTGCATCAAGGTTGCTTGCAGTGTTCGACTGACCGCCGCCGACAGTTGCACGGTCTGCGCTTGCGGTGTTCAAGGCACCGCCGCCGACTGTTGCATAACCGCCGCCTGCCCTGTTCCTGAAGCCACCACTTACACTAGAGTTAACTCCAAGTGCTGAGTTGGAATCAGCGGCTGTCGCTCCACCGCCGCCGCTGACAACAGAATAATCACCTCGTGCATGGTTATTTTTGCCTGCAACGAATGCCTGTGCACCAGCGTTGTCATTGCCTGAGCCAAAGTTTCCTTTGCCCATCGTAATCGCAGGATCGCCTGTGTTTGTGATTGTTCCCGTCATCTGTCCTCCTGCCAGTGGGAGGAAATTTCCTGCGACCCCCGCGCTGGTCTGGATTGTGCCGTCAGGGAATTTAAAGCCACCAGAAGATGAATAGACGATGCCAGCAACTTGCAGCGGCTGGCTCGGACTGGTTGTCCCGATGCCAACGCCACCAGCCGCCCGAATCAAAAATTGATTAAAACTTGTCGACGCGAAATTGCCCGCCGAATTATCAGCCCAAACAAATGTCGCATTATGTAGTGCTTTTGCATTTATACCCGCCGCAAAACTAAAGTCGCCTGTGGCAACGTTGTGCTCTCCTCCAGGAACTGTCGCAGCGAAACCGCTGGTAGTGTCTTGGTAGCCACCACCAATAAATGAGTAATTACCACTTGCTTTGTGATTGTAGCCTCCAGAAATTGTAGCAGCGATGCCACTCGCATTATTACTTCCTCCGCCGCCGACTGTAGAATAATTGTATTTTGCCGTGTTGCGGAAACCTCCGCTCACCGTTCCTGCAATACTACTGTCAATGAGATTGGAGTACCCGCCGCTGAGTGTAACGAGGGAACCTCTGGCGGTGTTCTGATATCCTCCACCGACCGTCGCCGCACCACTTCCCCCATATGTTCCGTCAGCAGTATTCAAGGCACCGCCGCCGACAGTTGCGAAATAGCCGCTTGTAGTGTTACCCGTCCCACCTCCAATTGTAGAATAGTCACCTGTCGCAGAGTTAGAATCAGTCGCAGACACACCACCGCCGCCGCTTACTACAGCATAAGCTCCTCTTGCCCGGTTATTACTTCCCGCGACAAATGCTTGCACACCTGTGTTGATGTTTCCACTCCCAAAGGTTCCCTTCCCCATCGTAATGGTGGGATCGCCAGTGTTGGTAATCGCACCGGTCATCTGTCCGCCAGCAAGCGGGAGATACACTCCGTTACCGCTTGCGGCTGCAATCGTGAGTGTATTTCCACTTGGCGTTATGGTCACGTTCGCTCCGGCCGCCAGCGTCACGCTATCTTTGAGTGTGTTGATGCTCTTGACAACCTTACCGTTACCAACGGTCGGATTAGGATAGCTTCCGCTCAAATCACCGCCGGCATTCCCAGCGGGTGGAGCAGCCTTTGCATAATCGGATGTGTCTGCATAAGGAGCCTTAAATGTCGCTTGCACGTCTGCACGTTGGATTGTGCCGTTCAATATCTTTGCAGATGTCACAGCGCTATCAGCGAGCTGAGCTGTGTTGATGCCTTGATTTTTCACATTGATTGTTGCAGTAGGTCCGTTAGGATTAGTTATGTCGAGTGTATTGTTCGAGTTTTGTATGCCTTGCATTCCATTTCCACCACCTCCAGCGAGGCTATCCGCGACCTTTGCGCGCAATGCATACGGCGCACTCGTCAACTCTGAGCGAGGAGAGAATGTTAACGGATATGATGGACCGACAGGACCTGCGGTTGTTTTCACTTCGAGGTAGTACGTCTTATTGAATGGAATGGTGAGTGCACTGAGAATAACACCGAACGTTCCTCGCTGCACGCTCACCGAGCCAATCGTCTGACTCCATTGCGAGCTTCCCCCTGCAAGTGAATCGTACAGATTGAATTGCATCGAATAGACGCCGTCAGCAACAGGTGTACCTCCTGACGTTGTCAGTAATCCTTGATAAGACATATTGGTAGGGATTTGTCCGTACAAGTGTTGGACAACAAACAACATTAGACAGCCTACTATAGTGCTTATAATTCTTTTCATAACAATGCCCCTGAGAGTGAAAAACAATGAATGTGTTTTGCATTCTGAATTGAATCAATTAAAGACAAAATGGGTATACTATCAATCCCCTAAAGAGGGCAATTTTATTGATTGCGGATTGTCTACGACTCGACTCGTCGAGGGGATTTGGGATTGTGGGAGGGGAAAACCCCAGACGATATTCTGTGGCTTCCAGCGTATCGCCACCTAAAGATTGCGCCTACCAGGATTCTCCTAGAACAACTTACTTCTCAACGCCTTCGAAACTGCTTCTGATTTGGAGTGAACCTGTAATTTTTGGTAAATCCGTTTGATATGGGAATGCACTGTCTGAGGACTGATGAAAAGTTTATCGGCCATGCGTTTGTCGCTCAATCCGTCGACAAGGCACCGAAGAATGTCGAGCTCACGGTCCGTAAGCTGGAACTGCTCGGGTGAGGCAGGCGATTGTTGACGTACGAGGTTCAGCACTCGTCGGGCAATCGAGGCGCTCATTGGCGCACCGCTGCGGATTTGTCTGAACGCTTGGATAATCTCCTCCGGCTGGGCACTTTTTAGCAAGTATCCGGAAGCACCAGCACAGAGCGACTGGAAGATTCTTTCATCATCATCATAAATCGTGAACATGATAATCTCGATCGACGGGTGCAGCTCTTTAATATGTTTGACACCTTCGATGCCTGACATACCGGGGAGTTGGATGTCCATCAGAATAACATCGGGAAGAATATCATCAAGCTGCTTCAACGCCGCCTCACACGACTCGAACGCCCCTACGCATTCTAAACCGTCCGCAAATTCGAGGATTTGAACATATGCGTTCCGAATCTTTTCGTCATCTTCAACGATAACAACGCGGATTGCTGCTACAGAACTTCCTTCATCTCTGTTCGCTGTCGAAACTGTGGGTTTCATGGGGAAATTATCCTCACCCTACAATCTCCTCTCCCAAATTGGGAGAGGGGACGAAAGGGGAGAGGGTTTTGTAGTTTACGAAGTCTGCATATCTTAAACAATACCCTGATTAGGGTAATTTCAGTTTAACAAGAATTCTCGTTCCAGCACCGGGAGTTGAGTGAAGCTGGAAAACTCCCTTCAGCGACACGCCGCGTAGCTGCATATTCTTCAAGCCGTTGCCCGAGCGGGAGTCCTCCGGTTTAAATCCTTTACCGTTATCTTCCACTGACATCATGAGCGTACCATTGACCCTGCGAAGACTGACAGTAACGTGGGCAGCCCCGGAATGACGCACAACGTTGTTCAGCCCTTCCTTGAAGATAAGATACAGATTACGCTTCATCTCCAACGGCAGCCGAAGCTCAGAGAGCTCGGGGTCGATGTCAATGTCGTATTCGATTCCTTTGATATCCAACGTTTTTCCCAGATAGTTCTTGATGCGAAGCGTCAGATCATCAAATGAATCTTTCTTCGGATCTACCGACCAAACGATGTCGCTCATCGAATCGATCAGGTCACGGGAACTTGTTCCTATCTCACTCAAGAAAGAGATTAATTTGTTCGTCTCGTTGTTGTCGTGAGAAGATATTCGTTGTAGTTCCTCCTGTGCGATCGAGCTTGTCAATGAGATGCGTGTAAGACTCGCGCCGATGTCGTCGTGAAGATCTGTTGCAATGCGAGAGCGAATCCGCTCGATCTCAAGGAGTCGATGCACACGAACTTTAATAATGAGTGCTGTTGTTGCAATGACGATGAGGAGCGCCATAGTAATAAACCACCATCGCTGCCAGAAGGGGGGAACAATTGTGAACGTGAGCGAGGCAGGCAAAACACTCTCGATACCATCCACGTTGATTGCTTTTACCTCGAAGCGGTACGATCCCGGCAGCAGCGAGGCATACGTGACTGAGTTCAGACTTGTGACCGGTTGCCACCCCTTGTCGACACCGAGCAAGCGATATTGATATCGTATCGCTCGCTCGTCGCGGAAGCTGATGCCGATGAAATCGATCTCGCAGTTGCTTTCCTCGTGTGATAATTGGAGATCCGATTGTTGTGCTTGAACATTGCCATTGACTTTTATCCCCGTGATGTAGGCAGGAGGTGGGATTGTATCCTTTGCATCATGGATGTAATCGTAGATCCAGAGATCCGTAGGTGTAACGAACCAAACAAGTCCATCTTTTGTCGTTCCACAGCAGTGGACGCCAGATCCTATGAATGCCTGGTTTTTCAGAAATCTTTTTGATCCTGGTGAATCTTCGCACACCATCCCAATTTGGGTGCCAAGCCAGAGTCTCCCGGATGAGTCTTCTGTCAGGCAATAGACAGTATTGCTCGGCAGACCTTCTTTAATGGAGATCGTTCGTATCGAATCACCTTGAATGATGGCAAGTCCACCATGACTTGTGCCGACGAGAATCTCTCCCAACCGATCTTCCATGATCGACCAGATGCCCCAGTCAGGCAAGCCGTTGGCAGGTGTGTAGCGTTTTACGCGACTGCCAGGAGTAGCGTTAGGAGACACTCTCACCAACCCATCTTGGAGGCTCCCTCCCCAAACATTGCCGATGTGATCCTGGCAGAGGGTGCGTACGTAATTAGTTGGAACACCGTCTTTCTCCCCGAAGATGCGTAAGGCAGCAGGCTTCTGAGTCGGATCCCAGGAGACGATACCCGTCATCCCAAAAGACTGCCAGGCCATCCCGTCATTGCCTACCATAAAAGACAAAGCCTCAGAAGGTGGAAACTTGGGTGTGACCACGTCTTCAACTGTGAGGTGAGAATGTCCGTCGAGGGAATCTGGCGTTATGGCATAGCATTCTGGGTGATACAGAGACGGTGTTGTGTTCAAATATATCCGCGCAATCCATAATTTAGAATGTGAAATATACAGAAACCACGGAACCCATTTTTTTTGTATCGCCTGGCCGGAGATGTGAGTAAATTGTTGCCACCGTCCATACTGATCCCTCCAGATTTCTTGTAGACCGTTCTCCGTAAACACCCAGATATGGTTATTGTTATCCGACGCAGCATACTGGAGATCATGGGATAAGCTAAACTCCGATGGTTCGCCGATTGCAAACTTGACCGTACGAGATGATGAGAGCTTTGCGATTCCTCTATCTCGTCCACCTACCCAGAGGTTCTGTTCACGATCCACATAGATGGAGCGGACCGTATTCTCAGGCAGGCCGTTCATCGTCGTGTACGTTATGTACGGTGCCGATTCGAATTGATCGATCGGAATACTCGAAATTCCTTCGTAGCCGCCGGCCCACAGCGTGCCGTTTCCATCGTGAGTTAGCCAGGTTGTTGACCCTGAGAACGTCCGTGACGTGACAACATCCCTGCCACGAATACGCAACACATAATGTTCACCCATTCCCACCCACAAATTTCCTTGGTGATCACCAAGCATTGACCAAACTGCTCCCTTACCATACGAACGTATATCAATGGACGTAAAGGTCTGAGTGGCTCGTGAATAAGAGACAAGACGATGGTCCTCGGCTGCGAACCAGAGAAGAGAGTCATCGACTTCAGCAATATGTCCGATTCCAGGGTTCAGAATGTCCGGTCGGAAGGAAGTAATCTCGTCGCCCTTGATCTTGATTACGCCATGATAGGTACCACACCAGACCACACCCTCGCGATCCTGATACATTGAACCGACAGAAGAACTCTGAAGCTTGTATGTGAAGAACCCTCCATTTGTGAATTTACAGATGCGCTGCCCAGTAAGGATCCACATCGTGCCGGGAGAAGTGCGATCCTCGAACATGTCGTCGATGAAGTTCTCCGGAAGACCATCGTGAGTTGAATAGTTCGTGAATGTGTGCCCATCGAAGACACTGATGCCGTCCGTGGTTCCGAACCACATGTAGCCTCGTGAATCCTGATAGATCGTGTTGATATTATTAGAGATGAGTCCATCCTTGACTGTGTAGGAATGGAATGGAAGAATCTGTGCGGCGGCTTCTCCACCGAGGACGAACAGAAAAAACCGCATCATCACCACGAAGCACCAAACGAAGGGGAGGTTTTTCACAATCAGATCCTGTAAGAGACACCTGAGTTCAGGGTAATAAGGGAAAAAATCTTCATGCTGTCAAATTTCCTGCAATGCATTATTTGACATCCACAACTAAATCATCATCTTTGACCTCCCATGTCCCTGATACGATCTCATCTTTCCCTCTCACAAGCGTCCAGGAATTATCATACGGCAACAACTCAGGTTCCGCATGCTCACTCAGCGGGGCAATCCAACCAAGCATGCCATCGGCGATGTAAGGGTTCTCAATAACCTGGAGCAAGGCAAGGGTGCTGTCACAGACTGTTTCGCCTTTCACTACAACAGAATCACCACGAAAACCGAGGGGAAATTTTTTCTCGAGATCGGCGACCACACGATTCTCCGACGCTTTGCCGTAGAGAAAGACTCGCTCTCGCTGGAGATCGCCAAGCGTTATCGCCGTATCATATCTTATCGAGATCGACCACCATGACTTCTCCATCTCCACAGAATCCTTCCTCGCAAGATGAAGGAGATGATCGGCGTGTTGTTGGGTTCCGACAATCATCAGCCCATCGGCAGGTTCGCGAAGATCTCCGAATTTAGGCGGTAGTTTTTGAATCTTAAGGAAGTCGCCCCGAGGATCGAGGATTGCGCGCGTAGGTTTGGTCTCCGAGCTGATCTCGAATGGGACGTCGTTATGGAACACTCCGCTACTATCAGTGCCGAGCCACACGGTAGTTTGCTTAATACCTTGAGGAGTTTCCACTCCTACCGATGTCAACGTTGTGTACTTATCGTATCCGACCAATCTCACACGGCCGCGTGTGACCCAAGTGTTCTCTTTCAGAACAGATTTGACATTGTAAATCTTGAGTCGCGGGATGCCGCGGTTCTTCACCCATTGATCGAAGAACCAGCCTAATTTCTTGCCAGAGAGTTCTTCCGCAAGGTGTTCGAAGTCTGAGAGATGAGCGGTTGTTTTCCCGAATCGATGTGCATATTCATGATAGAGCTGGAAGAAGGTACTATCACCGACGAGATGTCTCAGCATGTTATGGACGTACGAAGCTTTGAGATAATGGGTGGGCAACGCGCGCAGGTCAGCCTTTTGCTGAAGAGGGACGTCTTTCCCCTGCTGAATCCGCATTATCAGTGACCGCAGGAATGGATGATGACTCAAAGAATCCCGGAGGGTCGCCGTTCCACGGGATTCATTATAGAGCAGCGCAGAATATTCACACATCCCTTCGGAAAGGAACGCGGCATCCTGGTCTTCGACAAACACAGTGGCGGGCCACCACTGATGAGCTATTTCATGTGGCAATACCGATAGCGCTTTGTTGAATCTATCCTCTGTCGTGAAGGCGAGCTTCTTGACCATGATAAATCCGGGAACGGCAATTGCGAGAACATTTCTTCCCGCAACCCAATCTTCCACTTCAACAATGCTTAACCAGGGAAACCTGTACTGAGTAAATTTCGCACTGTAGAATCCGACCACGTCTTTTGTGAGAGAGAGGATGCCCGCGGCAGAATTTGAATCGTCTTCAAACAAATGCACAGCGATCGGGGGATTTCCATCAGTTCTCTCTTCACTCCAAAACTTTCCGGCACAAATCCAACCGATGTTCGGAATCGGCTGATCGAATTCCCACACATACGTCGACGAATCTGCAGTTGTGTCGTGCGCGACGAGCCTGCCAACAGAAATCGCTTTCCACTCCTTCGGCACAATAATCGTGGATCTCACAAATCCCAATGCGTGTGGTCCATGTGGAAGGATCTCTTCCTCGCGCAACACCGCTTGGTCTTTCGATAGCAATGAAAACTCCGAGTGGAAGGCGAGATGCCCGGAGTAGCGAATCACAACTTGGAATAATGAGTCGGAAGGTATATGTTCAAGCTGAATAACATCCCTCTCGGTCTTGAAGTCGGATTTCTTCCCGTTGATCGTGAGGTAATCAATCTTGTAAACAGGGAGCATTCCAATCCTGATGTGCTCAACATCGTTGGCAGTCAGATGGATGGAAAGCGTGTCAATGACTTCAATTCCGTTGGACAATGGAAAGATGTGCAACTTGATTCGATGCGCGGTGATCTCAAAGCGCGACTTTTCCTTTTCTTGGGAAAGGCTCACCATGGAGGCAGTGGACTGAAAGCATGTCAGTAGGATAATGCAGCGGGCGACATCTCTCAGATACCACGCTGCTAACTTTGGCACGTAAATAACATCCACTCTACATTGCCGCCGTTGACGGTGGAGGCATCGATGGAGGAGGCATCGTCGTCACTCTTGGTTTGAAGATGCTGTAACCGATCAATCCACCGAGGAGACCGAAGATTGTGTCAAGGAGGAGGTGCTGACCAAATTCAAGGAAGATGAGAAACACTGTGCTGCCCTTTCCACTCACCATCTCTTCAATCTGTTCAAGAGATTCATCTGGTATGTGGAGATTCGAATTACGCAAGACCTCAAGAATATATTCACCGACAACGTTGCCGAACATTGAGATAAACGCCAACGAGAGAAACGTACCGACGACCGCGCTTACAACTCCGGCGATGGCACCGACTGCCATACAATCACCGGCAGTGAACGGCGGAGTGTCTGGTGTGAAATTGTTTTTGTAAAAATAGACTGCCATCAGACCGCCGAACAGGATACCGGCACAACAGAGGCAGTTGACTAAATTCAGAAATGGGATAGTCGAGATCACAGCCATGATGATACCGCCGTATACTCCGGGAAGGAATTTATCTGGCTTCGGGTTCATAGGAGACTCCTTGATGATGTTGTCGGTGGAAAACATATTCTGAAATTGCTTCCGTGAGCGCTGGAAGCATAATGCAACCAGCGATCACCCCGAATAACAATCCCGTCGCCATCCTTGTTGCCAATGTACCTGAGTGAAACCCCAGGAGATCTGCAAGAACATCAAGAACCATGGGCAGAAGTGCAATCGCCCACCACCGATGAACATGTAAAACGGGTTTATTCTTGAAAAGCGGAAAGACCAATACCCCAATGAAGAATCCGATATAGATTGACAGGCAACGTACGCACACAGGAGTTTTATGCCCGAAGATGTGTAGCGATCGTGAATCGTATTGGTGACAGATCGGTGAGAAGAATGTATACATCACATGGGAAACCGATCCAGAATGATCTTCGATCGACGCGATCATCGGCGTCAGAAGAATCGATGCACACCAGAGGAATGCACAAGAAGCAACAATACCGTAGGCTAATGATCTTTTCATGGTGTTGATAATGTTGAAAGAAGGTAGGACAAAATATTTTCAGAAGCAAGAGTGACATCTGTCTTCACGATGACCGAATTTGATGTGGAAGAATATTGTGGCGCCATCACAACTGGTATCAAGATGATCAATTACTTTGTGCGACCGAGTATTGTTCTTTTCTCCCGTTTTACTTGGAATTCTTTTCACGTTCGGTAAAGGGTGCTTTGTAATTCATAAGAAATCCTCACCTTTTGGACTTTCTCCTTGACTTTTGACACTGTGCTACTTATTATAGTTCATATCAATGGCGGAGTCGGGGATAGCGAAACTCTTCGAAGAGATTTTCCCGCTGTGAAGCTTGTTGACGCTATCCAACGAAGCCCCATCATGTATGTTCGACCCCCTTCTCCTTCAGCAGAGGAGAGAAAATCCAAAATTTATTGAAAGAATTTCATCACTCAATGACTGTGCCATGAGAACTATCGCCAGCAAATTGTTGATCCTTCTCCTTGCTGTTGGATTTGTGGGCAGTGTCTCACACGCGCAGGCACCGACGATTACGTCGATCTCTCCGATCTCGGGGCACGTGGGTAGTTCCGTAGCAATAGCCGGGACCGATTTCAACTCAGCACCTACAAACAACATTGTCCGTTTCGGTGCAGTGAGGGCAACTGTGACTGCATCTTCGTCAACGTCCATTACAGCGACCGTTCCGACCGGCGCGACATACGCACCCATCAGTGTGACAACAGGAAATCTTACGGCATATTCACTCATACCATTTAGCAGTACGTTCATCAGCACTCAGACGATCGACGCTTCTTCATTCGCGCCAAAAGTCGATTTCAGTGCTGCAGATCCGTACAATGTTGCACTGGCTGATCTTGATGGTGACGGAAAACCCGATCTCATTGTGACAAACCAGTTCGATACCACGGTCTCGATCTACCGGAACACCGGCACGACCGTAAGCATCACGAGTAGTTCATTTGCTCCGGCCCTTTCATTTAGAGCAGCAAACATCCCCATTGGAATCGCGACAGGAGACCTTGATGGCGACGGAAAATCCGACATTGCGATCACTGACTACAACAACGGATCTGTTTCCGTTCTTCGGAATACAAGCACAAGCGGTGCCATCTCATTTGATCCTCACGTTGATTTTCCAACATATCCTGGGTCTGGTCCATTCAATGTAGCTATCGGGGATTTCAATGGCGATGGCAAACCCGATCTTGCAGTTGCAAACGACGTCGGTGGAAATATTTCTGTGTTTGAGAATACGAGCACACCAGGCAGCATCACCAGCGGATCATTTGCTCCGCGAGTAAATTTCACAACAGGCGCTGATCCTTTCGTGGAAGTTGCCGACATCGACGGTGACGGCAAGGTCGACCTTGTCTCAGCTAACTGGGGAAGCAACACAGTCTCGGTCTTGCGAAATCTCTTCAGCGGTGGAGCAATCACAAGTGGTTCGTTTGATTCAAGAGTCGATTTCGCTACGGCAACAAATCCTTTCAGCCTCGCGATAGGCGATCTCGACGCAGATGGGAAACCGGATGTCGTAACCCCGAATGAAGGAAGCGGTTCAGTGTCCGTTCTGCACAACCTCAGCTCGACTGGGGTTATTTCGTTCGACACAAAAGTCGATTACTCTACAGGTGCAGGTTCTCGCTTCTCGCCGATCGGTGATGCTGACGGGGATGGAAAACCGGACATTGTCGTTTGTAATCGGCTCGATAACAACCTCTCCGTGCTGAAGAATGCAAGCACAAGCGGCAGCATCTCCTTCAACACCCACGTAGACTTTACGACAGGAACGAAACCCCGTGATGTAGTGATCGGGGATCTTGATGGTGATGGAAAACCAGACCTTCTCGTCGCAAACGAAGGAATACCTCATGGAGCAAATGTTATCTCCATCTTGCGAAACACTGTCGCAGTTCCTCCAATCGTCTCTTTGTCGTCAACATCATTAGACTTTGGCAATCAACGCGTAAACACAACAAGTGGAACACAAACAGTGACGTTGAAGAACATCGGCGGTCAACCGCTCAGTATCTTCAGTATCGCTGCCAGTGGTGACTTCAATGAGGTGAATACGTGCCCGACCTTCCCGGCGACGTTGGATCCTGATTCTTCGTGTTTCATCGATGTCACATTTTCACCATCGACAACTGGGGCACGCACAGGAACTGTCACGATTATTGATAACGCCGGCGGTAGCCCACACACAATCTCACTGTCTGGCACCGGAGTGGTCTCAGAATTCTCAAGCAGCACACAGATACTTTCTTTCTTTGATGTTTTTGTCGATCTCACACGAACTGATAGCATCACCGTAACGAACACGGGCGCGGCAACACTGAATATCTCATCGACGATATCGACAAATGATAAATTTTCAGTAACACCGACCAGTGGTGTGATCACACCCTCTGCAAGCCAGAGATTTTTCGTAACCTTCCACCCGACGAGTTTGGGAACACAGAGCGGGCACGTCATCTTCACTCACGATGGTCCGACTTCCCCCGACTCCGTGATTGTGAACGGGGCCGGTATCATCTCCGTGAATATCGTGAAATTCAAAGACTCTGATGGTGACCCCCAGTCACGAGACGATCAGATTCGGAAAGGTTGGAAGCTTTCATTGTATCTCGACTCGATCTCGATCGGGACGTTGGTCGCTTCCTCCGATTCGGGTCATCTCTCCACGACTGTATCTCAGTCGGGAACATATATCGCATGTGAGGCGGATAGTGGTGCTTCGTGGACCCGTTTGAATGGCAATCATACGCGCTACGATACACTTGTCATCGGCAATTCCGCTGTCAACGATACCTTCCTGAACTTCCAACCGAATTCAATCACCGTTCGTAAGTTGAGGGATGCCGACGGACAGCTTTCTACGTCCGATGATCGCACGTTACAAACATGGCACCTCGAAGTACGCAAAGATTCTCTCCACGGTCCAGTTGTGGCAAGTGGAAATGTTAATACCCTCTCTGCAAACAGTCTCGGTGATGGCATCTACTATGTTGTCGAAAGTGATAGCGGCGGGTGGACACATTTGGGATATACCATTGATGGATCTGCCACTGCAAGTACGGCTAATACTGTGAGCATTGTAGTTTCAAACGGAAAGGGCGTAACAGTTGACTTCGTGAACTTCCGCGGAAATACTCTTGTTGTGAGGAAGTTTCAAGACAATGACGGAAGGCTGAGCACAACAAACGATCGCGTAACAAAAAGCTGGCATCTCGAAATTCGCAGAGGCACCATCGATGGTCCTGTCGTGGCTGCCAACGATGCCCCTTCAATTTCATCGAGTAACCTTCCCGATGATCAGTATTATGCCGTCGAGGCTGACAGCGCTGGATGGATCCATCTTGGGTATGTCAATAACAGCCTACAGACATCGACCACATCGCCAATGGTCAGTGTCACACTTGCCGATGGTCAGAATGCAATCATTGACTTCATCAATGCCCCGCCGATCTACAGTGCACCCTTCCGCAGCTTCAAGGCGGATAGCATTGCACTTTCCGTGGATGAGAAGGGAAGGATCGGCAAACTCGTACGGCGGAAAGCCAATAAGATATCTTTCACCCTCGGGGTGCAATGCGATTCATCAAATATCACAGACCTCCACGTCGAGTTTAGTGCGGGAGTTGACACAGGTTTCCCGTTCTACACTGTTCCACCATCAACGAGGTCGACGAGTGACCCGAAAGGTAAGTTGTGGAATTTTGTCTTCGTTCCCTCCCTCAATGCGCACGATTCAGTCCACGTCTTCGGATTTGCAAGGACAACAAGAGATCAAAAGATCACAAAGTATTATTGGACGAGGAACAACATACAGGTGGGTAGCTCCAGGCACGATGCAGGTGTCACGAGTGTCCGTAAACTTCCGATGCCCAATCGCATCAATGGGTTGTATGAGGCATTCGCTGACGGTGGCTTTGGTTCGACAAACGGCCTCTTGGTGGGGAAAAACCGCAGCGTCGGGACGGACAGCTCAAAATTCTATGGCTGGCTGCTCGCTCCGCTCTACACCGACGTTCTCAAATCGTTGCGCGATAAAACAGGCTTGCATACAGGCGATCCTTACGGTTTCGATCGATATACATCAAGCCATAAGCCGATTGTCAAACAACAGAGAACAATGCCGCCGAGCAAGAATAACAACACCCTTCTCTCCGACATGATCGCATTGAACCTGAATATCACGATGAGCGTCCTCGGAATAACACCAGTGGGATTCGGCGAATTGATCTACGATGATAACTCAGGCAACCCTTGGAACGCGATGATGATTAAAGATATTGCCACCTTTGCGGATTCCTTGATGATGGGATATTATGACGCAGGGCTGCATACATTCACGGATTCGATTACCTTTCGACAGCTGGATAGCGCCATCCAAAAAATCAATTGCGCATTCGAAGGGCCGCTGGACACGATTTCATTTGCCAACCAGCTAAACCTGAGAGGCACTCATCCGCTCATCGAGACTCCCTACCTACGCGCAAACCCGAATGTTATCCCCGAGCGCATCATTTCCACGTCGGTCCGGATAACGGATCTGCCCGCAACGTACGCGCTGTATCAGAATTATCCCAATCCATTCAATCCCACCACAACGATTAAATTCGATCTCCCAAACCCTTCATCGGTGACGTTAAGCATGTACAACATTCTCGGTCAGGAAGTCGAGCGATTACTGGATCATGAGGTGATGGAGGATGGGTCTCAGGAAGTTGAACTCAACGCCAGTCATCTCGCCTCGGGTGTATATTTCTATCGGATTATTGCTGATGAGATCGTGCAGGATGATGCTGACACGCCCGCGACTTCGTTTGTGAGTGTGAAGAAAATGGTACTTGTAAAGTAAGACGGGATCGTTCGAATGAATGTTATTTTGTTGAGGTTTTTCCCAACAAGTACATGTCACCTGTCGGCTGGGGCACGCCGCCTTTGGGTTCGAGTGTCACTGCAAATGCATCGACCTCCGACCGTTCTCCCACTTCAAGCAATTGAACCTTGAAGAAACTTTCAGCCTCGCGCTGATCCGTTACAGCAAAAACTCCCGCGCTAATGGGTTTCTGCTTTTTGATGACCCACAATTGATAGTCTTTGTCTTTTGGAACTGCAGGAAGTTTGGAAACCTGCAAAATAGCAACTTTCTTGTCTGGGTCCCAAATGATTTTCCCGTAGCCGACAGGATTGACTGTCAGACCATCCATCGTGACAACATCGATACGCCTGGACTCCAGAACTTTTAAAATTGCATCTTTTCTCTCAATCTCTGTCTTGAGCAACGTAATATGTTTCTGTTGAGTATTGATATATACCTGCTGATCATCGATCACCTGGAAGAGTGAATTGACATACAAGCCGCTGCCAACGATAATCACCAGAGACGCAAATGCAAGACCGAATGCGAGCCACGGTTTACGTTGTTTCTCAACTCGAGGCTCTTCCTTCGGAACAGGGACACTCTCGAGATATTTCTCTTCCCGCTCTTTAATCTGCGCCCTCGCAACCTGCGATAGTCGGGCGGCAAACATGATGCGCTCTTTCAACTCAGGGGCTGCATGGATCTGGGGCAACGCGGCAGGCAGCAACCCCGCTGTTTCCTTCAGCGCCTCAAGCTGACTCACGCAGATGTTACATCCGGCGTTAAGATGCGCTTGGAATTCGTGCAGATCATCACCATCCAACGCACCGAGCGCGTATGCCGCACAGGAATCTAAATATGTTTCATCGTGCACAGCCATCGTTTACATCTTCTCCTGTAGCCATGAGCGCATAGTCATCAATCCTTTTCGCATGCGGGATTTCACCGTGCCAAGCGGGACATTCAGTTTTGCCGCTATCTCCGATTGACTATACCCTTCGTAATACGCAAGCGCGAGAACCTGTTGTTGATCGACACTCAATTGCTTCAACGCACCTGCCACCATCTGTTGTGATTCGTTCGCCACCGTTTTGGTGTGAGGGTTAGAAGGCACCTCATCAGCAACCATGATGAGGCTATTGATATCAATCTCACGACTATGCTTCTTATACCCTTTCGAGCGCAAGCGATCAATCGCACGATTTCTTGTCATCGTTACCAACCAGGTATAGACCGTTCCCTTGGTTTGTTCATAGGAGTCTGCCTTATTCCAAACCTGAAGGAAGACATCCTGTACGATGTCCTCTGCATCCTCCACCGAACGAAGCATGCGCATCACAAAACTATAGAGCAACTGTCCGTACCGATCGTACAGTTCCGACAATGCAGACTCCTGATTCTGTTTGATTTTTTGAATCATTGCTATGTCCTCTGCATCGCGTTGAGGTGATCGAAACAATGCAGCTAATATTGCTATCAGTTCTTGCAACTCTATACTACCTTTAGAATACGATAAAATCTATAGAACGGTTCATGATGAATAGTCGGAAATTACAGAGAGTTTCTGCAAAATGCAAGAGGCAGTTTTTCTCTGCGCGATGTCGTACTCTTTCAGTTTCACACGTGTCACAGCCTGTCCCGCTGAAAAGCGGGAGTCCACACCGTGACACAAGCACAGGATTCGGTCACGGTCCCAAAGGGATGCCTTCGGCAAATAGTCCGTGCCCGCTGTGATTTCTCAAAGTGAGTCAGCACCCGGAAGGTATTACCGTTGATTTATGAAATGATTTTTCGTAAATTACAAGCCACAGAAAGACTATTCTCTTCATCATAATAATATGACTTATGAAATTTGGAATACTCACTGGTGGAGGCGATGTCCCCGGGTTAAATCCATGCATCAAAGCAGCGGTGCACCGTGCAACAGATGAAGGCAATGAAATGCTCGGCTTCCGATGCGGCTGGGCAGGCGTGCTCTACTTCAATCCGGACGATCAACAAACATATGATAAGAACATCATCCCCCTCACCAAAGCAAACACTCGTACCATCGATCGGACGGGGGGGACTTACCTTCACACATCGCGCACAAATCCGGGGAAGGTGAAGCCAAAGGAAGTTCCCGATTTTCTCAAAGGGTCAATTCAAACGGAAGGCGAGAAACCGGTCGATTGCACCAAGCATGTTCTTCGAGTACTGGACCATCTCGGCGTGAACGCGTTGATTGCCATTGGCGGCGATGACACCCTCAGTTACGCTGTGCGCCTTCATAAGGAAGGATTTCCGATCGTCTGCATCCCAAAGACAATGGACAACGATGTCCATGGAACGGACTATTGCATTGGATTCTCGACCGCAGTAACGAGGAGTGTTGAGTTCATTCATGCTCTCCGTACTCCAACGGGTTCGCATGAGAGGATCGCGGTTGTGGAGCTTTTCGGGCGATACTCTGGTGAAACATCACTCATCTCGGCATACCTCGCCGGTGTGGATCGGGCAATAATTTCCGAAGTTGATTTCGATGTTGAGAAACTTGTTAAACTCTTGGCCGATGACCGGAATCTTAACCCGAGCAAGTATGCAGTCATGACCATCTCAGAAGGTGCAAAGCCGATCGGTGGAGAGATGATGATGACCGGTGAAGCAGACGCATATGGTCACAAGAAACTGGGTGGAGTGGGAGATTATGTTGCGCACGAGATTGAGAAGCGGTCGGGAATACGAACTGTCTACCAGCAGCTTGCATATCTGATGCGCAGTGGCGCTCCCGACGCGCTGGACCTGATGGTCTCGACAAGTTACGGTTACCTCGCAACCGATCTCTTGCTCAAAAAACAATCCGGCAGAATGGTTGCGTTGCGCGACGGCAAGTATACAACCGTTTCCGCCAACATCATCACTGAGGGTAAGAAGCGTGTCGATGTTGATGAGCTGTACGATATCGAGAATTATCGACCCAAAGTAGGACACCTCCTCGGCAAACCGATGTTTCTATATTAAGCCTGTGGAGTGATGACCTCACGAGCGTTGAGTAGGAGCCGGTCAGAAAGCTGACCGGCTTTTTGTTTTCGTTTTCATCGATGCCGTATTGACATTCATGGGGAGAGTTAATACATTATTCATGGAGGTTCTGATTTTCACAGATTCACGTGAGGCAAAAGATGTTCAGTAGATTTACCGTATTGTTTGTTACACTGACAGTATATCCCGCCGTCTCACTTTGCCAAACCCTCACCAGCACACCCAGCAACATCGTCGACGTGCGTCGAGGAGTTTCCTACAGAGTCGATCCGAACCCCGCTTCGCAGTATCCTATAACACCGGCAGACAGTGGAAAAGCGGGAGGGCCAATGGTCTTTGAAATCGTAGCGGATTCAGGCTCCCGGTGGACGATCCAATTTACCATCCCGACTGCCCTTACAGGCAGCATTCCATTATCCTTCGAGGATTCTAGCGGCTATCATGTGCAAGAGGGACGC